>NZ_JBWKQB010000028.1:0-82129 GCF_059418545.1 Pseudomonas sp. GW821-FHT07G10 | reverse complement strand
ACTGCGTTTTGCGCCCGTATCCATTGCACCCTCCTGATAAGAAGCCAGAAGGTGTAAACCTTATTCAGGACGAGACATGAAACATAAAAAAGCCCCGCCTGCGTTAGCAGGCGGGGCTTTTTAACAGCCGTTGGAATCAGGCGAGGGGTTTAGGCTCGTGCTCTTCTTCCAGGGCTTTGGGTTTTTGCTCTACCACTTCTTCGACGGAATGCAGGTTTTCGTCGATGGTCGGGGCAGGTTCAACAGCTGCTTGCTTGGCCACTTCAGCGACAACCGGAGCAGGCTCGGCAGCAATCACAGCTTCTACAGGTGCAGCAGCTGCAGCCAGTTCGGCTTCTTTCTGCAGACTCTCGGCTTCACGCTTGCGACGACGCACTTCACGTGGATCGTTCGGCGCACGACCACTTGCGGTCAGGGCGCTTGCCGGTGCGGCTTCGACCACCGGCTCCGTCACTGCGGCAACCACTGGCGCTTCAACCGGAGCCGCAACCACTGGCTCGGCGCTTACCACTTCAGCGACTGGAGCTGGAGTTGGAGCAGGAGCAGGAGCTGGAGTTGGAGCTTCAACGACAACCGATTCAGCGACGCGGTCGAACGGGGTTGGAGCGTCATAAGTCGGCTCAAAGGCTTTTTCAGCAACCGGAGCTTCGAACGCAGGTTCTGCGGCGACGACTGGCTGTTCAGCTACAACGGCTTGCTCGGCAACGAGTGCTTCACGAACCGGAGCAACTTCAACGGCAGGAGCGGCAGGCGCTTCAATCGCAGTGGTCGCTTCAACCACTGGCGCTTCAACCGAAGCAGTTTCCAGCGTGACGGCAGTAGCGCGTTCTGCTTGCTGATGAGCCTGAGCTTCAGCTGGGGCGCTGATCACAGTGCTGGCAACAGCCGCGGTAACGGCCAGACCGGCAGCCAGAGCGGCGCCGCTTGGTTCTTCGCTGCTTTCTTCGGTCTCTTCCGAGCCTTCGATCACATTGCCGTTGGCATCACGTTGACGCTCACGACGGTTGCTGCGACGACGCTGGCCACGGGAGCGGCGGCGTGGACGATCGCCTTCGGCGTTCTCCTGACCGTCATCCTGCAGTTGTTCTTCGTTCGGCAGCAGTTCTTCTTCGCTAACGGCGACAGCAGCCTGCTCGACACGTGGTTGACGTTCTTCACGCGGTGGGCGCGGTTGACGCTCTTCGCGTGGGGCGCGGGCAGGGCGCTCTTCGGCAACTGCGGCTGGAGCTGCATCCAGCGGCTCGCGCAGTTCACGAACCGGGCGATCTTCACGAGCTTCGCGCGGCTTGCGATCTTCACGCGGAGCACGTGGGGCACGTTCTTCACGCGGAGCGCGTGGTGCACGTTCTTCACGAGCTGCTACGGCCGCTACTTCTTCACGGACTTCGCGGGGTGCACGTTCTTCACGAGGCGCGCGCTCTTCACGAGGTGCACGTTCTTCACGAGGTGCACGTTCTTCGCGCGGCTTGCGCTCTTCGTCGCGACGACCGTTACGGCTGCGACTCTGCTGACGACCAGTGCGGCGCTCTTCGTTGCGCGGCTGGCGTTCGGTGACTGGCTTTTCAACCACGACCGGAGCGGCAGGTTCTTCTTTGGTAGCGAAGAGGCTGACCAGCGACTTCACCAGACCTTTGAACAGGCTTGGTTCGGCGACGTGGACTGGCGCAGCAACAGGTGCGGCGGGGGCTTCAACCGGAACCGGAGCATTGGCGCGTGCCGGAGCGGTTTTCACCGCGGCTTCCTGGCGAACCAGGGTGCGGGTAGCGGCGACCGGCTGAACTTCTTCTACTTCGGCAGCGGCAGCGGCGATTTCGTAGCTGGACTGACCGACGTGAGCTTCCGGGCTGTCATCGCGCAGACGCTGAACTTCGAAGTGAGGCGTTTCGAGGTGATCGTTCGGCAGAATGACGATACGTGCACGGGTGCGCAGTTCGATCTTGGTGATCGAGTTGCGTTTTTCGTTGAGCAGGAACGCAGCGACCGGGATTGGCACTTGGGCACGAACTTCGGCGGTGCGGTCTTTCAGGGCTTCTTCTTCGATCAGGCGCAGGATCGCCAGCGACAGCGATTCAACATCACGGATGATGCCGGTGCCGCTGCAGCGTGGGCAGACGATACCGCTGCTTTCGCCCAGGGATGGACGCAGGCGCTGACGGGACATTTCCAGCAGGCCGAAGCGCGAGATACGACCGACCTGTACGCGAGCGCGGTCGGCTTCCAGGCATTCGCGGACTTTTTCTTCCACGGCGCGCTGGTTCTTGGCTGGGGTCATGTCGATGAAGTCGATGACGATCAGGCCGCCGATGTCACGCAGGCGCAACTGACGGGCGATTTCTTCGGCAGCTTCAAGGTTGGTCTGCAGAGCGGTTTCTTCGATGTCGCTGCCTTTGGTGGCGCGCGCCGAGTTGATGTCGATGGACACCAGGGCTTCGGTCGGATCGATAACGATGGAGCCGCCGGAAGGCAGTTCAACGACGCGCTGGAAGGCGGTCTCGATCTGGCTTTCGATCTGGAAACGGTTAAACAGCGGTACGCTGTCTTCGTACAGCTTGATCTTACTGGCGTACTGCGGCATCACCTGACGGATGAAGGTCAGGGCTTCGTCCTGGGCTTCGATGCTGTCGATCAGCACTTCGCCGATGTCCTGGCGCAGGTAGTCGCGGATGGCGCGGATGATCACGTTGCTTTCCTGATAGATCAGGAATGGCGCGGAGCGATCCAGCGAGGCTTCTTTGATGGCGGTCCAGAGCTGCAGCAGGTAATCGAGGTCCCACTGCATTTCTTCGCTGCTGCGGCCAAGGCCGGCAGTGCGCACGATCAGACCCATATCGGCTGGAGCAACCAGACCGTTCAGGGCTTCACGCAGTTCGTTGCGCTCTTCACCTTCGATACGACGGGAGATACCGCCGGCACGCGGGTTGTTCGGCATCAGAACCAGATAACGACCGGCCAGGCTGATGAAGGTGGTCAGGGCTGCGCCCTTGTTGCCACGTTCTTCTTTTTCGACCTGGACGATGACTTCCTGGCCTTCGCTCAGGACGTCCTTGATGTTGACGCGGCCTTCGGGGGCTTTCTTGAAGTATTCGCGGGAGATTTCTTTGAGTGGCAGGAAGCCGTGGCGCTCAGAGCCGAAATCGACAAAGGCAGCCTCAAGGCTTGGTTCGATGCGAGTAATCCGGCCTTTATAGATGTTGGCCTTTTTCTGCTCGCGTGCACCGGATTCGATATCCAGGTCGTAGAGGCGCTGGCCATCTACCAGTGCAACACGCAACTCTTCGGGTTGAGTTGCGTTAATCAGCATTCTTTTCATGTAGTACCGTCGGTTTCCGGGCTGCCGGAAACGGCGTTCGGCACACACGACTTCTCACGGTCGGTGTCAGGTGCGTCAGGAGTGGTTGGACACTCCAGTGTCTAGCGAGGTTCGACCAATTGGGCCGGAGTCGCGACGTACGCGTCCTGCTTGCTGTGGCTACTTAAGCACTCAGTCAGGAGGAGGAATCAACCGGCGACGGTGGACGAGATGAAGCGTCTAAATATAAGCCTAGTGCTACACAGTCCGACGGTTGTGCATCTCCACCCTACACGTATCCCTGATAATTCGGGTGCTGCCGCGCGCAGAATCCGCAGCGGGTTGGCATTTACCGTGAGCTCCGAAAGGGGAGGTCACGCATCATGGCTAATTTAGGCGGTGTTTCCGAAGCCTTCGCTCAGGCTCATTCGAGATCGACTGCACTTTGTGAACTGGCCGTGAATATCGGCGCAAAAGACGAGTAATCACTCTGCTTCTTGCGCTCGCTTCAGGCCTCATGTCACCTGCGCTTGTTACAATCGCGAACCTTCCATAATTGTAGCGAAAGCCCCGTAGGACGGCCTTGCGTCCTGATGAATTGCGTTGGTCAGGGTCGGTCTTCGACCGTTGGTCCGCTGCCCAGGCCGCTTTTGGCGGCGTTCGCGACTATAGCAGCAATCATTAAGTGCTTCAAATCCATAAAAATTGTTATCATTCCCGGCATGACAACTACTGCCCCCCTGACCCCCAGCGTCCAGCTGCTTGAGGTCTCGCCGGAATATGCCGGCCAACGAATCGATAATTTCCTGCTCGCTCGGCTTAAAGGCGTGCCTAAAACCTTGATTTACCGCATTTTGCGTAAAGGCGAAGTGCGCGTGAACAAGGGGCGGATCAAGCCTGAATACAAGCTGCAGGCGGGCGATATTGTCCGTGTGCCACCTGTGCGCGTGCCTGAGCGCGACGAGCCGGTGCCTGTAGCTCAGGGTTTGTTGCAGCGCCTTGAAGCGTCGATTGTCTTTGAAGACAAGGCGCTGATTGTGATCAACAAGCCAGCCGGCATTGCGGTCCACGGCGGCAGCGGTCTGAACTTCGGGGTTATCGAAGCCTTCCGTCAGTTGCGGCCCGATGCTAAAGAGCTGGAGTTGGTCCATCGCCTGGATCGGGACACTTCCGGCCTGCTGATGATCGCGAAAAAACGCAGCATGTTGCGCCACCTGCACACCGCTTTGCGTGGTGATGGCGTCGATAAGCGCTACATGGCGCTGGTCCGCGGCAACTGGGCGACATCGATCAAGCAGGTTCGTGCGCCGTTGCTCAAGAGCAACCTGCGCTCCGGCGAGCGCATGGTTGAAGTCAATGAGGAGGGCAAGGAGGCTCTCACGGTCTTCAAGGTGCTGCGCCGTTTCGGTGAATTCGCCACGATGATCGAAGCCAAGCCTGTCACTGGCAGGACCCACCAGATTCGCGTGCACACCTTGCATGCCGGGCACTGCATTGCCGGTGACAGCAAATACGGCGATGAGGACTTCAGTAAAGAGATTCGCGAGATGGGCGGCAAGCGCCTTTTCCTCCACGCCTACATGCTGACCGTGCCGCTGCCTGATGGCGGCGAACTCAAACTGCAGGCGCCGGTGGACGAAATGTGGGCCAGGACCGTGGAGCGTCTGAGTGCTAGCTGATTACAAGCTACTGATCTTTGATTGGGATGGCACCTTGGCCGACTCCATTGGTCGAATTGTCGAGGCAATGCAGGTAGCGGCTGCGCGAGCGGATTTGCCGCCGCGAGACGATTTTGCCGTCAAAGGCATCATCGGTCTGGGTTTGCCGGAGGCGATCCGCACCTTGTACCCGGAAATCGGCGACGCTGACCTGGTTGCGTTCCGTCAGCGCTACGCGGATCACTACATTGCGCTCGAGGCCGAGCCTTCGCCACTCTTTGCTGGTGTGGTCGAGTCTCTCGAAGCTTTTCGTTGCGAGGGATATCGCCTGGCTGTGGCCACTGGCAAAGCCCGTCGAGGGTTGGATCGAGTGCTGAAGTCTCATGGGTGGGAGGATTATTTCGATATCACTCGTGCTGCCGACGAAACTGCGAGCAAGCCACATCCGTTGATGCTGGAGCAGATTCTCGCCCATTGCGAAGTCGGTCCCGAGCAGGCGTTGATGGTGGGCGACTCTTCGTTCGATCTGTTGATGGCGCGCAATGCCGGTATGGATTCGGTTGCGGTCAGCTATGGTGCTCAATCGATGGATGCCCTGCGTGTGTTCGAGCCGCGTCTGGCCATTGATCATTTTTCTGAGCTGCGCGCCTGGCTGAGCCGGCGGGCCAATTAAGTTTTTGCTGGGGTAAATGGTATGAAGGATGAGTGGAAGGCGCCAAGCGAGGCGAGTGCCGAAGGCAGTGACGAGAAAAGCTGGAAGCTGCTTGAAAAGACCCTTTTGGCCAGCGTGCAAGAGCAACGGCGCTCGCGGCGCTGGGGGATTTTCTTCAAGCTGCTGACCTTCGTTTATCTGTTTGCGGCGATGGCGTTGTTTACACCGCTGATGGACGTGGAAAAAAGCGCAACGCGTGGCTCTGGCTACACGGCTCTGATTGATGTGAACGGCATGATCGCCGACAAGGAGCCCGCCAGTGCTGACAATATTGTCGGTGGCTTGCGGGCTGCTTTTGACGATTCGAAGGTCAAGGGCGTGGTGCTGCGGATCAATAGTCCGGGTGGCAGTCCGGTGCAGTCGGGTTATGTCTATGACGAGATTCGTCGTTTGCGCGGTCTGCATCCTGAGATCAAGGTCTATGCGGTGATCTCGGACCTGGGGGCTTCTGGCGCGTATTACATCGCCAGCGCTGCGGATCAGATCTACGCCGACAAGGCCAGTCTGGTTGGCTCCATCGGTGTGACGGCGGCGGGTTATGGTTTTGTAGGGGCGATGGAGAAGCTTGGTGTCGAGCGTCGGACCTATACCTCTGGCGAGCACAAGTCGTTCCTCGATCCGTTCCAGCCGCAAAAGCCTGAGGAAACCCAATTCTGGCAGGGTGTGCTGGACACGACCCATCGCCAGTTCATCGCCAGCGTCAAGCAGGGGCGTGGCGAGCGGCTCAAGGACAAGGAGCATCCTGAGCTGTTCTCTGGCCTGGTGTGGTCGGGTGAGCAGGCGCTGGAGTTGGGCTTGATCGATGGGCTGGGAAGTGCGAGCTCAGTGGCGCGGGATGTGATTGGTGAGAAAGAGCTGGTTGACTTCACGATTCAGGAGTCGACATTCGATCGCTTCTCGAAAAAGCTCGGAGCCAGCGTTGCCGAGCACTTGGCAATGTGGATGGGCTTTCAAGGGCCAACATTGCGCTGATTAACGCGCAGCATAAAAACCGGCTCACGTGGCCGGTTTTTTTATAGTTGAGCGCAGATGGTTAGCTTCGTGCGATCTGGATTGGTGAGCGCTTCGCGGTCGAACGCAGGCTTCGCCTGTGGCTGTGGGGTAGGGCGCCAATTCAAGGAATCTGCACGCCCTCGGCCAGCAGCATGTCGACCAGGCGGATCAGCGGCAGGCCGATCAGGCTGGTGGCGTCACTGCCTTCGGTGCTCCGAAACAGGCTCACGCCCAATCCTTCGGCTTTGAAGCTGCCTGCGCAGTCGTAGGGCTGTTCGGCGAGCAGGTAGCGCTCGATACGTGCTTGATCGAGTGTGCGCATGTGAACGGTGAGGGGGATGCAGTCGACCTGGCAGTGGCCAGTCTGGCTGTTGAGCAGTGCCAGGCCGGTCAGAAAGGTCACGCTGGCACCGCTGGCGGCCAATAGTTGTGCCCGGGCTTTTTCGAAGGTGTGTGGTTTGCCGATGATTTGGCCGTCCAGTACGGCAACCTGGTCGGAGCCGATGATCAGGTGGGCGGGATGGCTGCTGCTCAGGGCTTGGGCTTTCTCTTTGGCCAGGCGTTTGACCAGGTCGATGGCGGGCTCGCCCGGGCGGTGGCTTTCGTCGATATTCGGTGAGCTGCAGGTAAATGCCAGTTGCAAGCGGGCCAGCAATTCACGACGATAGGCCGAGCTTGAAGCAAGTAATAAAGGCAGCATGCGGTTCTCCTGATGATAGTCGTGGATTCTAGCGAGGCTTCCAAGTGGCGGACAGGGTTGAATTTCCTTTGACATGGCCGGGGGCATCCCTATAATGCTGCGCCTATGTTGAATGACCCGATTCCACCTCACGTTGACCCGCGCAAATTGGCTGATCGTGGCACCACCCTTCAAGGTGAACTGCTGCTGGCCGATTTGGAGAGACTCTGCGACCCGCTTTCCGATACTGTCGGTACGGTGCAGGCTAAATTCGTTTTTGAGCGAGATGAGCGTAAATCTGTGGTTATCCACAGTTTTATCGATGTCGAAGTCAAAATGGTTTGCCAGCGTTGTCTTGAGCTGGTCACCCTGCCGATCCACAGCGAATGCAGTTATGCTGTGGTGAAAGAGGGTGCGAATACCCAGTCGTTGCCGAAAGGTTATGACGTGCTGGAACTGGGCGAAGATCCTTTGGATCTGCAGTCACTGATCGAGGAGGAGCTTTTGCTCGCCTTGCCCATTGTGCCTGCTCATCATCCGGAAGAATGCCAGCAGCCGGCGGGTCTCGATGAGCCCGAACCGAGCGAGGACGAGGTAACGCGGTCCAACCCGTTCAGTGTATTGGCGCAGTTAAAGCGTGACCCAAACGTTTAGGAGTTAATCAATTATGGCTGTTCAGCAGAACAAAAAATCCCGCTCTGCCCGTGACATGCGTCGTTCCCACGATGCTCTCGAGGCTAGCACCCTGTCTGTAGAAAAAACCACTGGTGAAGTTCACCTGCGTCACCACGTATCGCCAGAAGGCGTATACCGTGGTCGTAAAGTGATCGACAAGGGCGCTGACGAGTAATCCTTGTCCGCTCAAGTCATCGCGATTGACGCAATGGGCGGGGACTTCGGTCCCCGCAGCATTGTTCAGGCCAGCCTTGCTTGTCTGTCTGCTACGCCCTCGCTGCACCTGACCCTTGTCGGTCAACTCTCCCTTTTAGAAGAACTGATTGCCAGCCAGTCGGCTGTGGATCGCGCGCGCTTGAATATCGTGTCGGCCACGCAAGTGATCGCCATGGATGAAAAGCCATCGCAAGCCCTGCGCGGCAAGCCGGACTCCTCGATGCGTGTGGCGCTTGAGTTGTTGCGAGATGGCAAGGTTCAGGCGTGCGTCAGTGCTGGCAATACGGGTGCGCTGATGGCGTTGTCGCGCTATGTGCTGAAAACCCTGCCGGGTATTGATCGTCCGGCGATGGTTGCAGCCATTCCGACCCAGCGCGGTTATTGCCAGTTGCTCGATCTGGGGGCTAACGTCGATTGCAGTGCCGAGCATCTTCTGCAATTTGCGGTGATGGGGTCGGTTGCGGCTGAAACGCTGGGTATTGTCCGTCCGCGGGTGGCATTGCTGAATATCGGTACCGAAGACATCAAGGGTAATCAGCAGGTCAAGCTGGCGGCGAGTCTGCTTCAAAATGCCCGCGGCATGAACTACATCGGCTTCGTAGAGGGGGATGGGTTGTACCGTGGTGAGGCGGATGTCGTGGTCTGCGACGGTTTCGTCGGCAATATCCTGCTCAAGTCCAGCGAAGGCCTGGCGACCATGATTGCGGCGCGAATTGAAGCGCTGTTCAGGCAAAGCGTGGTATCGCGAATGGTCGGTGCGTTGGCGCTACCGTTGATGCGACGCTTGCAGGCTGATCTGGCGCCTGCACGGCACAATGGTGCGAGCTTTCTCGGTTTGCAGGGTATCGTTGTGAAAAGCCATGGCTCGGCGGGGGTGCAGGGGTTCCAAAGTGCGATTCAGCGGGCCGTGATCGAGATCCAGGAAAACCTGCCGGAGCGCTTGCACGGTCGTCTCGAGGATCTGTTGCTTTAGGCGTTTTCGCTCGAGAATGCTTAAATGTGACCGCTTAGTTCAATCAGTCATCCAACTGTCAGTTTTTTGTGTCCTTTATATGGGACGTCAATTCTCCGACGACAAGATCATTAGGGGCTTGTTACATGTCTGCATCCCTCGCATTCGTCTTTCCAGGACAGGGTTCGCAGTCCCTCGGCATGCTGGCCGAGTTGGGCGCGCAATACCCGTTGATCCTTGAAACATTCAAAGAAGCTTCCGATGCTCTGGGCTATGACCTGTGGGCACTGACCCAGCAAGGGCCGGAAGAACAGCTCAATCAAACCGATAAAACCCAGCCGGCCATTCTCACTGCGTCCGTCGCGTTGTGGCGCCTGTGGCTGGCTGAGGGCGGTGCACGCCCGGCCTATGTCGCAGGTCATAGCCTGGGCGAATACAGCGCGCTGGTCGCGGCTGGCAGCCTGAGCCTGGGCGATGCTGTGAAGCTGGTGGAGCGTCGCGGTCAGTTGATGCAGGAGGCCGTACCGGCCGGGCAGGGCGGCATGGCCGCGATTCTCGGTCTGGACGATGCCGATGTGCTGGCGGCCTGTGCGCAAGCGGCGCAGGGTGAAGTGGTCAGCGCGGTCAACTTCAACTCGCCGGGTCAGGTTGTGATCGCAGGTGCCAAGGCAGCTGTCGAGCGCGCCATCGAGGGGTGCAAGGCGCGTGGTGCCAAGCGAGCGATGCCGTTGCCGGTCAGCGTGCCATCCCACTGCGAATTGATGCGTCCGGCTGCCGAGCGTTTCGCTGAGTCGATCGCTGCAATCAACTGGCAGGCTCCGCAAATCCCGTTGGTGCAGAACGTCAGCGCCAGTGTTGCGGCGGATCTTGAGACACTCAAGCGTGATCTGCTTGAGCAGCTCTACAAGCCGGTACGTTGGGTCGAGTCTGTCCAGTGCCTGGCTGCCAATGGCGCCACCCAGCTGGTCGAATGCGGTCCTGGCAAAGTGTTGGCCGGCCTGAACAAGCGCTGCGCCGAAGGCGTATCGACCTCTAACCTGAATACCCCAGATGCTTTCGCTGCCGCTCGTGCAGCGCTGGCTTGAATTAGGAGAAGCCTGCATGAGTCTGCAAGGTAAAGTTGCACTGGTTACCGGTGCCAGCCGCGGTATTGGTCAAGCTATTGCTCTTGAATTGGGTCGTCTGGGTGCCGTAGTCATCGGCACTGCAACTTCCGCTTCGGGCGCCGAGCGTATCGCTGCGACCCTGAAAGAAAACGGTATTCAAGGCACAGGCCTGGAACTCAATGTCACCAGCGACGAGTCCGTGGCTGCAGTACTGGCGAGCATTCAGGAGCAGTTCGGTGCGCCGGCGATTCTGGTCAATAACGCCGGTATTACCCGCGATAATCTGATGATGCGCATGAAAGATGACGAATGGCATGATGTCGTCGATACCAACCTGAACAGTCTGTTCCGCCTGTCCAAGGGTGTTCTGCGCGGCATGACCAAGGCGCGTTGGGGGCGAATTATCAGTATCGGCTCGGTTGTGGGTGCCATGGGCAACGCAGGCCAAGTAAACTACGCAGCGGCCAAGGCAGGGCTGGAAGGCTTCAGTCGTGCTCTGGCGCGTGAAGTCGGCTCGCGGTCGATTACGGTAAACTCGGTGGCTCCCGGGTTCATCGATACCGATATGACCCGCGAATTGCCTGAAGCACAGCGTGAAGCTTTGCTGACGCAAATTCCGCTGGGCCGTCTGGGGCAAGCTCAAGAGATTGCGCAAGTGGTCGCTTTTCTGGCTTCGGACGGTGCGGCTTACGTTACTGGGGCTACAATCCCGGTGAACGGCGGGATGTACATGAGTTAAATGTGACGGTTTGCTTCAAAAAAATGTCATACGAGCTGTCTAAAATCCGTTATAAAGCTGCAATCTATTTATAGGCAGATGGCTGGCTGGGTTTGAGGAGTGAAGCTTTCAGTTGAAAAGCTGAAAAGCCTTTCTATACACTTACCCACTGGCCAGCTGCCTGAATTTGTCCATTAGGAGTGAAAACAAGGTATGAGCACCATCGAAGAGCGCGTCAAGAAAATCGTTGCTGAGCAACTGGGCGTTAAAGAAGAAGAAGTTGTGAACACTGCTTCCTTCGTAGAAGACCTGGGTGCCGACTCCCTTGACACCGTTGAGCTGGTGATGGCTCTGGAAGAGGAATTCGAGACCGAAATTCCTGACGAAGAAGCCGAGAAGATCACTACCGTTCAAGCTGCTATCGACTACGTTACTAGCCATCAGGCTTAATAGTTTGTAGTCGTCGCTTGCTGTCATGGAAAAACCGCACTGCCATCATGGCGTGCGGTTTTTTCTTTAGACCTGATACAAAGTGTCGTCATTAGAAGAAGGAGAGTGCTGTGTCGCGTAGACGCGTCGTAGTCACCGGTATGGGTATGTTGTCGCCACTGGGCACGGATGTACCGAGCAGCTGGCAGGGCATTCTGGCTGGCCGTAGTGGCATTGGTCTGATCGAACACACCGACCTTTCTGCCTATTCCACCCGTTTTGGCGGCTCGGTAAAGGGCTTCAATGTCGAGGAATACCTGTCGGTAAAAGAAGCTCGCAAACTTGACCTGTTCATTCAGTACGGTCTGGCTGCCGGGTTTCAGGCGGTACGTAACTCCGGTCTGGAAGTGACCGACGCCAACCGTGAGCGTATCGGTGTGGCCATCGGTTCGGGTATTGGCGGTCTGACCAATATCGAAGAAACCAGCCGCACGTTGCATGAGCAAGGCCCGCGACGGATTTCTCCGTTCTTCGTGCCTGGCTCGATCATCAATATGATTTCCGGTTTTCTGTCTATCCATCTGGGTACCCAGGGGCCTAATTACGCCATTTCGACAGCCTGTACCACAGGTACGCACTGCATCGGCATGGCGGCGCGCAACATTGCTTACGGCGAAGCCGATGTGATGATTGCCGGCGGTGCCGAGATGGCCGCCTGCGGTCTCGGTATGGGCGGCTTCGGTGCTGCCCGTGCGTTGTCGACTCGCAACGACGAGCCGACCCGCGCCAGCCGTCCATGGGACAAGGGCCGTGACGGCTTCGTGCTTTCCGACGGTGCCGGTGCCCTGGTGCTCGAAGAGCTGGAACACGCCAAGGCTCGTGGTGCGACCATTTATGCCGAGTTGATCGGCTTTGGCATGAGCGGCGACGCTTATCACATGACGTCGCCGCCAGCCGATGGCGCGGGCGCGGCGCGCTGCATTACCAACGCTATGCGTGATGCCAGGCTGAACATTGATCAAGTGCAGTACATCAATGCCCATGGCACATCGACTTCAGCCGGTGACCTGGCGGAAGTCCAGGCGATCAAGACTGTCTTCGGTGAGCACGCCTACAAGCTGGCCGTCAGTTCGACCAAGTCCATGACCGGGCACCTGCTGGGTGCTGCTGGTGCTGTCGAGGCGATCTTCAGTGTGCTGGCGATCAACGGGCAGGTCGCGCCGCCGACCATCAACCTGGATGAGCCGGATGAAGGCTGCGACCTTGATTTCGTGCCGCATACCGCACGTGACATGGATATCGATGTCGTGCTGTCCAACTCGTTCGGGTTTGGCGGTACCAACGGTTCCCTGGTGTTCCGCCGGTTCGCCGGTTGATGCAGGGCTGGGTCGACGGTCAGCCGGCTGACGCTCTGTCGCTCAAAGATCGTGGCCTGGCCTACGGTGATGGTCTGTTCGAGACGATCGCCGTCAAGGCCGGCCAGCCATTGCTGCTGGATCGGCATTTGCAGCGTCTGGCCGAGGGCTGTTCGCGTCTGGCCATCGCTGCGGATCACTCTTTGATCCGCAGCGAGCTGTTGGCTTATGCCGCAGCCTTGGGCGAGGGTGTGCTCAAGTTGATCCTCACCCGTGGCGACAGTCTGCGCGGCTACGCTGCCGATCCGGCTGCTCAAGCTCGACGGATTCTGCAAGGCAATCCGCCTGCGGCATACCCGCCTGCCTATGGTCAGCAGGGTATTCGCCTTTTTCCCTGCGCTACGCGACTTGGCGAGCAGCCCTTGCTCGCCGGGCTCAAGCACCTGAATCGTCTGGAGCAGGTCATTGCCCGCTCCGAGTGGCATGATGCCGAGCATGCCGAAGGTTTGATGCTGGACGTTTCCGGACGCGTGATCGAAGGGGTGTTCAGCAACCTGTTTCTGGTGCGCGATAACAGACTGCTGACGGCTGACTTGAGTCGCTGCGGCGTCGCTGGCGTGATGCGAGCTGAATTATTGTTTCAAGCCAGGTCGCTGGGTATTCCCACAGAGATTACCGAGATCAGTCTCGACCAGCTGCAACAGGCCGACGAAGTCTTCGTCTGCAATAGCGTGTACGGCGTTTGGCCGGTACGCGCTTATGCAGCGTTGAGCTGGCCGGTTGGGCCACTCACCCGTAAACTGCAAGGCATTGCCCGCGCGCTACTGGATGCTTGATTTGTGAGACGTAAATTCTTGCTGCTGCTGGAAGCCGGACTGGTTCTGGCAGGATTGGTGCTGGGTACTTCGGCCTGGAAGCTGAACTCGGCGCTGGAGCAGCCGCTCAATCTGACACACGAGCAATTGCTTGATGTCCCGCCCGGTTCGACACCGAGCGGAACCTTCAATCGCCTGCAGGCCGACGGCGTCCTGCAGGACTCCTTTTGGCTGCGGCTGTACTGGCGGCTGAATCTCGACGGACAACCGCTGCATGGTGGCGAGTACCGCATGACGCCGGGCATGAGCGCCCAGGGTCTGATCGGCCTGTGGCAGCGTGGCGAAGTGGTGCAGTACAGCCTGACCCTGGTCGAAGGCTGGAATTTTCGTCAGGTACGCGCCGCCTTGGCCAAGCAGGAAAAACTTGAACAGACCTTCACCGGCTTGAGCGATAGCGAAGTGATGAACAAGCTCGGTCATGCAGGCGTGTTTCCCGAAGGACGGTTCTTTCCGGATACCTACCGTTTTGTCCGTGGCATGACCGATGCGGAACTGATGGAAAAAGCCTACGAGCGTCTGGATGATGTTCTCGCCAAAGAATGGAGCAAGCGCGCGGCTGACGCACCGTACACTGAGCCCTATCAAGCGCTGATCATGGCTTCGCTGGTGGAGAAGGAAACCGGTGTACCGCAGGAGCGTGGGCAGATTGCCGGTGTCTTCGTGCGGCGCATGCAGATTGGCATGTTGCTGCAAACCGATCCTACGGTGATCTACGGTTTGGGCGAGCGCTACAACGGTAAATTGACCCGTGCGCATTTGCGTGAGGCGACGCCTTACAACACTTACATGATCCCGGGGTTGCCACCGACTCCGATTGCTATGGTTGGGCGCGAAGCGATTCATGCAGCGTTGAATCCGGTGCCGGGTAACAGTTTGTATTTTGTGGCTCGTGGTGATGGCAGTCATGTGTTCTCCGACGACCTGGATGCGCACAATAATGCAGTGCGCGAGTTCCAGCTCAAGCGGCGCGCTGATTATCGATCCAGCCCTGCGCCGATAACGAATCAGGAGGTGCCAGAGGCTTCGAACCCGGCGCCTGAAGTGCCTGCTGATAGCACTCCGCAGGCTGCTCCGGGGGTGACTCCCGAGCACCCGACCCCGGTCCCCGCACCTGGCGTGACCGAGCCGCAAAGCCCGCAATGACTCTGATTAAGGACTGCCTGTGACTGGCCTGTTTATTACCCTGGAAGGCCCGGAAGGCGCCGGCAAAAGCACTAATCGCGAGTACCTGGCTGAGCGTCTGCGCGCCGAAGGTATCGAGGTGTTGCTGACCCGCGAACCGGGCGGTACACCATTGGCCGAGCGGATTCGTGAAGTATTGCTCACGCCCGGCGATGAAGTGATGAACGCCGACACCGAGCTGCTGCTGGTTTTCGCCGCGCGTGCCCAGCATCTGGCCGAGGTGATTCGCCCGGCGCTGGCCAAGGGTGTGGTGGTGTTGTGTGATCGCTTTACCGACTCTACTTACGCCTACCAGGGCGGTGGTCGCGGTTTGTCTGTAGAACGCATCGCAACCCTGGAAACTTTCGTTCAGGGTGATCTGCGTCCGGACCTGACGCTGGTGTTCGATTTGCCGGTCGAGGTCGGTCTGGCTCGCGCCAGTGCTCGGGGGCGGCTGGACCGTTTCGAGCTTGAAGGTCGGGTGTTCTTCGACGCGGTCCGCAGTGCTTATCTGAAACGTGCCGAGGCTGATCCGGCGCGTTATCACCTGGTGGATGCCGCCCAGCCGCTGGCGCAGGTTCAGCGGTCGCTGGACGCCCTGTTGCCGCAATTGCTGGGGCTTTACCGTGGCTGAGGCCTTCGCGTGGCAGGACAGCCTCTGGCAGCAACTGGCCGGCCGTGCACAGCATGCCCATGCCTACTTGCTGCACGGCCCGGCGGGTATCGGCAAGCGAGCGCTGGCTGAACGCTTGATGGCTCGTTTGCTCTGTCAGAAGCCGCAAGGGCTGGACGCTTGCGGGGAATGCAAATCCTGCATGCTGCTCAAGGCTGGCAGCCATCCGGATAACTACGTGCTGGAGCCAGAAGAGGCGGACAAGGCGATCAAGGTCGACCAGGTTCGTGAACTGGTCAGCTTCGTGGTGCAGACCGCGCAGTTGGGCGGGCGCAAAGTGGTACTGATCGAGCCGGTCGAGTCGATGAACAACAACGCCGCCAACGCCTTGCTGAAAAGCCTCGAAGAGCCTTCCGGCGATACCGTGTTGTTGTTGGTCAGTCACCAGCCAAGCCGTTTGTTGCCGACCGTCAAGAGTCGCTGTGTGCAGCAGGCCTGTCCGTTGCCGAGCCAGGCGATGAGTCTGGAGTGGCTGGCCAAGGCTTTGCCTGACAGCACTGAAGAGGAACGCATTGAGCTGCTGACACTGGCCGCTGGTTCGCCATTGGCCGCCGTCACCTTGCAGGCGCAGGGTGTACGTGAGCAGCGCGCCCTGGTGGTAGACGGCGTGAAAAAACTGCTCAAGCAACAGCAATCGCCAACTCAGTTGGCTGAGGGCTGGAACGCCATTTCGCTACTGTTGCTGTTCGACTGGTTCTGCGACTGGTCTAGCCTGATCCTGCGTTACCAGCTCACTCAGGACGAGGAGGGACTGGGTTTGCCCGATATGCGCAAAGTCGTGCAATATCTGGCGCAGAAGTCTTCTCAGGAAAAGGTCCTGAATATCCAGGACTGGATTCTGGCCCAGCGCCAGAAGGTGCTGAGCAAGGCCAACCTCAATCGCGTATTGCTGCTTGAGGCGTTACTGGTGCAGTGGGCAGATTTGCCTGCCCGGAATTGATCGCACGGGCCTGGAGTCAAGTAGTCGGCAGCGGGTGTCGGCATGCAGTTCAGTGATAGTGACAACACCGCTCGAAACAGAATCGAAACCCGTCCGGCCGGAGCCCTGAAGTCCGACCGTCCCACTCATACGATGTAGTTGCAGCCTTATGCTCGTAGATTCCCATTGCCACCTTGATCGCCTCGACCTTGCCGAACATGCCGGCTCTCTTGACGCGGCCCTCGAAGCGGCTCGTCAATGCGGCGTCGGTCACTTTCTCTGTATTGGCGTGAGCGTCGAAAACGCAGCTGACGTCAAAGCGCTCGCCGAGCGCTATGCCGATGTCGACTGCTCGGTCGGCGTCCATCCGCTCGACGTGCAGCCGGGCGCGGCACCTGCATTGGATTGGCTGTTACGCGAGCTCAACCACCCGCGGGTTGTGGCCATTGGTGAAACCGGTCTGGATTATCACTACGAGCCGGAAGCGGCCGAGTTGCAGCAAGCGTCCTTTCGCTTGCATCTGCAAGCCGCTCAGCAGACCGGCAAGCCGGTGATCGTCCACACCCGTGGCGCACGAGCCGACACCCTGGAGCTATTGCGTGAGGCGGCGCTGCCCCAGGCTGGCGTGCTGCACTGCTTTACCGAAGACTGGGAAATGGCCAAGGCCGCACTGGATCTGGGGTTCTATATTTCCCTGTCCGGCATCGTCACTTTCCGTAATGCCGATGCGTTGCGTGATGTCGCCAGGCAGGTGCCGGCCGACCGTCTGCTGGTGGAAACCGACTCACCGTATCTGGCGCCGATTCCGCATCGGGGCAAGCCGAACCTGCCGCAATACGTACGAGATGTTGCGCAGTATCTGGCAATGTTGCGTGGTGAGCCGTACGAGCGTTTTGCCGAGCAGACCACCGAGAACTTCAAGCGGTTGTTTCCGTTGGCGCATGTCATCGGTCCTGCGTGAGCCCCCTGTAGGAGCGAGCACGCTCGCTCCTACACAAATTGCAGGCAAAAAAAACCCGGGTTCTGGGGGGGGAATCCGGGTTAAGACCATTAGGAGTAAAACAAAGGTACGCAGTCCGTTGGTACCTTCATCGGCGCGCCACTTGGGGGAGATGTCGCGCCGACAGTTGAAGTATTGATCACTATTGCGTTGAGTCCAGTCTGACCCCTCTATTTTTTAAACAGATTTGGAATACGCGCGCTTCAGTTGAGTTCTCATTACTTGGCAATTGTCGCCAAAATTGCCAAAGTTTCGTCGATCACGCGTTTTTCTGTGTAGAAATGTGGGGAAAAGCGAATGCCAGGGCCGCGAGGGATGCACACAACCTGTTGCTGCTTGAGTTGCTCGTAGACCCGCTGATTATCGATGCCATCGATACTGAACGAGAAAATCCCTCCACGCCGGACGGGATTCGGCGGGCTATGCAGTTGTACGCCAGCCATTGTGCTCAAGCCGTCCTGTAGCCATTGCATGCGTTCGGCAATAAGCGCAGCGACCTCTTCCATACCGACTTCTTCGAGCAGCGACAAACTGGCTTCCAGCGCCATGGCACCGAGCATGTTCGGGCTGCCGCACTCGAAGCGACGCGCGCTTTTCGCAGGCTCCCAGTCGCTACGGTTGTAGTCACCCATGTGTTCGAGCATGTGCCAGCCGAACTCATGGAGTTCAAGCTGCTCGCGCAGTTCGCTGCGGCAATAGAACACGCCCAGGCCTTCAGGCCCCAGGAGCCATTTATGACCGTCTGCCATGGCGAAGTCGCATTGGTACGCCTGGACATCAAAGGGCAGGGCACCCAGTTGCTGGATGGCATCAATGCAGAACAGCACGTTCTGTTGTTTGCAGCCGGTGCCAAGGCGCTGCAGGTCCAGGCGCAGGCCACTGGCGAACTGCACGGCACTCACTGACATCAGGCGGGTGCGCGGGCCGCAGGCGGCCAGCAGGGCACCTTCGGGGTCAGCGCCCTTGAGGCTGACCTGCAGCACTTCCACACCTTGCGGTGCCAGGGCTTCCCAGACGATACGGTTGGAAGGGAATTCTTCGTCACTAATGACAATCTGATCGCCACTTTGCCATTGCAGGCCGAAGGCGACAAAAGACAGTGCTTCCGAAGTATTTTTGACCAGCGCTACGTCATCCGTTGACGGTGCGTTAAGCAGGCGCATCAAGCGTTCGCGCAAGCGTTGTTCGAGGATCATCCAGTCCGAATAGTCCCGTGCGCCCAGTAAAACGTTCTCCTGAGCGAAACGCGCGACTGCCACGGCAGCTCGATTTGGCCAGGGGGCGACGGCAGCATGATTCAAATAACGCAGGCCCGGAGCCTGTACAAATTCATCAAGAAACGTAGACATGGTCGGATGATCCGTGCAATTTGGCGCAAGTTAGGCATAATACGCGGCTTCGATTTTGACCCCTACAGACCTTTTCTTATGCAGAAAGAACCTCGTAAGGTCCGTGAGTTTCGTCGCCGCGAGCAAGAAATTCTCGATACCGCGCTAAAGCTGTTCCTCGAACAAGGTGAAGACAGCGTCACCGTCGAGATGATCGCTGATGCCGTGGGTATCGGCAAAGGGACCATCTACAAGCACTTCAAGTCCAAGGCAGAGATCTATCTGCGTCTGATGCTCGACTACGAGCGTGACCTGAACGAGCTGCTGCACTCTGCCGATGTCGACAAGGATAAGGAAGCCCTGTCCCGGGCCTACTTCGAATTCCGCATGCGCGATCCGCAGCGTTACCGGCTGTTCGACCGCCTGGAAGAAAAGGTGGTCAAGGGCAATCAGGTGCCGGAGATGGTCGAGGAGCTGCACAAGATTCGCGCGTCCAACTTCGAACGACTGACCTTGTTGATCAAGGGCCGGATCAGTGAAGGCAAGCTCGAAGACGTACCGCCTTACTTCCACTATTGCGCATCCTGGGCGCTGGTGCACGGCGCTGTGGCGCTGTATCACTCGCCGTTCTGGAGCAATGTGCTGGAAGATCAGGAAGGTTTCTTCCAGTTCCTGATGGATATCGGCGTGCGTATGGGCAACAAGCGCAAGCGCGATACCGACACTCCCGGCAGCTGAGCCATTCAGTTGCTTTATTGCGCCATGTTTCGCTACAGGGTGCAGTATCTCAGGAATATACTCAGGCTAGGGACTTGCTAAAACTTGATTTGTGAGTCAGGTTTTAGCAAGTCCGAATCTTCTACCGCCGGAGTGATCCATGATCGTTGACCGTCAAGGCAGGCATTTTCGCAATTTGCGGATCAGCCTGACTTCAGCCTGCAACTATGCGTGTACCTACTGCGTGCCGAACGGCAAGCGACTGGTCGCAGCGCAGGATGAATTGTCGGCCGAAGCCATGGCCCGTGGCGTTGCTTATCTGATTGAAGCGGCCGGCATCGAGCGCCTGCGTATTACCGGCGGCGAACCCTTGGTCAGCCCCAAGCTGGAAACCTTCATGGGCGCGGTGGGGCAGATGGGGCTGGCGGATATCAGCCTGACTACCAACGGCCAGCTCTTGGCGCGCAAACTGCCGTCGCTGGTGGATGCCGGAATTCGCCGAATCAACGTTTCCCTGGATACCCTTGACCCTGGTGCCTTTCGCAGCATTGCACGCGGCGGCGATCTGGCGACTGTGCTTAACGGTATGGATCAGGCGAAAGCCGCAGGCATCAAGATCAAGGTCAACATGGTGCCGTTGCGCGGGCAGAACCTGGATCAGGTGATGCCGCTGCTCGATTATTGCCTTGAACGCGGTTATGAACTGCGTTTTATCGAACTGATGCGCATGGGGCATTTGGCCAGTGATTCGAATGCCTTTTTGCAGCAATTCGTCAGCCTGCAACAGCTGTTGAGCCTGATCGGCGAGCGCTACGAATACCTCCAGGCTGATGCGCCAGTGGATGCCACGGCGGTGCGCTATGAAATTCCGGGCCGGGGTTTCTTTGGCGTAATTGCCAATGAAAGTGTGCCGTTCTGTCGGACCTGTTCACGTCTGCGCTTGTCGTCCACCGGCTGGCTGCATGGCTGCCTCTCGTCGAGCAATCGCCATTATGTCGGCGACCTGCTGGACAAGCCTCGCCACGAGGCTTTGCCAGCCTTGCAACGCCTATTGGTGAAAGCCTTGGGCGACAAGCAGGAAGTCGCCTTCTCCGGTGGCGCGACCATCATGAAAATCATCGGCGGATAAAAGAGTTCGCCGAAATTTGGGTTTGCTGTGGAATCTTCGGTGTTTGCCATGGCCTCATCGCGAGCAAGCCCGCTCCCACACTTGATCTGCGTCAGACTACAAAAGTGTGACCGATGGAGATCTAATGTGGGAGCGGGCTTGCTCGCGATGGCGGAGTGGCAAGCGATGAAGAAATTTCTGACACTCTCAAATCCCTCCACCATTCCCAAACCCCTTTGAGCTGGCGCGGAAGCTGCATCCTGCCAGGATTCGCCGGTTTTCCGTCACCGGCATCTGGAGGGTAGGATGCGTAGCCTGGTTTTGCTGCTGGCCTTTTTGGCGCTTGGTGGCTGCATGAATGTCAGCGATCTGGGTGAGGGCGCTCGCTATCACATGAGCGATGCGGGCTTGCTCGATCACAGTGATACCCATCGCTCGAACTCGTTCCGCATACAGCCAGACTCCTTTATTTATATCGCCCAAGGCGCCTTTGCACCGCCCGGCAGTCCCTATCCGCGGCCAAATGTGGTCGCCGAAGAAGCCTTCAACGGGTTTGTCGAATACTTCCCCATGGTCCGTCGCGCCCAATCCCCTGAGGGGCTGGAGGAAGCGATGACCGAAGCCCGCGCGGCCGGTGCGCATTATCTGCTCTACACCCGTTTCGCCAAGGCTGACGACCGGATCGGCAACTCGGATGAATGGATCGATCAGCAAGCCGTGGATCGAATGGGGATCGACAGTGGCGTGATTCAGCTCATGTTGATCGAGACCAACACCCGGTATTTGATCGATACTGCACGTATTCACAGTCGTGGTGGTTTACTGACGTTCCACGACAACAAGCCAGAAGATTTGCTGGGTCCGCCGCTCGAGCAATACGCTCGTAGCCTGTTGGGCTTGAGCGACTAAGCAATACAAGAGGAAAACAACATGAGTGGTCCGCAAAAAGCTAATGATCTGTTGGGACAAATTCCCAAATCCAAAGGCTTGCCACCGGTCCACTTGTGGAACCCCGACTTTTGCGGCGATATCGACATGCGGATCGCCCGCGACGGAACCTGGTATTACCTTGGCACGCCCATCGGGCGTAAACCGATGGTTAAACTGTTCTCCACCATCATGCGTCGCGATGGTGACGATTACTTCCTGATTACCCCGGTGGAAAAGGTTGGCATCAAGGTCGACGATGCGCCTTTTGTCGCCGTCAGCCTTGAGGTTGAAGGCGAGGGCGAAACTCAGTTGCTGCGTTTCACCACGAATGTCGAAGAGCAGGCCGAAGCCGGTCCTGAGCATGCGTT
This sequence comes from Pseudomonas sp. GW821-FHT07G10, assembly GCF_059418545.1. Lineage (NCBI taxonomy): Bacteria > Pseudomonadati > Pseudomonadota > Gammaproteobacteria > Pseudomonadales > Pseudomonadaceae > Pseudomonas > Pseudomonas sp. GW821-FHT07G10. The sequence continues at coordinate 60,268 of NZ_JBWKQB010000028.1, read as the reverse complement.
GCGAGTGGTGATCGATCCCGACACTCAAGAGCCTGCACCCTATGTGCATGTGCGGAGCAATTTCGAAGCCTTGATCCATCGCAATGTGTTTTACCAACTGGTGGAACTGGCGGTGACACGGGAAATCGACGGGCAGCGCTGGTTGGGGGTCTGGAGTGGCGGTGAGTTCTTTACTATCGGACTTGAGCCTTGAATCGACTGTAAGTCGTCTTCGCGGGGTAGGAGCCGAGCTTGCTCGCGATGAGCGTTAACGATAACGCGTGTTTTCTGAATAAACGCGCCGCCCTTGAGTCCATCGCGAGCAAGCTCGGCTCCTACAGGATTGCACGGCCGTGGATATCCCTCTGAAATAATCCGCTGCCACTGCCGACTCGTTTCGTTTATTGATTTGTACATGATTAGACATGTTCGATTTGACAAGAAAAAGCGAGTGGTTGACGAGCTGATTCGGCGTATCGAAAGCGGCCTCATGGAGGACGGCTTACTGCTGCCACCGGCTCAAGCGGCCCGTCGCGCCAATGCCGCTGCAGCGCTGGCGGTCATGCGTTGGGGGCCAGCCACCTTGCCGGGCACTGCTGAGGTCGATGCGTTTATCGCCAGATCGTAGGGGCAGGATCGTCCGAGCGCGGCCCGAACCTCCGGCAGCTCCTTCTGACCCTGGTGCACAGGGTCAGTCTGGAAAGGTTTCGCAGCCTTCGATTTACTTGCGGGCGTTGCCGTCACGGTCAGAGCCCGAGCCACCGGTGGTGGTTTTAGAGCTGGTACCCAATCTGGCGTTGTCCGGGACGCTGGAGTTCATGATGTCCGGGCTATGGGTATCGTTGCGATCAATTCGTGGGTCGGTCGCGGTGGCGGGGGATGTCGCCCGGTAGACTGGGTTGGTCGGGGCGGTTGAACCGGCGAAGGCTGCTGAAGACAGCAACCCGGCAAGGACAAGGGCAGGCAGTTTTGACATGTTCATGGCGTCGCCTCCACTTCTAGAGTCGTTACCCGTACCAGTCTGCTCCCGATTTCGATGGGTGGCTGAATTTAGACGAGTGGTCTAGGCGTTCTGCAGTGCCTTTTCGACGTTCAACCAGCGCCAGATCAGCCGGCCCACGGTAATCAGCCAACTCATCACCGCAACTGCCAATATCATAAGCAACAGGGCGGACATGCCTTGTTCGACGATGATCTTGCCGGCCAACAGTGGAAAGCCGAACACACCTATGAAGTAGGCAAGGCTGAACAGCAACAGGGATTGCGAGGTGGTACCGGCGGGGGCTTCATTGGCGGCGAGGCCGTTGATCACCGAATAGGTTAGCCCGTAACCGACACCGAGAATGACCGCCGCCAGTACATAGCTGAAGCCGTCGTCGACCAGGAACCGGAACATCACGATCGACACCACTGTCAGCCCGCAGAGCAGGCAGGACGCCCCATAGGCGTCGCGTTTGACCACGATACTGGCGATCAGCAGGCGGCTGGTGATCGCCGCACTCATGAAGCCTAAAAAGAACAGTGAATAATCCAGTGAACGGGAGGCGGCGTAGCTGGTCTGGAAGCTCGACAGGCCACCAAACACGCATCCGCCCAGGCCGACCATGATGATCGAAAATACCGCTTTGGAAGAAAGCACTTGGGCGGCCGCCGACCAGGAAATCTTCGACACGGCAGCGGTTCCCAGCAGATTGGGGCGGTGCTTGAGGGCTACTCCCAATCGCCAGAACATCACCACCCCCATCAGGCTTGCCAGCGCGGCGATGTAAAAAGCGGTGGTGACGGGATAGCCCAGCACGCTGGCCGCACGGCCCAACAACGGACCGGAACCAATGCCGGTCATCATGCTGCCTGACAGCAGCGCGAAGTACCTGGCGCGCTGAGTGGGCTCGACCAGCATCGCCACGATGATTGGCCCCAGGGTGTAAAACACGCCCCAGCCGAGGCCAAGCATCAGCCCAAAAAACAATAAGGCATTCCCGAACCCAGGCGTCAGCGCGAAACCCAGGCTGGCCACTACCAGCAAGCAGCCGAACAGCGCAATTGAGCGTGCAGCACCCAACAGGTCTGACAAATGCCCGGAGAGGATCACCGCCACAAAGGTGCTGAGCATCGCGATCGAGATCACGCTGCCAGCGTCATGCTCGTTGCCGCCGCGTGAACTGATCAGCAGTGACAGTAGGAAGGTCGAACCATAGGACAGTGAAAGCAGATAACTGGCAACGCAAAACAGGCCGAATAGCTTCCCTGAAACGATGGTGTCCTGATGAGTACCGGTCTGCATGAAGGCGTCTCTTGCCAGCTGGAATTATGAATCGCATTTCTAACATGCGAGGCGCAGACGTTAGTTGTGTTCTTGCAGACTTCAGGGTTAGTCAATAACGGAGTAAAGCACTGATTGATGCTGTCAGCACAAACCGATCTCCTCCATAAACTCCTCCATGAATCGCTTCAATCGTTCATGACGAATCTGCGCCAGCCGGCTGCCGGTCTGTGTTTGGAAACCAGCGGCCAGGTGCAGCAGCTTGGTCTGGAAGTGATCAAGGGTGAAGCGCTTGTCGTCATAATCGCGGGACTTTGCTTCGGGGTCCAACGGGTGGTAAAGCGCGCTGCCTATTCGCCCGGAGACATAAAACGTCCGCGCCACGCCGAGCATTCCAAGGGAATCGAGACGGTCGGCGTCCTGCAGGATTCTTGCTTCCAGCGTCGTTGGTGTCATACCCGCCGAGAAACTGTGGGTCTCGATGGCGTGGGCGACCGCAGCGACTTTATCTTCTGGCCAACTCAAGCCAGCCAACACCTGCGAGGCTTTCTCCGCGGCCAGACGTGACGCCTGGGCTCTCAACGACGAGTTCTTTTCCACCGCCACACAATCATGCAAAAGCACCGCCGCCAGCAGCACCTCGAGGTCGCCACTTTCCTCTTTGTGGATAACGCGAGCGTTGTTCCAGACCCGATGCAGGTGCGACAGATCGTGGGCGCCATCCTCGGACGGCTCAAGCGCGTGGGGCAGGAGTGTTGCGGCAAGACTTTGCAGCGGAGCGAAAGCAGCGATCATTCGAAAATCTCGTTAGGAGTAAGACGATTAAACGTCGGGCGCAGGACCTGTGGCGAGGGAGTGGCTTGCTCCCTCGCTACAGTTGATCCGATGACCATAAACCAGGTTTTCATCTGAAATGTGACGAGCGCTCGGCGCCGACTTAGTATGGCTTTTTCACATCCGTACAAGGAAAGTCCATGACCATCGAAATCCGCCCAGCCGTGCCGAGCGATGCCCCGCAAATCCTCGCGTTCATCACCGAACTGGCGGATTACGAGCGCGCCAGGCACGAAGTCATCGCCAGCGTCGCCGACATTGAACGCAGCCTGTTCAACGAAGGCGCCACCGCCCATGGCCTGATCTGTCTGCGGGACGGGCAGCCGATTGGCTTCGCGGTGTTCTTCTTCAGCTACTCGACCTGGCTGGGGAGCAATTGCCTCTACCTCGAAGACCTTTACATCAACCCTGAACAGCGTGGCGGCGGAGCGGGTAAAAAACTCCTGCGTCACCTCGCACAAATCGCCTGCGCCAACGACTGCGGACGGTTCGAATGGAGCGTACTGGACTGGAACGAGCCGGCGATTCAATTTTACAAATCGATCGGTGCCCAGCCACAGGATGAGTGGGTGCGTTATCGCATGGAAGGGAAGGTGTTGAGGGAGTTTGCCCAAGGTTGATGGGCAATCAGTTCCCCAGCCCCTTTTGGGGGCGGAGGGTTAGCTGAGAGACCTCAAGGCCGCTTGACTGGCGCCGGCAAGGTCACCAAGGTTACATAGTCATCCCAGAACGCCTTCTGATCGATGGCGAACACCACTTTGGCTTTTTGCGTGCCCACCGGCGGGTTTTTCTTGTAGCCCAATGCGCGGCCGTAATCCGGGCCGAACCGGGCGTCGACGTCGACCCACATATCGCGGGCTTCGGTGACCATTTGCGGCTTGACCAAAAACAGCGTGGGCAGGCTGTCCCAGGTGAAGCGGTGATAGCCCGGATCCTTGCTGAACAGGGGGCCGAACTCGTGTTTGTACAGGTCTGGAATCACGCCTTTGTGGGCGACGATACGCTTGTAGATCAAGGCATCGAAGGTGACTTTTTCGCAGACATCGTTCGGGAAAATCACCTGTTCGATGGGCGAGCGCAGGACGATCTTCGCCGCCTCGGGGTCGAACCACCAATTGAACTCGGCGGCTGGCGTGGTATTGCCCGGAATCTCGATAGCGCCGCCCATATACACGATGCGTTTGATCAGCGGCACGATGTCCGGCGCCTGACGGATGGCCAGTGCCAGGTTGGTCAGCGGGCCGATCGCCAGCAGGGTCACTTCATGGGGGTTGGCGCGCACGCTGTCGATGATGAACTGCGGTGCGGTTTCCTTGCGTAGTTGGGTGTGAGTCGCCAGGCCATCGGGCGGCGCGATCAGTTGCGCGGCGGAAGTTGGCCGCGGACTCTTGAACGCCCCCGGCCAGCCGGCGCCGAAGAACGCTTGCTCCTGTGGATAAGTGGCGAAGTCATGCAGCAGCGGGTAGGCCGCGCCGGAATACACGCCGATTTCTTTTTCCAGGCCCATGCGCTCAACGGCTTTGAGCGCATCGACTTGTTCTTGGTCGACCCAGGCGTTGCCGCTGACCAGGGTCAGACCCAGCAGGTCAATACGCTTCTGCGCATGCAGTTGGGCGAGCATGATGAAGGCCTGACCGTCATCGTTAAGCACGTTGAAGTCGGTGTCGAAGATGACTTTTTCCGCCGCTTGCAGCGACCCGGTGCAAAGGCCGACGGCGACAAACAGCGCACAGCGTTTGATGAAACGTTGCATGGGGTATTCACCTGACAGTTGTTGTTTTTGATCATTGCGTAACAGACGCCCTGCGTAGCAGCTGCCGAGCTGTGCGGCTCGGCAGCTGCTACGTTGGAGGGCGTTTTAGCGGTTCACCAGTTTTGCCGGTAATGCGATCACCAGAAAGCTGCTGAGAATCAAGCACCCGGCGAAGAACCACAAAGCCCCGGCGCTGCTGCCAGTGACGTCGATGGCCACGCCCATCAGCGAGTTGCTGACCAGACCGGCGATATTCGCCAGCGAGCAGGCCAGGGCGAAACCGGTCGCAGCGGCGGTGCCTTTGAGGAAAGTCGCTGGCAGGCTGAAGAACACCGGTACCGCGCCGATGATTGCCGCCGAGGCGATGGCGAACAGCGCAACGGTGGCGATCACGTTGTGGGTGAAGAAGGTGCTGCTAGCCATGGCCGCGGCGCCGATCAGAAACGGCACGATGATGTGCCAGCGACGTTCCCGATGTTTGTCGGAGCTGGCGCCGATCAGCAGCATACCCAGCAGTGCCGCGATGCTTGGCAAGGCGGTCAATACGCCGATATGGAAGGTGTCGACGATTCCCGCGTTGCGGATGAAAGTCGGCATCCAGAAACCCATGGCGTAGGCGCTGAGCAGGATCGAGAAGTCGATACCGCCGAGCATCCAGACTTTCAGGTTGAAGAAGCCGTCGCGAAAGCTGTGTTTGCTGCCTGTGCTGCCGGCCTCATCGGTGCGCAGTTCGTTTTCTAGCAACGCCTTTTCTTCGTCGTTCAGCCATTTGGCCTGCTGAAAACTGTTGGGTAAGGCCCAGAAAGTCAGGATACCGAGCAAGACACTGGGCACCGCTTCGATCAGGAACAACCATTGCCAGCCGCGCAGGCCACCCAGGTTATCGAAATGACCCATGACCCAGCCCGACAGCGGGCCGCCGATCACGCTGGATAGCGGTAGACCAATCATGAACAAGGCAATAATGCGCCCGCGCCGATAGGTCGGAAACCAGGTGGTCAGGTAGTACAAAACCCCTGGTAGAAAACCCGCTTCGGCAGCACCCAGCAGAAAGCGCAGGATGTAGAACTGGGTAGTGGAGGTCACGAGCATGGTGCAGGCCGAAAGCAGGCCCCAGGTGATCATGATCCGCGCGATCCAGATTTTCGCACCGACTTTTTCCAGCACCAGATTGCTGGGTACTTCAAACAGGATGTAACCGACAAAGAACAGCCCGGCGCCAAGACCGAACGCGGTTTCGCTGAAGTGCAGTTGATCGAGCATCTGCAGTTTGGCGAAGCCGATATTGATCCGGTCGAGGTAGGCGGCCAGGTAGCAGAAACACAGGAAGGGAATCAGCTTCCAGGTGATCTTGTGGTAGAGCGCTTGAATCGGGTTGGCGACGGTGGTCGCGGTTGTTGCATCTGTATTCGCGTTCGCAATGGGCATGGCTTGTGTCTCCTGGCGGTGACTTATGGTTTTTATACAGCCGCTTTTTCCAGCGCTCTGGGAGCGCCGGGGCGGCTTCCAAAGGCAGTGTCAGAAGACTGGGCACGCTCGTTTCATAACGAGCTGTGCTCAGTTTTTTTACGCTGGGTCGTGGTCAAAATACTTATGACACCTGAATCAAACCCGGCAGGACCGGCGCTCTATGGCGCGGTTCTCGTTGTATGCATTACATCCGTTCGAATTGTGCAATCGCCTCCTGCTTGCTGACGACATCGCCGTACTTGCTGTCGATGTCGAACAGATTCGCTTCATGGGGCGCCGGATGCCGGTCGCCAACGCATTCGCGCACGACGATGGTGCGAAATCCATGTTGCACCGCGTCCACTGCTGTCGCACGAATGCAGCCGCTGGTGGAGCAACCGGCCAGTACCACGGTGTCGATGCCTTGGGCGTGCAGCATCGAGGCCAGGCTGCTGCCAAAAAAGGCACTGGCGTATTGTTTGCTGATCACCACTTCATCGGCGCGCGGCAACACCGCTTCGCAGAACGAGGCCAACGGGTTGCCTTCGACCATGTCTTTCATCACCGGGGCCTTTTTCACCCAGATGCCGCCGTCGGCGAAATGGCCGGGATGGTAGCGGATATTGGTGTGCACCACCGGGATGCCCTGACGCCGGGCGCTTTCCAGCAGCTCGACGCTTTCGGCGACGGCGCTGACCACGCCGGGGGCGAACAGCGGCGCACCTTCGGTGGTGTAGCCACGCATGAAATCGATCATCAGCAGCGCGGCTTTTTGACCGAAACCAATGCGCTGACCCCACACGCCTTGATAGTTGTCGTTAGCGGTTTGCTCGCTCATCGTGCTCACCTTTTAATAAGCGCCAGAGAGCAACGCGCCGGCACCGGGAACAATGGGTTCCAGGTCCAGTGCTTTAAGCATGGCGTAGGTGGTGGCGATAGCCGCTGTCAGCACTGGTTTGCCGGTCTGGGCTTCGACTTGCGCCACCACCGGCAGCGACTGCATCTGTACGCAGGCTGAAAGCACGATCACATCAACGCCTTCCAGATTCATCCCCGCGACGATGGCCGGCAGTCTGGCCGGGTCGTGGCGGGCCACTTCGAGGTTGTCGGGGATTTCCAGCGCGCGCCAGTCGACCACTTCAAAGCCTTCTTCACGGATGTAATTCACCACCAGTTCGGTCAGTGGCTTCATGTACGGCGCAACAATCGCGATGCGTTTGGCGCCCATGACTTTCAGGCCTTCGATCAACGCGCCGGCACTGGTGATCACCGGTGCGTTGGCGTCGTTATCGGCGGTGGCCTTGCGCAAGCGTTGTTCGGATTTACGGTGATAGCCAAGGCCCATGGCCATGATCGCGACAAGACACGCATAACCAAGGACGTCGACTTTGGCATCGGACAGTTCGATGGCGCAGCGGTCGGATTCGCCGTCCATTGCTGCCAGCTCTTCCTTGCGCACTTGCTTCATGCGCATGCGGCTGGAGTGGAAGGTGAAGCGTTCCGGGCGGATCAACTGGCGCGCAGTGAGCATCGCCGGGATCTCGGTTTCCATGGTGGTGTTGGAGCTCGGCACAATCTGACCGATGCGATAAGGCTTGAGCATAAAAATCTCCCGATGCGTTTAATTCAGGGGCGAGTTCAAACGTGCGCCGAGGAAATCTCCGAAAGCGGCGAAGAAGCCTTCGAGGTCATCCCAAGGAATCATGTGCCCGGCGTTGGTGACGTGGGCGATGCGAATGTTCGGTTGCAGTTGCAGGATTTCGGCTTCGTCTTCGGCCTGAATGACTCCGCCGCGACCGGCGATCATCAGCAGGGCGGGGGCCTGAAGTTTCGGTAAGTCCTGATGGAAATCGACATCGTGGAAGTCGTTAAAGGCCCTGACGATCGCCGGCTCGTAGCAGGTGTGCAGCCATTCGGCACGTAATTGCAGTTGCTCGTCCGTCCAGGTGGCGCAAAAGGCACGCATCGCCTCGGCGTCCATCCCGATCAGCGACTGGCGGATCGAGTCGACGTACCATGGCAATTTGCTCGGGTACGCGCGACGACCCGGGCCGGACACTGGCGGGTCGATCAGCACCAGGCGGTTCACGCCTTCGGGATGACGGACCGCGCTGCGTACGGCAAAGCGCGCGCCCATGGAATGGCCGACCAAGTGATAACTGTCCAGTTGCAGCGCTTGAGCGAACGCGCCGATGTCGTCAGCGCAGGCGTCAGCGCTGTAGTCCAGTTCCGGCCCGGTGGACGACAGGCCGCGACCGCGTACATCCAGGACGTAGGTGTCAAAATGTTCGCCGAGGCGTTCAGCGACGAAACCCCAGGTGATCGCCGGGCTGGTAATGCCCGGAATCAGGATCAATGCCGGGCCTTGGCCACCGTAGCGCAGATAATGCTGACGAATGCCGTTGGCCTGGACGTTGCCGCCCTGCAGGAAGGTGCTCACGCGGCCACCCCCGATTTCAGCACCTGGCCGTAGAGGTCATAACCGTAGACCCAGGCCGGATCTTCTTGAGTCCGCAGCCAGGTGTTGGCATTGGACACGGACTGCACCCGCGAGGCGCGCTCTTTGCGGTTGGCTTCGTAGAGTTCGAACGCGGTGCGGTAGTCGCTCAGCCCGGTTTCTTGCAGGCAGCGGGTCAGCATCGCTGCATCTTCGATGGCCATACCGGCGCCTTGGGCCATGTGCGGCTTCATCGGGTGGCAGGCGTCGCCCAGCAGCACCAGTCGACCGCGACTCCACAGCGGCAGCGGATTGCGGTTGCGCAGTGGCCACTTGGTCACGCTCTCGGTGGATTCGATCAGCGCCTGGACGGTTGGGTGATAGCCCTGGAATGCGTCGTACATTTCTTCACGGCTGCTGTCGACGAACGCGCCCTGGAAATCCCATTCCGGGTGTGGCACGCCGGTGACGTAGTAGTACTCGTCGCGCTTGCCGGTGGTGTAGTAGACCATCATGTGCCGGTCCTCGGTCCACCACTTGATGCAGTCTTCGAACTGCAAATCGTACTTGGCCAATTGCTCGCCGCGGATCAATGCCCGGTGCGCAACCCAGCCGCTGTACAGCGGTTTTTCCGGGCCAAGCAGCTCTTCGCGAATCTTCGAGTTGATGCCGTCGGCGCCGATGACGATATCCGCGTAGGTCACTTCGCCGTCGCTGAAAGTCAGGCGCACCTGGCTGTCGGTTTCTTCGATGGTTTCCAGACGCTTGTTGAAGTGCACGGTGCCCGGTTTGATCGTCGACATCTGCAACGCATGCAGGTCGCCCCGGTGCACAGTGACGTAGGACGCGCCGTATTCCTTGCGAGCGAAATCCCCCAGCGGGATGCGGGATAAGTACTCGCCGCTGATGCCGTCGCGGCTGAACCAGTGATCCGGGTGCGAGCCCATTCGGTCGAGCTGCTGCTCGATGCCCATGCGCCGGAAGACTTTCATAATGTTCGGGCCCATATGAATCCCGGCGCCGAGGCGGGAAAACTCGGGGGCCTGTTCGTAGATATCCACTTGGAACCCGGCTTGTTGCAACAGCGTGGCGGCGGCGGCACCGCCGAGGCCGGCACCGACGATGGCGATTTTTTGTGTGCTTCCCATGGGGGCGTGCTCCTCTTTTTCTGGCTGACTGGCGGGATCTGTCCGCAAGGTTTTTAAAGTGTATACGCTCTTTTTTTAAAATGAGAAGAGTTCGGCTGAAAAAATAAATTCGAGCGATATTTGCCCTTGGTAACGCTAAGTAACCATATTTTGTTTGGTTTGTGTGGGTTGGTAACGTTGTGCTCTGGCTCTTGCAGTCTGTCGTCAATTCAGGTCTTATCGCTTTTAAATGGTGTGTACGCTATAAAAGTGCACTAGGGTGAAGCGAGGCGCCTCTACTTGGTGCGACAGCAGACGATTCAAGGAGACAGGAAATGCCGGTAAGCGATTGCGAACTGACCCAGATGTTCGAGCACGTGTTGAAGCTGTCGAAAGTCGACCCGACGCAGAGCGTCGCCGTGCTCAAGAGCCACTATTCCGACCCGCGCACTGTGCGTGCCGCGATGGACGCTGCGCAGCGCCTGGGGGCCAAGGTCTATGCGGTGGAATTGCCCTCGTTCAATCATCCGACGGCGATGGGCAACGACATGACCGCCTACTGCGGCGACACCGCGTTGACCGGCAATATCGCGGCGCAGCGGGCGCTGGAAGCGGCGGATCTGATCGTCGACACGATGATGTTGCTGCACTCCCCGGAGCAGGAGCAGATCCTCAAGACCGGTACACGGATTCTATTGGCCGTCGAGCCACCAGAAGTACTGGCGCGCATGTTGCCGACCGAGGCCGACAAGGTTCGGGTGCTGGCGGCGGAACAACTGCTCAAACAGGCCAGATCGATACACGTCACCTCCCGCGCTGGCAGCGATTTCCGCGCTGCTCTAGGGCAATATCCTTCAGTCACCGAGTACGGTTTCGCCGATGAACCGGGACGCTGGGACCATTGGCCCAGTGGCTTTCTGTTCTCCTGGCCTAACGAAGAAACCGCTGAGGGCGTGCTGGTGCTGGACATCGGCGACATTCTGCTACCGTTCAAGACCTATACCCGGGAGAAGATCACCCTGGAAATCGAGAAGGGTTTTATCACCTCGATCCACGGTGGTTTCGAGGCCGAATACCTGCGCGACTACATGAAGTATTTCAACGATCCCGAGGTCTACGGCATCTCCCATATCGGCTGGGGGCTGCAGCCGCGAGCGCAGTGGACCGCCATGGGGCTGCACGATAAGAACGATGGCATGTGCATGGACGCCCGGGCGTTCTACGGTAACTTCCTTTTCTCCACTGGGCCGAACACGGAGGTCGGCGGTACCCGCAAAACGCCGTGCCATCTGGATATTCCGTTGCGCAATTGCAATGTGTATCTGGATGATCTGGCGGTGGTCATCGGCGGCGATGTCGTCGCCCCCGAGGCTTCCAGGGTTCGCTAAGACCCTGTGGCGAGGGGGCTTGCCCCAATGCCATTCAGTTAAGCGAACGCAGCTTTTTGTAGGAGCCGAGCTTGCTCGCGATGGACGTTAACGATAACGCGTATTTTCTGAATGAGCGCGCCACCCTTGAGTCCATCGCGAGCAAGCTCGGCTCCTACAATAGGGACCTATATGTCCTTAACTGAACGGCATTGGAGCAAGCTCCCTCGCCACAGGAGTTGCTCGACTCAAGTAGCCAGTTGTCCCCCCTTGAGTCCCACCCCCAACCTGTCCATCATGCTTCCCCACTGTTCATCGCCTTTCGAGCTTGCCGTGCCGGATACTTCTGACCCTTCTTCCTACGTTTTTTCCGAACAAGTCGGCCATTTGCTGCGCAAAGCCTATCAACGGCACTTGGCGATCTTCCAGCAGAACGTCGGCGACTCGCAGCTCACCGCCGTGCAGTTCGTCACCCTCTGCGCCGTGCGGGATAACGGGCCGAGCTCTCTGACCGAATTGGTCAAGGCGACTGCCGTCGATCAGGCGACCATTCGCGGTATCGTCGAGCGGCTCAAGACTCGCGAGTTGATTACCCTCGAACCGGACCCGCAGGATCGACGCAAAGTCATCGTCGGCCTGTCCGAAGCCGGTGACCGTCTGGTGCAGCAAACCGTGCCCTGCGCCGGGCGCATTACCGAGCTGACCATGAGTAACCTCAATCCGGCCGAGCAGGTCGCGGTGTTGTTTCTCCTGCGCAAGATGATCGACGACCCCGTAGCCCTGTAGCAGCTACGAGGCATCATTCGACCTTCAACGGTGCTCCAAACGCCAGACGTTCGAATCTGGCATCGATTTTGCTCTCGTTTCATGTAGTAACCACTTCACCAGTTAAGTGTGTCGCGAAGCCACAGGTTGGCCCTGTTCGCGATTTTTCTCTCGACTGTTTAGTGTAGTGAATACTTCATTAACTGAAGCGGGCGAAGCGGATGACGACGCAGGAAATCACGGTAGCGCTTGAGGTCAACGGCCACACCTCATCAGTCACAGCGATGGCGGATACGCCGTTGCTGTTGATCCTGCGCAACGATCTTCACCTCAACGGCCCGAAATATGGCTGCGGTCTCGGCGAGTGCGGCGCCTGCACGGTGATCATCGATGGGGTGGCGGCGCGTTCCTGCGTATTTCCACTGTCCGGCACGGTCGGTCGCGAGATCGTCACCCTGGAAGGGCTCGGCACCCGCGCCGCGCCGCACCGGGTGCAGCAAGCCTTTATCGAGGAACAAGCGGCGCAATGCGGTTACTGCATGAACGGCATGATCATGACTGCCAAAGCCTTGCTCGACCGCAATCCTCACCCCAGCGAAACACAGATCCGCAACGAGCTTTCGGCCAACCTTTGTCGTTGCGGTACTCATATCGAAATCCTCCGCGCGGTGCTGCGTGCCGCCCGTCAAACGCCTTGAACGTGGATCGACGACCATGATTGACGCAACACCCACCCGAAATCAATTGCTGGCCAAGACCGGCGTACTGCTGATCGTCGATGACATCCTGCCGCCCTCCGGGCCAGTGGCCAAAGGCTGCGCCCCACTGATCAAACCCAAGGAACTGGGGTTGTTTATCGCCGTCAGCGATGACGGGCGGGTGTATGCCTTCAACGGTCATGTGGATCTGGGCACCGGCATTCGCACCTCGCTGGCGCAGATCGTCGCCGAAGAGCTGGACCTGCAGCTCGATCAGGTGTGCATGGTGCTCGGTGATACCGAGCGTGCGCCGAATCAGGGCGCGACCATCGCCAGCGCGACCCTGCAGATTTCAGCGATCCCGTTGCGCAATGCCGCGGCTGAAGCTCGGCGTTTTCTGCTGGATCGGGCCGCCGAACGTTGGGCCATGGCGGTAGAAAGCCTGAGTGTGGACAGCGGCGTGATCAAGACGCCAGACGGTCGTACCGCGAGTTACACAGAGCTGGTGCGCGGCGAGCACGATGAGTTGCGCATCTCCGGTAACGCGCCGCTCAAGCCGGCAGAAGACTATCGGTTAGTGGGCAAGGGCGCCGCGAGGGTCGACATCCCGGCCAAGGCCACTGGTGAGCTGACCTACGTGCACGATATGCGCGTGCCGGACATGCTCCACGGCCGGGTGATTCGCCCGCCTTATGCCGGGCTCGATTGCGGTGATTTTGTCGGCAATAGCCTGTTGGAAGTCGACGAGTCGTCCATCGCCCATATCCCGGGGATCGTGCGGGTCGTGGTGATTCGCGATTTTGTCGGTGTCGTGGCGTTACGTGAAGAGCAGGCGATCAAGGCCGCCCAGGAACTCAAGATCAGTTGGAAACCCTGGAATCACAAGCTGCCGGACCTGAGCGATATTGAGCAAGCGATCCGTGACAATCCGCGGGTGCAGCGCACCGTGCTCGATCAGGGGAATGTCGACGAAGCGTTGGCGGGGGCCAGTCAGCGGATGCCACGCAGGTATTTGTGGCCGTATCAGATGCACGGCTCCATCGGTCCGTCCTGTGGGCTGGCGGATTATCAGGTGTCAGGCATTCGCGTGTGGTCCGGTAGTCAGAATCCGCATTTGCTGCGGGCCGATCTGGCCTGGCTGCTGGAATGCCCGGAAGAGTCGATCGAGATTATTCGTATGGAAGCCGCCGGCTGTTACGGGCGCAACTGTGCCGACGATGTCTGCGCCGATGCCTTGCTACTGTCGCGGGCCGTCGGCAAACCGGTGCGGGTGCAATTGACCCGCGAGCAGGAACATCTCTGGGAGCCCAAGGGTACTGCGCAGTTGATGGACGTTGACGGCGGCTTGAATGCCGATGGCAGTGTCGCCGCTTATGACTTTCAGACCAGCTATCCGTCCAACGGTGCGCCCACCCTGGCCCTGCTACTGACCGGACGGGTCGAGCCAGTGGCGGCGATGTTCGAGATGGGCGATCGCACGTCGATCCCGCCCTATGACTTCGAGCACATGCGGGTGACCATCAACGACATGGCGCCGATTGTCCGCGCCTCGTGGATGCGTGGCGTTTCGGCATTGCCCAACACCTTCGCCCACGAGTCCTATATCGATGAACTGGCGTTCGCCGCCGGTGTCGATCCGGTGGAGTATCGACTGCGCTATTTGCGCGACGAGCGGGCTATCGACCTGGTGAAGTCCACCGCTGAACGCGCGGCCTGGGTGCCGCGCACCGCGCCGATGCAAACCCCGAATGAAGACCATCTGTTGCGCGGGCGCGGCTTTGCGTATGCGCGTTATATCCACAGCAAATTTCCTGGCTTCGGCGCCGCGTGGGCGGCCTGGGTCGCCGATGTGGCCGTCGACCGGCAGACCGGCGACGTCTCGGTCACACGGGTGGTGATCGGTCATGACTCGGGAATGATGATCAATCCTGCGGGGGTGCAGCATCAGATTCACGGCAACGTCATTCAGTCCACCAGTCGCGTACTCAAGGAGCGCGTGACCTTCGAAGAGTCGACGGTGGCGAGCAAGGAGTGGGGCGGTTATCCAATCCTGACCTTTCCCGAGGTGCCGCAGATCGACGTGCTGATGATGCCGCGTCAGAACGAACCGCCCATGGGCGCCGGAGAGTCCGCCTCGGTGCCGAGCGCGGCAGCGATTGCCAACGCGATTTTTGACGCCACCGGAATTCGTTTTCGCGAACTGCCGATTACCCCGGAGCGGGTGTTGGCGGCGCTCAACGCCGGGACCTGTGATGAGCCGGCAAAGTCGCCGGTCAAGCGTTCGAAATGGTTGTTTGGTTCACTGTTCGCGGCGTTCGGCGCGATGCTCGGGATGGCCGCCACGGCTTGGCCGTTTCACGCTGAAATCGCCCCGATTGTTCCGCCAAGCACCGGCACCTGGTCGGCGGCGACCCTTGAGCGCGGGCGTTTGTTGGCGGCGGTGGGTGATTGCGCGGTTTGCCATACCGCGCCCGGTGGCGTGACCAATGCCGGTGGGTTGGCGATGGAAACACCCTTTGGCACGCTCTATAGCAGCAACATCACCCCCGACGTGAAGAGCGGAATCGGCAGTTGGTCTTATCCGGCGTTCGAGCGGGCGATGCGTGACGGCATCGGCCGTGATGGGCGCAACTTGTACCCGGCGTTTCCCTACACCGCGTTTCGCAATATCAACGATGCCGACATGCAGGCGCTGTACGCGTATTTGATGTCGCAAACCCCGGTCAGCCAACAGGCAAAGGCCAACGCGATGCGCTTTCCGTTCAATCTACGACCGTTGATGGCTGGCTGGAATGCGCTCTATCTACGGCGCGGCGAGATCACCGTGCAACCCGAACGTAGCGAGCAATGGAATCGCGGTGCGTATCTGGTCAATGGTCTGGGCCACTGCGCGGCCTGTCACTCACCGCGCAACCTGATGGGCGCGGAGAAGGGTGGGGCGGCGTTCCTCGCTGGCGGTACGGTCGACGGTTGGGAGGCTCCGGCGCTGAACGGCTTGTCCAGAGCGCCGACGCCGTGGACCGAGGAACAATTGTTCACTTACCTGAGCAGCGGCTATTCCGAGGCTCATGGTGTGGCGGCTGGTCCCATGGGGCCGGTAGTCAGCGAACTGGCGAAACTGCCCAAGGCCGATGTACGGGCGATGGCGGTGTATCTGGCCTCACTCAATGACGCACAGGCCGAAGCGCACGTGGTGGACAAAGCCACTCGGCAGGCACCCGTTGCAAGCCTGTCGTTGAGCAACGGCCAGCGGGTGTTCGAAGGCTCGTGCAAGGCCTGTCACGCTGACGGGCTTGGGCCGAAGTTGTTTGGTGTCAGCCCGTCTCTGGCGAGCAATACCAATGTGCACAGCGATCAGCCGGACAATCTGATCAAGGTCATTTTGCAAGGCATCGCGGTGCCGGCCACCAAGGATCTGGGCTACATGCCGGGTTTCAAGGACAGTTTGTCGAATACCCAGGTGGCGGAATTGGCGGCGTATTTGCGCAGCCGGTTTGCCTCAACGGCGCCGCAATGGCAACGGCTGGAACAGAAGGTCGCGCACCTGCGAGCCAATCCGGGAACCCATTAAAAGCTTCGCGGGCAAGCCACGCTCCTACAGGTATTACACAGTCCTTGTAGGAGCCGGGCTTGCCCGCGATGAGGCCGGTGCAGTCAACGCTAATCCTGACCAGATCGACTATCCGGCAACTGCATCACCCCACGCACCACCAGGTCACTGATAAACCCCAGCCAATTCTGTTGCTGGCGTTTATCCGCCAGGTTTTCGCCGAGAAACGAGCTAAGCGTGTGCTGATTGGAGTTATAGAAATAGCAGAGCGAGGCGATCATCAGATACACATGCTTGAGGTCCACATCCTCGCGAAACAGCCCTTGCGCCTGACCGGCCTCGATGATCGGCCGCAGCACTCCGACCGCTTCCCCTGAGAGTCGGCGCAGCTCACTGGATTGCTGTGCATGTTTGCCTTTGTGCAGGTTCTCGATGCTGAGAATGGCGACGAATTCCGGGTGTTTGACGTAGTAGTTCCAGACGAACGCCACCAGTTCCTGCAGCGCTTGCAGGGGGGCGCTCAGGTCCAGCTTGAGTTTGCTTTCAGCCTTGTTGAACTGTTCGTAGATGTGTTCCAGCACACAGATGAACAGCCGTTCCTTGCTGGTGAAGTAGTAATAAAGCATCCGGTCATTGGACTCGGCTTCGCGGGAAATGCTCTCGACCCGCCCGCCGGAATAGCCGTCGCGGGTGAAGACCTTGACCGCAGCCTGAAGAATTCGCGCGCGGGTCTTATCGGCTTGCTCGGCCCGAATGCCAGTCTTCTTGTTCACCGTGGACTTCCTTCTGCGAAACGGAAACGGCGGGGAATATAGCATGTGGCAGTCGAGCAATTACGCCGTCCCTGTGTCGGAGCAGGGGGGGCGCCCAGTCCTTGCCCGCGAGGCGTTGGCACAATCACCGGGACTTCTTGGGTCGACCGTGGCGTATTCATCGCGGGCAAGTCGGATCGCCGCACCGCTCGCTCTTACAGGGAAATAATAATCCCTGTATATGGGATGTTGATTTATATATTGAGATTTGTCTTCCCTCAGGTTTATAGTCGCCTGCATCAGCTCTACGCACTCACTGCCAAAAACAAATTTCAGGTGAAGCGATGCAGGCGCAATTGATCGCGCTCGATTGGGGGACAACCTCACTTCGGGCTTACAAACTCGCTGCCGGCGGCCAGGTGCTCGAACAGCGTTCGCTGTCGTCGGGGATCATGCAGTTGCCCGGTGCGCCGCGGATGATTGCCGGCCAGATGTGCGCCGATGGTTTCGAACTGGCCTTCGATGACGCCTGCGGTGACTGGCTCGATGCACTGCCCGATCTTCCAGTGATCGCCTGTGGCATGGTCGGCAGTGCCCAGGGTTGGGGTGAGGCCGCTTACTGCGACACTCCGGCGAATGTCGCCAATCTGGGCACCTCCTTAAAAACCGTACGCAGCTTGCGCGGCGTCGATGTGCATATCGTGCCCGGTGTGATTGAGCGTTCTCGGCTACCAAACGTGATGCGTGGCGAAGAGACCCAGGTCCTCGGCGTGCTGCAGAGTCTGCCTGTCGGCGCGGGAGACAATCTGTTGATCGGCTTGCCGGGTAGCCATTCAAAGTGGGTGGAAGTGGCCGGCAGCTGCATCGTGCACTTCGACACGTTCATGACCGGCGAGCTGTTCGCTGTGCTCAGTGAACACAGCATTCTGGGGCGTACCCAACAGCGCGGTGCGCCCTTTGATGGCGAGGCATTTGATCGTGGTGTGCAGGTGGCGCTGTCCGCTGACGGCGAGATCGGACCTCTTTCGACCTTGTTCAGTGCGCGTTGTCTTGGCCTGACGGGCGAGCTCAGTTCCACCGAGCAAGCCGACTATCTGTCGGGCTTGTTGATTGGGCATGAACTTGCGGCCCTCTCCAGCGTACAGCGCCGCCGACGCAACAGCGCCCAATTGCCCTCAATCATCCTTATCGGCAACTCCCAGCTCTGTGCCCGTTACAGCCGGGCGCTCGATACCTGCGGTTTTGCTCAGGTGAGCCTGGCCGAACAGGCCACCGAACGCGGTTTATGGCACTTGGCCGAAGCGGCCGGGCTGCTCGGCTGAACCGTCTGCGTTCAACTACCAGGAGGTCTGACATGCTCAAGCAAGCACTGGCGAAAAACGGTCTGATCGCGATCCTTCGCGGCCTGCGCCCGCAAGAGGCGGCGGCCATCGGCGAGGTGTTGTATCAGGCAGGTTTTCGCGTCATTGAAGTGCCACTCAACTCCCCTGAACCGTACGAAAGTATCCGCATTTTGCGCAGCATCTTGCCCGCCGATTGCCTGATCGGCGCAGGTACGGTGTTGACCCCGGAACAGGTCCTGCAAGTGAAGGCGGCCGGCGGGCAGGTGATCGTCATGCCCCACAGTGATCCCAAGGTGTTGCGCGCGGCCAAGGCAGAGGGTTTGTACTTGTCGCCGGGCGTTGCCACACCGACCGAAGCCTTTGCCGCACTGGCCGAAGGCGCCGATGTGTTGAAGATGTTTCCGGCAGAGCAAATGGGCCCGGCGGTGGTCAAGGCCTGGCTGGCGGTGCTGCCGGCAGGAACGTTGCTGATCCCGGTGGGCGGGATCACACCGGACAACATGCAGGTATTTCTCGAGGCGGGCGTTAGCGGTTTCGGTCTGGGCTCCGGCCTGTTCAAACCGGGGCTGACGCCTGACGAAGTGGCGGTCCGCGCCAAGGCTTATGTGCAGGCATGGAACGCGTTGCGCTAAGACAATCCCTGTAGGAGCCGAGCTTGCTCGCGATGGCATCACTGCGGTGAAGCAGGTAGACCGCGCCGTCTGCATCGCGAGCAATCGAGCGTCGACCGGCTGCTCCTACAAGATCTCATAACAAGAGAGATGAAAATGAAAATCACCAAACTGACGACCTTTATCGTTCCACCGCGCTGGTTGTTCCTCAAAATCGAAACCGACGAAGGCGTGACCGGCTGGGGCGAACCCGTGGTCGAAGGCCGGGCCCACACCGTCGCGGCGGCCGTTGATGAGCTGTCGGACTATCTGATCGGCAAGGACCCGCGCAACATCGAAGACATCTGGACCGTGCTCTATCGCGGCGGTTTCTACCGTGGCGGGGCGGTGCACATGAGCGCCCTGGCCGGGATCGATCAGGCGCTGTGGGACATCAAGGGCAAGGCGCTGGGGGTCTCGGTCAGTGATCTGCTGGGGGGACAGGTTCGTGACAAGATTCGCGTCTATTCGTGGATCGGCGGCGACCGTCCGGCCGACACTGCGAGGGCTGCCAGGGACGCCGTCGAGCGTGGTTTCACCGCGGTGAAAATGAACGGCACCGAAGAGCTGCAATTCGTCGATACCTTCGAGAAAGTCGACCTGGCGCTGGCCAACGTCGCCGCCGTGCGTGATGCGGTGGGACCGAATGTGGGGATCGGCGTGGACTTCCATGGCCGGGTGCACAAACCGATGGCCAAGGTGCTGATGAAGGAACTCGACGCCTACAAGCTGATGTTCATCGAAGAGCCGGTACTCAGCGAAAACTACGAAGCATTGAAAGAGTTGGCGCCGTTGACCAGCACGCCGATTGCGCTGGGCGAGCGGTTGTTTTCCCGTTGGGATTTCAAGCGGGTGCTCAGCGAGGGCTATGTCGACATCATCCAGCCGGATGCCTCTCATGCCGGCGGTATCACCGAAACCCGCAAGATCGCCAACATGGCCGAAGCCTACGACGTGGCGCTGGCGTTGCATTGCCCGTTGGGGCCGATTGCCCTGGCGGCGTGCCTGCAACTGGACGCGGTTTGCTACAACGCGTTTATCCAGGAGCAGAGCCTGGGCATCCATTACAACGAAAGCAATGACCTGCTGGATTACGTCAAGGATGCGCGGGTGTTCGACTACGACAAAGGCTTCGTGAAAATCCCGAACGGTCCGGGCCTGGGCATCGAGATCAACGAGGAATACGTCATCGAACGCGCCGCCATTGGTCACCGCTGGCGCAACCCGATCTGGCGCCATGCCGATGGCAGTTTTGCCGAGTGGTAAGGCAACGCTCAAGCGCCTGATCATTCCCACGCTCCGCGTGGGAATGCCGCCATGGACGCTCTGCGTCCGCTCTTGATGTGACGCAGAGCGTCACGGGATGCATTCCCACGCGGAGCGTGGGAACGATCAATGCTAATTCAACGCCTTCAATAACCATAAGAAGAGGCACTCCCCATGCAACCGGAAGTCTTTACCGGGCAGGCGTCGTTGGTGACGCCGAGCCGCAAGCGTTTTTTCATCATGGTCCTGCTGTTCATCACCGTGGTGATCAACTACCTGGACCGCAGTAACCTGTCGATTGCAGCTCCGGCGCTGACCAGCGAACTGGGTATCGATCCGATCCATGTCGGGCTGATCTTCTCGGCGTTCGGCTGGACCTACGCCGCCATGCAGATCCCCGGTGGCTGGCTGGTGGACCGGGTGCCGCCGCGCATCCTCTACAGCGTTGCGCTGCTACTGTGGTCGGTGGCCACGGTGATGCTCGGTTTCGCTGCGAGCTTCATCGCGCTGTTCGTCTTGCGCATGGCCGTGGGCGCGCTGGAAGCGCCTGCCTATCCGATCAACAGCCGGGTGGTGACCACCTGGTTTCCCGAGCGTGAGCGCGCGACCGCTATCGGCTTCTACACCTCCGGGCAGTTCGTCGGGCTGGCCTTTCTGACGCCCGTATTGGCCTGGCTGCAACATCAATACGGCTGGCACATGGTATTCGTCAGCACCGGTGCGGTGGGGATTCTCTGGGCGGCCATCTGGTACGCGGTGTATCGCGAGCCACGGGATTTCAAGGGGGCCAATCTGGCGGAAGTCGAGCTCATCCGTGAGGGCGGCGGGTTGGTCGATATCCAGGCCGAGACGGCCCAGCGCAAGGCACCGTTCAGCTGGACGGACCTGGGCACCGTGTTGAGCCAACGCAAGTTGTGGGGTATCTACCTCGGACAGTTCTGCCTCAATTCGACGTTGTGGTTTTTCCTGACCTGGTTTCCGACCTATCTGGTGAAATATCGCGGCATGGACTTCATCAAGTCCGGCCTGCTGGCGTCGCTGCCGTTTCTCGCGGCGTTCATTGGCGTGCTCTGCTCGGGGTTCTTCTCCGACTGGCTGATCCGCCGCGGCGCGACGGTCGGCTTCGCCCGCAAGTTGCCGATCATTGGCGGGCTGCTGATTTCCACCTCGATCATCGGTGCCAACTTTGTCGAATCGACGCCGTGGGTGATTGCCTTCCTGGCGCTGGCGTTTTTCGGCAACGGGTTGGCCTCGATCAGTTGGTCGTTGGTCTCGACCTTGGCGCCGGCACGCTTGTTGGGGCTGACGGGCGGGGTGTTCAACTGCATCGGCAATCTGGCGGCGATCGCCACGCCGATCGTGATCGGCTTTCTCGCCAGCGGCGACTCCTTCGCCCCGGCGATCACCTATATCGCGGTGCTTGCATTGATTGGTGCACTTTCCTACGTCTTGTTGGTAGGAAAGGTTGAGCGTATCAAGTTGTAGACCTGAGGGACGGGCGACCATAATGCCGCCCGTTCCCCCGCTCATTGTTGAAGGCTGGATATGCAGGAAGACGCCCCAAAAAACGCCAGGGACGCTGCGCCGACTGGCACCCAAACGCTGCTTCGTGGGCTGGGTGTGGTTCAGGCCGTGGCCAGTGGCGCTCGCGACCTCAAGGAAATCGCCCGGCTGATCGGTACCACCCGCAGCACCACCCATCGTCTGGCCAGTTGCCTGGTCGATGAGCGATATTTACGGGTGGTGCCGCAAATCGGCTATTTGCTCGGGCCCAAGTTGATCGAACTGGGCTTCCAGGCCCGTGAAGAGTTGCCTTTGGTGACGCTCGCCGGACCCTATCTGGATGAGCTGTCGGCGTTGACCGGCGATACCATTCACCTGGCGATTCGTGAAGACGACGACGTGCTGTACCTGCACAAGAATCCTGGGCGCAATGGCCCGGAAATGCGTTCGCGGGTCGGTCATCGCATGCCCTTGGCGCGCACCGGGATCGGCAAGGCGCTCATGCTCGATGACTCGCCGCAGGAGTGGCAGCGCCTGTATCGGACCAGCTTGCCGGCGGGCGGGCAAAACCAGTTATGGCCGCAGCGCCCGGAGCCATCCTGGGAGCAATTCCAGCAGCGCATGCTGGAGTACGTGGCGGGCGGTTACGCGTTTGACCTGGAAGACAATGAACCGTCGATCCGCTGTGTCGCGGCGCCGGTACGTGATGCCAGCCGGCGAATCGTCGCCGGGATCAGCATCGCCAGCACCGTACCCTATATGCCGCTGGAGAAAATGGCCGAGCTGATCCCGCTGATCAAGCAGGTCGCCGCCCGGCTTTCCGCGGAGTTGGGGGCCAAGGCCTGAGCCGGGCCTGCGTTACAGCGGGGTGAGGACGTTCATCACGGTATCCAGGGCGACACGGGTGTCGTCAAGTTGCACCAGCGAGGCATGCCGGGCACCGAGGGCATCACGATTCTTGATGGCGGTCAGTATCGCCTTGTGCCGGGGCAGGCTGAGCCTTTGAATGTCGGGGCGCCGGTTGGTGATGCTAATTGACTCGCGCAGCGGCAGCGAAAGCATGTTGCACATGTAGGCGAGCAAGTCGTTGCGGGTCGCGTCGGCAATCGCATGGTGAAAATCCAGGTCCGCTTGCAAGAGGTTTTCGTGGGTCGTTGCCGTTTCCATGGCCTGGTAGGCTTTTTCGATGATCGCAATGTCGGCGTCGGTCGCCGTGGTGGCGGCCATGGCTGCGATTTCCGGCTCAAGGATTCGGCGCACGCCCGACAAGGTGTTGAAGAACTCGCTGTGAGGCGTCGACTGCATCAGCCAGGACAACACGTCGGGATCCAGCAAGTGCCATTTCGAGCGTGGGCGCACTAGCGCGCCGACCCGTGGCTTGGAGTACACCAGCCCCTTGGCGCTCAGCACCCGGGTGGCTTCGCGCAGCACCGACCGACTGACCTGATAGGTCTCGCACAGCGTTGCCTCCTGGGGCAATCGTTCTTCCGGCTTGAGGCGTCCGGAGACAATGTGCATGCCCAGTTCCTGGACGATCTGGGCATGCATGCTCTTGCGTGGCTTGGGGGACTGCTGATCCATGACAGGGGCGCTGCTCTGACGAAATACACGGCATCATAACATCGCTGCCGTCTCTATCAGGCGCTCCTGCACGCCTGAACCGATTCACTATCAGTGTGAATGACGCGGCACCTCGGCGCCGCGGCAACCCACCAGAAAGTCGAAGTCGCAGCCCTGGTCCGCCTGTAGCACGTGGTCGATGTACAGCTGGCGATAGCCGCCCACGATCAGTTTCTGTGGCGCTTGCAGGTCGGCCATGCGCGCCGCCAGCTCGGCGTCCGGGATGTCCAGGTGCAGGCGCCCATTGGCACAATCGAGTTCGATCCAGTCGCCTTCTTTCACGGCGGCCAAAGGTCCGCCGGCAGCTGCTTCCGGGGCAACGTGCAAGACCACGGTGCCGTACGCCGTGCCGCTCATGCGCGCGTCGGAAATCCGCACCATGTCGGTGACGCCCTGGGCCAGCAATTTGGCCGGCAAGCCCATGTTGCCTACTTCCGCCATGCCGGGATAACCCTTGGGACCGCAGTTTTTCATCACCAGGATCGAGTCGGCATCGACGTCCAGCTCCGGGTCGTTGATCCGCGCCTTGTACATGTCGAAGTTCTCGAACACCACCGCACGGCCGCGATGCTGCATCAGTTCGGCGCTGGCGGCGGAAGGTTTGAGTACGGCACCGAGAGGGGCCAGGTTGCCACGCAGCACGCAGATGCCGCCGTCCGCGCGGATCGGGTTGGAGAGGGGGCGGATCACTTCGTCCTGGCCGTAGATCGGTGCCTCTCTGGTGTTGTCGCCGATCGACTTGCCATTGACGGTCAAAGCGTCGGGATGAGGAATCAGGTTGGCTTCGCCGAGGCGGCGCAGGACGGCCGGCAGGCCGCCGGCATAGTAGAACTCTTCCATCAGGAAACGCCCGGACGGTTGCAGGTCGACAATGGTCGGCATGCCGCGACCGATGCGGGTCCAGTCATCCAGTTCAAGCTCGACGCCGATGCGCCCGGCGATGGCTTTCAAGTGAATCACCGCGTTGGTCGAACCGCCGATGGCGGCGTTGACACGAATGGCATTTTCGAAGGCTTGCTTGGTGAGGATCTTCGACAGTTTCAGGTCTTCGCGAACCATCTCCACCGCGCGCATCCCGGACATGTGCGCCAGGACATAACGGCGCGCATCCACCGCCGGAATCGCCGCGTTGTGGGGCAGGGAGGTGCCCAGTGCCTCGGCCATGCAGGCCATCGTGGAGGCGGTGCCCATGGTGTTGCAGGTACCCGCCGAGCGAGACATGCCGCCCTCGGCCGCCAGGAAGTCGTCGATGCTGATGGTGCCGGCCTTGACCTGTTCGCTGAGTTGCCACACCACGGTACCCGAGCCGATGTCCTGGCCCTTGTGCTTGCCGTTGAGCATCGGCCCGCCGGTGACGACGATGGCGGGGACGTCGCAACTGGCGGCGCCCATCAACAGCGCCGGCGTGGTCTTGTCGCAGCCGGTCAGCAGCACCACACCGTCGATCGGGTTGCCGCGAATGGCTTCCTCGACGTCCATGCTCGCCAGGTTGCGGGTGAGCATGGCGGTGGGGCGCAGGTTCGACTCACCGTTGGAGAACACCGGGAACTCCACGGGAAAGCCGCCGGCCTCGATCACCCCGCGTTTGACATGCTCGGCAATCTGGCGGAAGTGCGCGTTGCACGGGGTCAGCTCCGACCAGGTGTTGCAGATCCCGATGATGGGCTTGCCATGGAACTGATGGTCGGCAATGCCCTGGTTCTTCATCCAGCTGCGGTACATGAAGCCGTTCTTGTCGGCGGTACCAAACCACTGGGCGGAGCGCAGGTCGGGTTTTTTATCAGACATGGCTAGATCTCTTATAGTAAGACTATATTGTTCTTTTCTGGCGCTAACATAAGCGTAAATTCTCAGGTTTGGAAGTCTTGTTGAGTAAATAGTAATACTATATAGTCGTTTGCAACTGAGGTATGACCCTGGCGGTTTTCCGCGAGAGGCGTCCCCGAGCTTCCATAAAAATAACAATTGGAGATCGATCCCATGGGTCAGGAGCTGCGACCGATTCGTCGCATCACGCTCAAACCAAAGCTTTTCCTGAGCCCGCGATCAGGAGAAGGTTCATGCGTTTAGTTCAGTTCGAATTGAGTAACGGCGAGCGCCGGGTCGGCGTGGTCGAGGACGGTCTGGTCCGTGAAGTGCAATCCGCGCGCACGGTGCGCGAGCTGGCGCTGGCCGCCATCGAGACGGGCGTCGATCTGCGGCAGCAGGTCCAGCGCCTCGGCCTGGGGGGGAGTCACGATTATGCGCAATTGCTGGCCGAGCTCAGGATACTGGTGCCACTGGATCACCCGGACCCGGCGCATATGCTGGTCAGCGGCACCGGCCTGACCCATCTGGGCAGCGCGGCGGCACGGGACAAGATGCATCAGCAGGCCGGTGACGACAGCGCGATGACCGACACCATGCGGATCTTCAAGTGGGGCGTGGAAGGCGGTAAACCCGCTGCCGGTCAGGTCGGTGTGCAACCGGAATGGTTCTACAAGGGCGACGGCAGCACTGTCGTGCGTCCGGGTCAGGCATTCGCGCTGCCGCCATTCGCCGAAGACGCCGGCGAAGAGCCGGAAATCGGTGGCCTGTATGTCATCGGCCACGACGGCAAGCCTTATCGCCTGGGGTTTGCCGTGGGCAACGAGTTCTCCGATCACGTGATGGAGCGCAGGAATTACCTGTACCTGGCCCACTCCAAATTACGCAATTGCAGTTATGGTCCTGAACTGCGGGTCGGTGAACTGCCCCAGCACCTGGCTGGCAGCAGTCGCATTTTGCGTAATGGCAAGGTCGTATGGCAGAACGAGTTCCTCAGT
This sequence comes from Pseudomonas sp. GW821-FHT07G10, assembly GCF_059418545.1. Taxonomy (NCBI): domain Bacteria; kingdom Pseudomonadati; phylum Pseudomonadota; class Gammaproteobacteria; order Pseudomonadales; family Pseudomonadaceae; genus Pseudomonas; species Pseudomonas sp. GW821-FHT07G10. The sequence goes on along the minus strand of NZ_JBWKQB010000028.1, from coordinate 34,108 downwards.
GGCGAAGCCAATATGTGCCACAGCCTGGAAAACCTTGAATACCACCACTTTAAATACCGTCAGTTCCTGCGGCCGGGGGATGTACACATTCACTTCTTCGGCACCGCGACCCTGTCTTTCGCAGACGGTATCCGTACACAGCCGGGCGATGTGTTCGAAATCAGTCAGGCGGAGTTCGGCGCGCCCTTGATCAACGGGATCGCCAGCGGCGACGCGGAGCTGGCCCCCGGTCAAGTAGGCACACTTTAAGGAGACAGGCATGACTCAGATTCTTGGTCACAACTACATCGGCGGCCGGCGCAGTGCGACCGGCACCGTGACCCTGCAGAGCTTCGACGCGCAGACTGGCGAAGCATTGCCCCATGCTTTCCACCAGGCGACGGCGCAGGAGGTCGATGCCGCCGCCAATGCTGCCGCGACGGCCTACCCGGCCTATCGAGCCTTGAGTGCGCAGCGTCGCGCGTATTTCCTGGCGTCAGTGGCCGATGAACTGGATGCGCTGGACGATGAGTTCATCGCCCTGGTTTGCCGTGAAACCGCGTTGCCCGTTGCACGCATCCAGGGCGAGCGCAAGCGTACCAGTGGCCAGATGCGGCTGTTCGCCGACGTGCTGCATCGTGGCGATTTCTACGGGGCGCGCATCGATCGGGCGTTGCCTGATCGCCAACCGTTACCGCGCCCGGATCTGCGTCAGTACCGCATTGGCCTGGGGCCGGTTGCGGTGTTTGGCGCGAGCAATTTTCCGCTGGCGTTTTCCACTGCCGGCGGCGACACGGCTGCGGCGCTGGCGGCCGGTTGTCCCTTGGTCTTCAAGGCGCACAGCGGGCACATGGCGACCGCCGAACGGGTCGCCGATGCGATCATCCGGGCGGCCGAGGCAAACGGAATGCCCGCCGGCGTATTCAACATGATCTATGGCGCCGGGGTCGGTGAGGCGTTGGTCAAGCATCCGGCAATCCAGGCGGTCGGTTTCACCGGCTCGCTCAAGGGCGGTCGAGCGCTGTGCGACATGGCGGCGGCACGCCCGCAACCGATCCCGGTGTTCGCCGAGATGTCGAGCATCAACCCGGTGATCGTGTTACCCCAGGCGCTGCAAGCGCGGGCAGATACCATCGCCCGTGACCTGACCGCCTCGGTGGTGCAAGGCTGCGGTCAGTTCTGTACCAACCCGGGCCTGGTGATCGGCATCGGTTCACCGCAGTTCACTGCGTTCACTCGGCAGGTCGCACAACTGATCGGCGACCAGCCCGCCCAGACCATGCTCAACACCGGCACGTTGAGCAGTTATGGCAAAGGCTTGCAAAGGCTCCTTGCGCACCCTGGCATCGAGCACCTGGCCGGCCATCCACAAGCGGGTAATCAGGCGCAGCCACAGTTGTTCAAGGCTGATGCGAGTTTGCTGGTCAATGGTGATGAAGTGCTGCAGGAAGAAGTGTTCGGTCCGACCACCGTGTTCGTTGAAGTGGCCGATCAGGCGCAACTCAGCGCCGCATTGCGCGGGCTGCACGGCCAACTGACGGCGACGATCATTGGCGAAACCGCGGACTTCGCGCAGTTCAGCGAGCTGACGCCGTTACTGGAGCAGAAGGTCGGTCGCATCTTGCTCAACGGTTATCCGACCGGTGTCGAGGTCTGTGACTCGATGGTGCACGGCGGGCCTTTTCCGGCGACCTCGGATGCCCGTGGCACGTCAGTGGGGACCCTGGCCATCGACCGTTTCCTGCGCCCGGTGTGCTTTCAAAACTACCCCGACAGTTTGCTCCCGGACGCATTGAAAAATGCCAACCCGTTGCGCATTCAACGTCTGGTGGATGGACAGCCATCGCGTGACCGGCTGTAACGCGCGCAAGCTCGTCAGCGCCCGAAAAACAGTAACTATCCAGGAGGCTTCATGGTGTGGACCGCAGTGACCGAACACCGTGCGCAACTGGGCGAGGGTCCGTTCTGGGACGCGCCCGGCCGTGCCCTGTATTGGGTCGATATTGCCGGCCAACAGGCATTACGCCTGAGTGGCGAAAATCTGCAGGTCTGGCAACTGCCGGAGCCTGCGTCGGCGTTCATTCCCTGCGAAAGCGGCGATGCGTTGGTGACCCTGAGCAGCGGCGTGTATCGCCTTGACCTGAGCTCCACGCAAGCGGCGCCGCGCCTGACCTTGCTCTGCGTCGCCGATTTGCAACCGGGCAATCGTCCCAACGAGGCCCGTTGCGATGCCGGGGGCAGGCTCTGGCTGGGGACCATGCAGAACAATATCGGGGAACAGGGCGAAGACCTGCCGGTCCTGCGGCGTTCCGGTGGCTTGTTCCGAATCGACGCCGATGCGCGAGTCACGCCGCTACTGCGTGGCCTGGGTATTCCCAATACCTTGCTTTGGAGCGAGGACGCCACGCAGGTGTATTTTGGCGACAGCCTGGACGGCACGCTGTATCGGTATTCGATCGGTATCGACGGCCAACTCGATCCGCCCCGGAAGTGGTTCGGGCCGCACCCGCGCGGTGTCCCGGACGGTTCGGCCATGGACGCCGAAGGCTATCTCTGGAACGCCCGCTGGGATGGCAGTTGCCTGCTCAGGTTGGCGCCCGACGGCGAGGTCGACCGCGTGATCGAGCTCCCCGTCAGCCGACCCACCAGTTGCGTGTTCGGTGGCAAGGATCTGCGAACCTTGTACATCACCAGCGCCGCAAGCCCGCTCAATCATCCGCTGGACGGGGCGGTGCTGGCCATTGAGGTCGATATCGCCGGGAAAATCTGTCACCGATTTGCAGGATAAATTTCAAACATCAGGCTGCACTGGTTCACAGCTCGCACTCACAACAACAACAAGGAGTCACCTTATGAATCGTCGTCATCGTGTAATCCGTTCCCTGTGCAGTATCGCCCTGGCGGCATCGGCCGTCAGCATGAGCAGCCTGTTGCTGGCCGCCGCCGAGCCCGCGAAGATCGGGTTTCTGGTCAAGCAAGCGGAGGAGCCCTGGTTCCAGACCGAATGGGCTTTCGCTGAAAAGGCCGGTAAGGACAAGGGCTTTACCGTGATCAAGATCGCCGTGCCGGATGGCGAGAAGACCCTCTCGGCCATCGACAGCCTCGCCGCCAACGGCGCCAAGGGCTTCGTGATTTGCGCGCCGGATGTTTCCCTTGGCCCTGCGATCGTGGCCAGGGCCAAGGCCAATGATTTGAAAGTGATTGCGGTGGATGACCGCTTCGTCGATGCCGGCGGCAAGTTCATGGAGGACGTGCCCTACCTCGGCATGGCCGCGTTCGAAGTGGGCCAGCAGCAGGGCGCCGCCATGGCTGGCGAAGCGAAGAAGCGCGGTTGGGACTGGAAAGACACCTACGCGGTGATCACTACCTACAACGAACTCGACACCGGCAAGAAACGTATCGATGGGTCAGTCAAATCCCTTGAAGACGCCGGCCTGCCGAAAGACCACATCCTGTTTGCGCCGCTCAAGACCCTCGACGTGCCGGGCAGCATGGACGCCACCAACTCGGCACTGGTGAAGCTGCCGGGTACGGCGAAAAAACTGATCGTCGGCGGCATGAACGACAACAGTGTACTGGGCGCCGTGCGCGCCACCGAAAGCGCCGGTTTTGCCGCAGCCAATGTCATTGGTATCGGTATCAATGGCACCGACGCCATCGGCGAATTGAAGAAGCCCAACAGTGGCTTCTTCGGCTCGATGCTGCCCAGTCCACACCTTGAGGGTTACAACACCGCGAGCATGATGTTCGAGTGGGTCACCACCGGCAAGGAACCCGCGAAATACACCGCGATGGACAAGGTGACACTGATCACCCGCGACAACTTCAAGCAGGAACTGGAAAAGATCGGTCTGTGGAACTGAGGTCGGTTGTTTTCCTCGGCGGCCTTGGTGACAAGGCTGCCTGATCGGTGTGATGAGGTGGTTATGCATGCGCAATTGAACAAACAACAGCACAGTGCCGGCGGCAGTCTGTGCTTCAACGGCATTGGCAAAACCTTTCCCGGGGTCAAGGCGCTGGACGCTATCAGCTTTACTGCCCACCCGGGGCGGGTGCATGCCCTGATGGGCGAAAACGGCGCAGGCAAGTCGACCTTGCTCAAGGTCCTCGGTGGCGCCTACAGCCCCAGCAGCGGAAGCCTGCAGATCGGCGAGCAGACGATGGTCTTCAAGTGCGCCGCCGACAGCATTGCCTGCGGAGTGGCGGTCATCCACCAGGAGTTGCACCTGGTGCCGGAAATGACCGTGGCGGAAAATCTGTTTCTCGGGCATTTGCCCACGCGTTTCGGTGTGATCAACCGCCGTGCGTTGCGCGAGCAGGCACTGGCCTGTCTCAAGGGCCTGGCCGATGAAATCGATCCGCTGGAAAAGCTCGGCCGTCTGTCCCTGGGGCAACGGCAGTTGGTGGAGATCGCCAAGGCGTTGTCCCGTGGCGCCCATGTGATTGCCTTCGACGAACCCACCAGCAGCCTGTCGGCCCGGGAAATCGAGCGCTTGATGGCGATCATCGGGCGCCTGCGGGATGAGGGCAAAGTGGTGCTGTACGTTTCCCATCGCATGGAGGAAGTGTTCCGTATCTGCAATGCGGTGACCGTGTTCAAGGACGGTCGTTACGTGCGCACGTTCGAGGACATGAGCGAGCTGACCCACGATCAGTTGGTCACCTGCATGGTCGGTCGCGACATTCAGGACATCTACGACTACCGCCCTCGTCAACGGGGCGAGGTGGCGCTCAAGGTCGATGGTCTGTTGGGGCCTGGCTTGCGCTCCGCGGTGAGTTTCGAGGCGTATCAAGGTGAGATTCTCGGCCTGTTCGGGCTGGTCGGTGCCGGGCGCACCGAGCTGCTGCGCCTGCTTGGCGGTCTTGAGCGCAGTACGGCTGGAAGCCTGCGGCTGTGCGGTGAGGAACTGAAGCTGCGCTCGCCGCGCGATGCCATTGCCGCCGGCGTCCTGCTGTGTCCCGAGGACCGAAAGAAGGAGGGCATCGTGCCGCTTGCAAGCGTTGCCGAGAACATCAACATCAGCGCACGCGGCGCTCATTCCCGGTTTGGCTGGCTGTTGCGCGACAGTTGGGAGAAGAGCAACGCCGACAAGCAGATCAAGGCGTTGAAAGTGAAAACGCCCCATGCGGCGCAGAAAATCATGTACCTGTCGGGGGGCAATCAGCAGAAGGCCATTCTGGGTCGCTGGCTGTCGATGCCGATGAAGGTGCTGCTGCTCGACGAGCCGACGCGCGGTATCGATATCGGCGCGAAAGCCGAGATTTACCAGATTATCCATAACCTGGCCGCCAGCGGGATTGCGGTGATCGTCGTGTCCAGCGACCTGATGGAAGTGATGGGCGTCTCGGACCGCGTCCTGGTGCTTTGCGAAGGCGTGATGCGCGGCGAGAAAAACCGCGAACAGGCCAATGAATCCAACTTGCTGCAACTGGCCTTGCCGCGCCAACGCGCTGACGGCCAGGTGAACTGAGAGGTGACTATGACAACCCAAAACAACGCGTTGCCGACGACGCACAAACCCCTGGATGTGCGCGCCCTGCTCGATAATTGGGCGATGCTGTTGGCGGCACTGGGGATCTTTGTGCTCTGCACCCTGCTCATCGACAACTTCCTCTCGCCCCTGAACATGCGCGGCCTGGGGTTGGCGATTTCCACCACGGGCATCGCCGCGTGCACCATGTTGTATTGCCTGGCGTCCGGACATTTCGACTTGTCGGTGGGCTCGGTGATTGCCTGTGCCGGGGTCGTTGCCGCGGTGGTAATGCGCGACACCGACAGCGTGTTGCTCGGTATCGGCGCGGCGCTGCTGCTGGGGCTGCTTGTCGGGCTGATCAACGGGATCGTGATTGCCAAGCTGCGGATCAACGCGCTGATCACAACGTTGGCGACCATGCAAATCGTGCGTGGCCTGGCCTATATCTTTGCCAACGGCAAGGCAGTCGGCGTGTCCCAGGATCAGTTCTTCATCTATGGCAATGGCCAGTTGTTCGGCGTGCCAGTGCCGATCCTGATCACCATCGGCTGTTTCCTGTTTTTTGGTTGGCTGCTCAATTACACCACCTATGGGCGCAACACCATGGCCATTGGCGGCAACCAGGAAGCGGCGCTGCTGGCCGGGGTCAACGTCGACCGGACCAAGATCATCATCTTCGCCGTGCACGGGGTCATCGGTGCCTTGGCCGGGGTGATCCTGGCTTCGCGCATGACCTCCGGCCAGCCGATGATCGGCCAGGGTTTCGAATTGACGGTGATTTCCGCCTGCGTGCTGGGTGGGGTGTCGTTGAGCGGCGGGATCGGCATGATTCGGCACGTGATTGCCGGGGTGTTGATTCTGGCGATCATCGAGAATGCGATGAACCTGAAAAATATCGACACGTTTTACCAGTACGTGATTCGGGGTTCCATCCTGCTGTTGGCCGTGGTGATCGACCGCATGAAACAACGCTGATCGCGGTTGTTCAATGTGGGATGTTCTATGCGTTCAATGCAGGAGCTGTCGAGCCTCGCCAAGGCTCGACAGCTCCTGCAAGACCAGGTTCTGGGTCAGGTTCAGTCGGCCGAGAACTTCAGGACGGTGTTCTGGGCATATGTCTGGCCTGGATCCAGTCGTGTGCTAGGGAAGCCTGGCTGGTTCGGCGAGTCGGGGTAGTGCTGGGTCTCCAGGGTGAATGCGCTCCAGTGTCCGTAGGCCTTACCAGCCTTGCCCTTGACCGAGCCGTCGAGGAAGTTGCTGGTGTAGAACTGCACTCCGGGTTCGCTGGTGTAGAGCTGCAAGCGGCGACCGGATTGCGGGTCGCGCACATCGGCGGCGAGTTGGCTGAGATCACCCTTGGCATCCAGGACCCAGTTGAAGTCAAAACCACCTTGTTTCGGCTCGGCGAATTTGAGTTGCGGATGATCATCCTTGATGCGCTGGCCGATGGCGGTCGGTTGCCGAAAGTCCATCGGTGTGCCGGCTACCGGGGCCAGTTCACCGGTTGGAATCAAGGTGCCGTTGACCGGTGTGTAATGGCTGGCGTGCAAGGTGGCGAGCTGTTTGAGCACGTCACCGTTACCGGCCCCGGCGAGATTGAAGTAACTGTGGTTGGTGAGGTTCAGCACCGTGGGTTTGTCGGTGGAGGCCTTGTACTCGATGCGCAGCTCGTTATGGTCGTTGAGGCTGTAGGTGATCTCGACCTTCAGGTTGCCGGGAAAGCCCATCTCACCGTCTGGCGACAGGTAGCTCAAGGTCACACCGACCGAATCCTTGCTGTTGACCGGTTGTGCTTTCCAGACGCGCTTGTCGAAACCCAGCGCACCACCGTGCAGCGAGTTGGGGCCATCGTTGAGCGGCATCTGGTAACGCTTGCCGTCCAGTTCGAAGGCACCCTGGGCCAGGCGATTGCCGTAGCGTCCGATGGTCGCGCCGAAGAATGCCTTGCCGCTCTGATAACCCTGGACATCGTCAAAGCCCAGTACCACGTCTTCGAACTTGCCGTTCTTGTCCGGCACTTTCAACGATTGCAAGACGCCGCCGTAGGTAATGACCGTGGCTTGCATGCCATGGCTGTTGCGCAACACATATTGCTCGATGGCGGTTCCATCATGGGTCTTGCCAAAAGCCTTGTGTTCGCTGGACAGGCCAGCGGCCTGGACGCCGAGGCTGGCCATCATCAGGGAAAGGCCGAGGCCGGAAAGCAGGTGTCGGGATTGCGGCATGGTTGAACGTCCTTTTGTTGTTTTAAGTTTAATAGTTCTACTAATTAGCGATATTTTGTCGAAAAAGCAGTAAATTTATAGTCTGAAAGACTGATTTTGCAATATAAAGTAAGACTAATTTGGTGGCTGGCGAAAATGATCCATGAGTGCCCGAGCGCACCATGAGTCCCGCTGCTTGAATCGAAGTGCCTACTGTGGAGTAACCGTCATATGACTAATGAAACGGGCGCCGGCGTGCCGGCCGTGTACACCGACCTCAAAGATAAAACCGTATTGATTTCCGGCGGTGCCTCGGGGATCGGTGAGGCCATGGTTTGCGCTTTTGCCCGGCAGGGAGCAAAGGTTGCGTTCGTGGACATGGCCAAAAGCCAAGGTGAGCAGTTGGCGGCCCAATTGTTGGCTGAGGGCCATAGGGTCGAGTTCGCTCACTGTGATATCACTGACGAGAGCGCTTATAAGGAGGCGATTGGACGCTTTGCGCAGACCCTGGGGCCTGTGAATGTCCTGGTGAACAATGCCGCCAATGATGTCAGGCACACCTTGGATGAAGTTGACTCGGAGACTTTCGACAAACTGATTTCCGTCAATTTGAAGCATGCTTTTTTTGCCGCCCGGGCGGTGGTCCCCATGATGAAGGCCGCCGGAGAGGGCGCGATCATCAATCTGGGCTCCATTGGCTGGATGATGGCCTCCAGTGGATACCCGGTCTACGCGGCCAGTAAAGCGGCAACCCACGGCATGACCAGGGCGTTGGCACGGGAGTTGGGGCCATGGCGTATCAGGGTCAACACCCTGGTTCCAGGATGGGTGATGACAGAAAAGCAGCTCGCGCTCTGGGTTGACGATGCCGCCAGGGAGTTGATTAGCCGCAGCCAATGCCTGCCGGGTAACGTGGAACCTTTCCATATAGCAAACATGGCGCTTTTCCTGGCCTCCGAGGCGTCTTCCATGTGTTCTGCACAAAACTTCATCGTCGATGGTGGTTGGGTCTAGGCGTTTGGTGCACCCTCAAAAAAACGGCTGTATCAAAGGCAGTGAACGATAGTCCCCTCTGCGCTCGGCGTAGAAGGCCGGCTCGACCAGCGTCCCTGTGGGTTGTTTGAGCGGGCCGTTTCGCCGATGAGGTCTTCGTGCCCAGCCAAAGCACCGCCAGCACGGTGCCATACATGCCGCTGGAAAAAATGGCCGAGCTGATTCCCCTGATCAAAGGGGGCACGGCTCGGCTATCGGCAGAGCTAGGAGGTAAGGTATAAGCCGCTAACGTCTGATCAGACCTTCAAGGTCGCCATGTCGATGACGAAGCGGTACTTCACGTCACCGGCGATCATGCGGCTGTAAGCCTCGTTGATCTGGCGGATGTCGAGCATTTCGATGTCGCAGGTGATGTTGTGCTCGGCGCAGAAATCCAGCACTTCCTGGGTTTCTGCGATACCACCAATCAACGAGCCGGCCAGCACTCGACGACCCAGTACCAGTTTGGCGGCGTGGATGGGCGGATCGATCGGCTCGATCAGGCCGACGAGGATGTGCACGCCGTCGAAGCGCAGCGTATCGAGGTAGGGGTTGAGATCGTGCTGCACCGGAATGGTGTCGAGCAAAAAGTTGAACTGTCCGGCTGCGGCCTTCATCTGTTCGGCGTCGGTGGAGACGATTACGTGGTCCGCACCCTGGCGACGACCTTCTTCGGCCTTGCTCGCTGAGCGGGTGAACAACGTCACTTCAGCGCCCATGGCTTTGGCAAACTTGATGCCCATGTGACCGAGGCCGCCCATGCCGAGAATCCCCACTTTGTCGCCGGCTTTCACGCCGTAGTGTTTGAGCGGTGAGTAGGTGGTGATGCCCGCGCAGAGAATCGGCGCAGCGCTGGCCGGGTCGAGTGTCTCGGGGATACGTACGACGAAGTGCTCGCTGACTACGATGCTGTCGGAGTAACCGCCCATGGTGTTGCTGCCGTCGACCCGGTCCGGGGTCGCGTAGGTCAGGGTCGGACCTTCGAGGCAATATTGCTCGAGGTCGGCATGGCAGGCTTCGCAGTGGCGGCAGGAGTCGACCATGCAGCCGACACCGACCAGATCACCCACCTTGTGGGCGGTGACATTGGCGCCGATGGCGGTGACTTTGCCGACAATTTCGTGGCCGGGCATCAGTGGGTAAACGGCGATGCCCCATTCGTTGCGGGCCTGGTGGATGTCGGAGTGGCAGACGCCGCAGTAGAGAATCTCGATCGCTACGTCGTCGGCACGCGGGCTGCGACGTTCGAAGGTCATCGGGGCTAGGGGAGTGGTGGCTGACTGGGCGGCGTAACCGATGGCGGTATACATGGTGAACCTCGCAAAAGCAGTGACGGGGGAGGTGGGGGATTTTCCGCGCCGTCCGCCTCACCGGCCATGACGATTCCTCCGCGTCTTATGCCTATTCCTCCGGCATCCTCGGTGGATAGGTCGCATTGGCGCTCAGACCTGCGATGATGCTTTCATCCCTTTTTTCGTGAAGTTTTTGCCATGTTGTTGACCCGTCATCTCGATGCCAATGCCGCGTTGGTTGCGCTGATTCAGCCGTTGGCGACCCGTGATGGTTTCGTGCCGACACGCTTGCCCGGCGTGCATGTACTCAGAGCCAGTTGCGATGTGGCGCGTGGCCCGCAGATCTATGAGCCGAGCCTGATGATCATTGCCCAAGGCAGCAAAGTCGCCTATCTGGGCGCGCGTACGCTGGAATACGGTGCCGGGCATTACCTGATTCAGGCACTGCCGGTGCCTTTCGAATGCGAAACGTTTGCCATGGCTGATGCGCCATTGCTCGGGGTTTCGATTGCCATCGACCGCGCGCTTTTGGGCGAACTGGTGTTGGCTATGGGGTTGGTGCATGGGCGCAATACGCCTGCGCAAACCCCCGAGTCCATGACCTCGGCGGTACTCGATGACGGCATGCGTGGCTGTGTCGAGCGCTTGTTGCACTGCCTGCACGATCCGCTGGAGTGTCAGGTCATGGGGCAGGCGCGGTTGCGTGAGTTGTTGTTCGTGGCGTTGCGCGGCCCGCAGGCTGATGTGCTGCGAGCGCTGGTCGAACAGCAGGGGCAGTTTGCGCGGGTTGCCGCATCCTTGAGTCACTTGCATGCGCATTTCACCGAGCCGCTGAACGTCGAGACTCTGGCCAGTTGCGCGAACATGAGCACGTCGACCTTTCACGAGCATTTCAAGCGCAGCACCTTGTTGTCGCCGGTGCAGTATTTGAAGCGCTTGCGTTTGCTCAAGGCGCAGCAGTTGTTGCTGTCGGAAGGGCTGGGAGTGGCGCAGGTTGCGCATCGGGTGGGTTATCAGAGCACGTCGCAATTCAGTCGCGAGTACAAGCGCTACTTTGAGCGTAATCCGGGGGATGAGCGGGTGGCTTAGATTTCAGGCGCCGCGAGGTCTCCGTAGCAGCTGGCGAAGCCTGCGTTCGGTGCGGGCCGCGTTCGGACGCAGCCGTCGTGAAATCAGCCACTTCGGTCTTCCAGATAATGCGCGTACGCCGGGTTTACGACGGCTGCGCCGCCGAACGCAGGCTTCGCCAGCTGCTACAAGGGGCGGTGTGTTTTCTCCAGGCAACAAAAAGGCCCCCATTTCGGGAGCCTTGATGTTCAAGCCTGCGACTTACATATTCGGGTAAGTCGGTCCACCCGCGCCTTCCGGCGCAACCCAGGTGATGTTCTGCGAAGGGTCCTTGATGTCACAGGTCTTGCAGTGCACACAGTTCTGGGCGTTGATCTGGAAGCGCTTCTCGCCGTCTTCCTTGGTGATTACTTCATATACGCCAGCCGGGCAGTAACGCTGAGCAGGCTCATCGTACAGCGGCAGGTTCTTGCTGATCGGGATGCTCGCGTCGGCCAGCTTCAGGTGGCACGGCTGCTCTTCTTCATGGTTAGTACCAGAGATGAACACCGAGCTGAGTTTGTCGAAGCTGATTTTGCCATCCGGTTTCGGATAGTCGATCTTCTTGCAGTCGGCCGCCAGCTTCAGGCAGGCATAGTCTGGCTTGGTGTCGCGCAGGGTGAACGGCAGTTTGCCGCCGAAGATGTTCTGATCCACCCAGTTGAAACCACCGCCGACGATAGCGCCGAGCTTGTGGATCGCCGGGCCGAAGTTACGGCTGGCGAACAGTTCGTCGTAGAGCCAGCTGGCTTTGAACGAATCAACGTAAGCGTTCAGCTCATCGCCGCCTTCGGAACCTGCAAACAGCGCGTCTGCAACGGAGTCAGCGGCGAGCATGCCGGACTTCATGGCGGTGTGGCTGCCTTTGATCTTGGCGAAGTTCAGGGTGCCAAGATCGCAACCGATCAGCGCGCCGCCCTTGAAGACCATTTTCGGCAACGAGTTCAGGCCGCCTTTGCTGATGGCTCGGGCGCCGTAGCTGATGCGCTTGCCGCCTTCCAGATATTGCTTGAGCACCGGGTGATGCTTGAGGCGCTGGAATTCGTCGAATGGCGACAGGTAAGTGTTGCTGTAAGACAGGTCGACGATCAGACCGACCACCACCTGATTGTTTTCCAGGTGATAAAGGAAGGAGCCGCCAGTGTTCTCGGTGCCCATGATATCCAGCGGCCAGCCGGCGGTGTGGACCACCAGACCTGGCTGATGTTTGGCCGGGTCGATTTCCCAGATTTCCTTCAGGCCGATACCGTAGTGCTGAGCGTCGGCTTCAGTGTCGAGGTTGAAGCGCTTGATCAGTTGCTTGCCGATGTGGCCACGGCAGCCTTCGGCGAACAGCGTGTATTTGCCACGCAGTTCCATGCCAGGGGTGTACAGGCCTTCTTTGGGTTGACCTTCGCGGTCGACGCCCAGATCACCGGTGATGATCCCGCGGACCACGCCGTTCTCGTCGAACAGCGCCTCTTGAGCGGCGAAGCCCGGGTAGATTTCCACGCCCAGGTTCTCGGCCTGCTGGGCCAGCCAGCGGCACAGGTTACCCAGGGAAATGATGTAGTTGCCTTCGTTGTGCATGGTCTTGGGCACAAAGAAGTCAGGGACCTTGACGGCGCTGTCAGCGTTCTTGAGGACGAAAATGTCGTCACGGGTGACCGGCGTGTTCAGCGGGGCGCCGAGTTCCTTCCAGTCCGGGAACAGTTCGTTCAGGGCGCGTGGTTCGAACACGGCACCGGAGAGGATATGAGCGCCGACTTCGGAGCCTTTCTCGACCACGCAGACGCTGATTTCCTTACCGGCCAGGGCAGCCTTCTGCTTTAGTCGGCAGGCAGCAGACAGGCCAGCGGGGCCGGCACCGACGATGACCACGTCGAATTCCATGTATTCGCGTTCCACAGACTATCTCCTACTCAAGGCTCAACAGTTTTTTCTAATTGGAGGTTTGATGTCGCATCCATTATTTCCTGCGCGCCTGCGCAGAGGAGACAATGGATGAATCACCTTTCTCTCTAAGCGGCGCATTATATCTACACCACTCCCAGCGTCCAATACAAACGTTTGTTTGAATTTGCTGGAGGCCAGATAAATCAAAGAAGCGCGGCTTAAAACTGACCATTTTGCCGTATTGACCGGAATAGGCGTTCCGGTCAAGATACGGGCGGTTTTGCGCTCGCCGTAGGCTGACTGTTGGTTTCAAGAGCACCTCTAAAGACAGGGCGAAGGCAGTACAAGGTGACGCGCAGCTCAGGTTTGGCGCGAAGTTTACACGTCGCGACACAGAATGACTCGTTAGTCACCACTGACGAACGGTCATCACGCTTCGTGAGCTGGGTCACCATTACAAATGCCGGCGTTTTTAGAGGTGCCCTTGTGCCCGATGAGCATCAACCGCCAGGTTCGCCTAGGCGACTTTCTTTTCACCGGAGAGTAACGAGGAATCCATGAAGGTTCTTGTAGCTGTCAAACGAGTGGTCGACTATAACGTCAAGGTTCGCGTCAAAGCGGACAACTCCGGCGTCGATCTCGCTAACGTCAAGATGTCGATGAACCCTTTCTGCGAAATCGCAGTGGAAGAAGCCGTACGCCTGAAAGAGAAAGGTGTTGCGACTGAAATCGTCGTCGTCTCCATCGGCCCGTCCACCGCTCAAGAGCAACTGCGCACCGCGCTGGCTCTGGGTGCCGACCGCGCCATCCTCGTCGAATCCGCCGAAGACCTGACTTCCCTGGCCGTTGCCAAGCTGCTCAAGGCTGTTGTCGACAAGGAACAGCCTCAGCTGGTGATCCTTGGCAAACAAGCCATCGACAGCGACAACAACCAGACTGGCCAGATGCTCGCTGCACTGAGCGGTTACGGTCAGGGCACCTTCGCCTCGAAAGTCGAAGTCACTGGCGACAACGTTGCCGTGACCCGTGAAATCGACGGCGGTGCACAGACCGTTTCGCTGAAACTGCCGGCCATTGTCACCACCGACCTGCGTTTGAACGAGCCGCGCTATGCGTCCCTGCCAAACATCATGAAAGCCAAGAAGAAGCCGCTTGAAGTGCTGACTCCTGACGCTTTGGGCGTTTCCACCGCCTCCACCAACAAAACCCTGAAAGTCGAAGCGCCGGCTGCACGCAGCGCAGGCATCAAGGTCAAGTCGGTGGCTGAACTGGTCGAGAAACTGAAAAACGAAGCGAAGGTAATCTAATCATGACTATCTTGGTAATCGCCGAACACGACAACAAAGTAGTGGCCCCGGCCACGCTGAACACCGTGGCGGCTGCCGCCAAAATCGGTGGTGACATCCACGTTCTGGTTGCCGGTCAGGGCGTTGGCGCTGTAGCTGAAGCTGCCGCCAAAATCGCTGGCGTGGCCAAAGTGCTGGTCGCCGACAACGCTGCCTACGCACACCAACTGCCAGAAAACGTTGCACCGCTGGTAGCGGAGTTGGGCAAGGGCTACAGCCACATCCTGGCTGCCGCCACCTCCAACGGCAAAAACATCCTGCCGCGCGTTGCCGCTCAGCTGGACGTTGACCAGATCTCCGAGATCATCTCGGTTGAAAGCGCTGACACCTTCAAGCGCCCAATCTATGCCGGCAACGCCATCGCTACCGTTCAGTCCAACGCGTCGGTAAAAGTCATCACCGTGCGTGCTACCGGTTTCGACCCGGTTGCCGCTGAAGGTGGTTCGGCTGCCGTTGAAGCGGTTGCGGCTGCTCACGACGCTGGCACTTCCAGCTTCGTTGGCGAAGAACTGGCCAAGTCCGATCGTCCGGAACTGACCGCTGCCAAGATCGTCGTTTCCGGCGGTCGCGGCATGCAGAACGGCGACAACTTCAAGCACCTCTACGCCCTGGCCGACAAGCTGGGCGCTGCTGTTGGCGCTTCCCGCGCTGCGGTCGACGCCGGTTTCGTACCGAACGACATGCAGGTCGGTCAGACCGGCAAGATCGTTGCACCACAGCTGTACATCGCCGTCGGTATCTCCGGCGCGATCCAGCACCTGGCCGGCATGAAAGACTCCAAGGTGATCGTTGCGATCAACAAGGACGAAGAAGCGCCGATCTTCCAGGTGGCCGATTACGGCCTGGTGGCGGACTTGTTTGAAGCCATCCCCGAGTTTGAGAAGCTGGTCTAATCCAGCGGCCTGACTTATAAAGAGCCCGGCCTTTTGGCCGGGCTTTTTATTGTCTTTGATTTGAGTGGGAGAAATTCGCCATGGATCTGCGTCGCTGGAGTGGCCTGTCATTGCTTGTGGGCCTTTCGGTTTTGCCTGTGCTGTCGGTTGCAGCAGGCAAATGCGAACGCCTGGTGGTGACCGGCAGCCCGGATGCACCGCCGTATCTGTGGCGCGACCCGCAAGACCCGACACACTTGATCGGTGCCAGCGCCGATCTGTTGCAACAGATCGCGGGAGAGCTGGGGCTCAAGGTCGAGTTGCTGTACGCAGGCCTGCGCTCGCAAGCCCTGGATGAAGTACGCAGCGGACGTATGGACATCCTCGCCGATGCACCGTTGACGGTGAATGAACTGGAAACGCTGGATTACATTCATCCACCGTTGGTGGAGAACGACTATCTGGTCTGGACTCGCAAGGATTCGGTGCTGGCCTACAACGAGGCGAAAGACTTGCACGGTCATCCTGGTGCTGTGTCGGAAAAGGCCCGTTTGACCCAGCCGTTTGAAGCGTTCGCCAAGGCGCAGTTGAGCCTTGTGCGCCTGCCCAACCTGACCGAGGCTTTTCAGAAGCTGCTTTTAGGCGAGGTGCAATACGTACTTGCCGGACGCTATGCAGGAATGGCGACGGCCCAGACTCTGGGGATGGCCAATGATCTGGCGGCCCATCCACAACCGATTGATAAACCGGGCCTGTTCCTCGCGGTTTCCCATAACTCTGCCTGCAACGACCCATGGTTACGCGGACAGTTGGCCAAAAAGATGACAGAATTGCCCGCGTCCGGTCTGACGGAAGCCGTGCTGCAGCGCAATCTAGAGCGCTGGAAGGCACAGTTACAGCAACCCGTCAGCCCAAAACTTTAGGGTGCGTCCTCAATAAATGACGGTCGCGCCGTCGCCCCGCCAAAATCGGGGTGAGACAGGAACAATGAGCATTGGGGCCAGGCCCTTCGGGTTGAAGCTGTGGTCGAGCCATGCTGCGTTGCGGGACTTGAAGAGGCGAAAAGCATCTCCTGCGTCCCGCGCCTTGCCTGGCACGACCACAGCATCAACGCGATCCGCCCTTTATTAAGAACGCACCCTGGGATTTTCTAGTGACTATTCGACCTCTTTTCGCTGTCCTGGCCGTTCTGGCTCTGGCCGGTTGCGCAGCCGATCCGGCGCCGAATGAACAGATGCGCTTGACCGGGCAAGCCCTGGAACAAGCCAGAGCCGTGGGCGCGACAACTGAAGACGTCGCTGAGCTGAAACTCGCTGAAGGCAAGTTCACCCAGGCTCAGGCTGACATGGTTCACCAATCGTTCAAGGACGCGCGCATGCAAGCTGAACAGGCTGAGCTGGACGCCCGTCTGGCTGAAGCACGGGTCCTGACCCAGAAAAGCCAGGAACAACTGAAAGTGCTCAACACCCGTATCACTCGCCTGCGCAAGCAACTGGGAGATGCCCAATGAGCCTGAAGACCAGAGTACTCGGTGGTCTGCTATTGGCCGGTTGCGCGAGCCTGTACGGTTGTGCCGGCCAGCATAGTGACGCCGCTTTGCGCCAGGCCAGCGCCGACTTCCAGAAGGTCAAGGAAGACTCGAATGTGCTGCGCGTCGCGCCCAAGGACGTGATTCGCGCCGGTGAGTCTCTGGCTCGCGCCGATCGTCTGTCGAGCTACTGGGGCAGCGGTAAGGATGTGGCGCATTACGCCTACCTGAGCCAGCGCTACAGTGAAATTGCCCGCGAACACAGCGAACAGATACTGAACCAGGAGCGCACGGCAAAACTTGAGCTGGAGCGTCAGCGCCTGCAATTGGCCTTGCGTGAGGCCAAGCTGCTCAGCGTGCAGCAGCAGGGCAAATGGCTGGAAGAGCAGATCATCAGCCTGGCAACGACTCAGACCGATCGCGGTCTGGTCATGACCTTGGGGGATGTGTTGTTCGATACCGGCGAAGCGGACTTGAAAAACTCGGCCAATCGCACGGTGCTGAAAATCGTTCAGTTCCTCCAGCTCAATCCCAAGCGCGTAGTGCGGATTGAAGGCTATACCGACAGCACCGGCGGCAAGCAGGACAATCTCAGTTTGTCTCGCGATCGTGCTCAAGCAGTTGCCGACGTGTTGATTGATCTGGGTATCGAGGACAAGCGTATCCAGGTCGAAGGCTACGGCGATGAGTATCCGGTGGAGGCCAACGCCTCCGAGCGCGGACGTGCGCAGAATCGCCGCGTGGAAATTGTGTTCTCCGACGAGAAAGGCCAGCTCGGCGCTTCCCGCTAAGACCCTCGCCACTGAAAGCCCGGTAACCTGAGGTGCCGGGCTTTTTTGTACCTGCGAATTGGCTCGCAATACAGTACAGTTTTTGCTGACACTGCACTGTACGGTCAACTATTGTGGCAACTGTCCCCGTACACTTCTAAACTGTTCCGGTATTGTTCTGCACAAAAATAAAATGCCCGTGAAATCGAGTGCTGCGTCATGACCAATCTCTTGCTCTATCAACGTATCGCTCAGCAATTGGCTGAGGATATCCGTCGTGGTGTCTATCAGCCGGGCGAGCGCGTGCCCTCGGTACGCAAGATGAGCTCGCAGCTCAACGTCAGCCATGCGACGGTGCTTCAGGCTTACGCCAATCTCGAAGACCAGGGGCTGATTCGTGCCAGGCCGCAGTCCGGTTATTACGTGCACCAGACGCCGGCCCTGACAGCGCCAACCCCGGATATCGCCCGGGTCGAGCGGCCAGGTCTGGTCACTCGCAGCAGCATCATTCAGCAGGTGTTGGTCGAGTCGCGGCGCGAAGGCGTGTTTCCGCTGGGGGCCGCCGTTCCGAGTGTCGACTATCTGCCGGTGCGTGCTCTGCATCAGCAATTGGCCAAGGTCACGCGCTTTCATAGCCCACGGGCCTTCAGTTACATGTTTAGCCCGGGTTTTGAACCGTTACGCCGACAAGTGGCGATTCGTATGCGTGATGCCGGTGTGGTGGTCGATCCATCGGAAGTGGTGATCACCCACGGTTGCGTCGACGCCTTGCAGATGTCGTTGCGGGTGTTGACCCGACCAGGCGATCTGATCGCGGCTGAGTCGCCGACCTATTACGGACTGCTGCAACTGGCCGATCTGCTGGGCCTGAAAGTCATCGAGATCCCGAGCGACCCAGCCATTGGCATGAGCCTTGAAGCGCTGCAATTGGCGGCGAACCAGTGGTCGATCAAGGCCCTGGTCCTGACCACGCGCCTGAGTAACCCGTTGGGCGGCACCATGCCAGAGGAGCGACAGAAGCAGTTGCTGCGTCTGGCATCGGATTTCGATATCCAGGTTGTCGAGGATGATATTTACGGCGAACTGATGTTCGAGCAGGGCCGTACCAAGGCACTGAAGGCCTACGACCGGCTGGATCGGGTGATCTACTGCTCGAGCTTTTCCAAGACCTTGTCACCCGGTGTACGGATCGGCTGGATGATCGCCGGTAAGTACCAACAGGAAATCCAGCGTTTGCAGACTTTCAGCACCCATTCTGCGTGCAGCGTCACTCAGATGGGGATCGCGTCTTATCTGGAGAACGGCGGTTATGATCGCCATCTGCGCTATATCCGTCAGGAGTACCGCAAGAACCTCAGTGCTTTCCAGCTGGCGGTGCAGCAGTATTTCCCGGAAGGCACGCAGATGACCCGACCCACCGGCGGCTTCATCCTCTGGGTCAGCCTGCCTGGCCGGGTCAATACCCAAGAACTGCATGTGCGCGCCTTGCAACAGGGCATCAGCATCGCGCCGGGGCTGATTTTCAGTAACACCGAGCAGTTCAATCACTGCATTCGATTGAATTGCGGCATTCCGTGGAACCGCGAGGCCGAGCGAACGCTGATGACCTTGGGCATGCTCGCAAGTCAGCTTTGTCAGGAGGCGTCGGGCGGTTTCTGACAGGGGCCGGGTCCCGTCGAGTGGTCGGCTTATCGGGAGCTTGTCATGGACCGTTCAACAAGCGAGCATATGCCCCCTCTGCCGTTAGTGCTGTAGTGCCTATGAAAGCGATTTTTCCTGTTGGTTGGTTGTTAGTCTGCTTATTGAGTGTCTTCAATAACGTGACGGTGATGGCGGCTTCCAGCCAGGACAAGCCGGTTGTGGCTGCCTCCACGGCGAAATCGCAGAAGCCTGCATCGGTAAAAAAACACGCGCCTGTCAAAAAGCGTGCGCCCATCGCTTCCAAGTCAAAGCCGGCAAGTGAAGTAGTGCAAACCCCGTTGCCTGCGGTCAATCTGGACTTGAGCCTGCCGCAGGATATGGTCAGGGATTTGCAGCCCCCGGGTGCACTGCTGCAGACCAGGCGACAGCCATTACTGCCAAAGTTGTTTGGCGCAAAACCGAAGTCGGACAGTCCGTTTCAGCTCAATGGTCGCTTGCTCAACAATGAAATGGGGTTGCAGCTACGTAATGAAGAGCGTCGCGAGGTCGAAGGTGCCGCGCTGGATTTCCAGTTCAAACAGTAAGTACAAACACCTTGCTGTGACCCACGGTCTTGACGCTTTGTCGGAGACTGGTCAGTCACGGCTGTTTGAGTGAAAAAACCACGGTCTGGCTAATTTCAAACGGCTGTTTTAGCGGGTACTCTATTGCTCGTCATTAAACACTTTGGCCGTCACGAGGAGTTTGTTCGTCATGAATTGCCGTGAAGGCTGTGGCGCCTGTTGCATTGCCCCTTCCATCAGTTCACCGATCCCCGGCATGCCCAATGGCAAAGCCGCGGGAGAACGTTGCGTGCACCTTACTGCCGAGCACCTGTGCGCCATCTTCGGGATGCCCGAGCGGCCGGCGGTCTGCGCGGCTTTTCAGGCGGATGTCGAGGTGTGCGGCAGCAGCCGTGAAGAAGCTATCAAGTTATTGGGTTGGTGGGAGCAAATGACGGCGGCTTAGTGTTTTCAATGTACGGAACTTCAACAATAAGGAATAAGACAATGGGTTCGCTGCATCGAATGGCTGTGCTGTGTGGTTTGACTGTTCTGCTGGCCGCAACTGCTCAGGCCGAAGATTGGCAGACTGCCAAGGACGAAAACGGGATCAAGATTTCCCTGAGTGAAGTCGCCGGCTCCCAATACAAGGCCTATCGCGGCGTGACGATCATGAAGACCTCCATCGCCAAACTGCGTGCCTTGCAAGAGGATGTCTCAGGGGCGTGCGCCTGGATTCATGAGTGCAAATCGCAGAAACTGCTCAAGCACGAAGGCGATCAGAGCTGGACCTACACTCAGTTCAGTCCGCCCTGGCCGGTTACCCCACGCGATTCGGTACTGCACGTCACCACAGTCGAAGGCGCCGATGGCAGCCTGACCCGCAAGCTGGAAGGTGTGCCAACGTATATTCCTGAAGAAAAGGGTTTCGTGCGGGTCGCTCAGGTGCAAGGCTTCTGGAAGTTCGTACCCAAAGGCGCAGATCAGATCGAAGTGACCTACCAGGTTCACACCGAACCGGGCGGCAGTGTGCCGTCGTGGCTGGCCAACAAGTTCGTCGTTGACGCCCCGTTCAACACTTTGAAGGCGCTGAAACAGCGCGCTGAAAAACCATAAGGTATTGAACCGGTTGCTCTTTGAAAGAAGGTCGCCTGTTGGCGGCCTTCTTTATGCAAGTCTCTGAGTGCTGTGGGTGGAACGATGCTCACTGCTCAAGGTCGAGATGATGTAAGCCCATCCATGGGTTTTATCGAGGAGGCACCAATGCAAAAGTGGGAAGTCACTTTCGTTGATGATCATGGTGTTCAAACCGTCGAGCAGTTTGACTGCGAGCAAAAACCCACCATGGAGCAGGCTGCGCACTTGATACTTTCAAAGTTGCTGCCAGTCCCGGCCGAGCTCGATCTCAATGATCTGGAAGGCCGTATCGATGACCCCACGGTCAAAAGCCTGAAAGATCAGTACAGCATTCAAATCCTCGAAATCACCCCGGCTTCTTGAGGCTCTGGCACAGGGGCTGGCTTCGCGCTACTCTGCAATCGAGATCAGCGAATGAATCGCTAAGGTCTGGTCTCTTGTCAGCTACATGCTTGTTTCCCGGCGGCAATCTTATTGTCGTATCGCTTTCACCATTGTGGTTGCGAGCGCAGGGAGTACGGAAAGTCTATCCATCAGTTTGAGGAGGACGTTTCATGAGCACAGCCTATCAAGAAGACATCAGCAGCAGCGTGCTGCGCCGCATGAAAGAGGGCGGTTTTGATTTTTCACGATTCCATCCCATCGAGTTCTACGCCATTTTCCCGGATGAGGAGCGGGCGCGCAGGGCGGCAGGACATTTTCGCGGTGAGTCATTGAATGCTCAGATCAGCGTGCGTGATGACGGGGCCTGGCATCTGGAGCTAAGCAAGGTGATGTATGCCACCTACGGCGGCATCGGTGACTTCGAGCAGGATTTCGAGGCGGTGGTCGAGCCTCTGGGCGGGATTATCGAAGGTTGGGGCGTGAAGCAGGAGGTACGAGGGTTACTCGCATAACACCTATGAACAGCATCAACGCTCAGCATCGGCTGACCTCAGGGTCGGCCGATTTCGTTTGTGGCTGTTGGAAGATCAAAAGATCGCGGATTATCCAGAGGTTCACGCGTGCAGCGAAATCAAGTCTGACTATGCTGGTGATAGCTATAGGCATTGCTTCGCAATGAAGCGGGGGCGATCGAGTTGGGGCGTTTGCTGCACGGGAATGGTGCGGCACCTGCCGGGCTATTATCCAACTGATTGATATTAAAGCGTTTATGCCGCTGGCACGGGCCTTGCGAAGCCTTGGTGTCCGGGTGACAAGGAGTACGGCATGATCCGCACCTATTTTGATGAGATGTATGATGCCGGCGGCCAGGTCCGTCCGCATTATCGGGAGTTCGCCCGTTGGTTAGCCGAAACGCCTGACGAGCTTTTGGCACAACGGCGACGCGAGGCCGATCTGCTATTTCATCGCGCCGGTATTACTTTCACACTCTATGGTGATGAGCAGGGGACAGAGCGCCTGATTCCCTTTGACACTATTCCCCGCAGTATTCCCGCCAGTGAATGGCGGATCGTCGAACGTGGCTGCATCCAGCGGGTCAAGGCGTTGAACATGTTCCTCGCCGACCTCTATCACGAGCAGCGCATCATCAAGGCTGGCATCATCCCGGCCGAGCAAGTGCTGGCCAACGAGCAGTACCAGTTGGCCATGCAAGGGCTGGATCTGCACCGCGATATCTATTCGCATATTTCTGGCGTCGACCTTGTGCGTGATGGCGACGGCACCTATTACGTGCTCGAAGACAACCTGCGCACACCCAGCGGTGTCAGCTACATGCTCGAAGATCGCAAGATGATGATGCGGTTGTTCCCCGAGTTGTTCGCCGCCCAACGCATTGCGCCGATCGATCATTACCCCAACCTGTTGCTCGACACCCTGAAAAGCTCCAGCCCGCTGGACAACCCCAGCGTCGTGGTATTGACTCCCGGGCGCTTTAACAGCGCGTTCTTCGAACACGCGTTTCTGGCTCGGGAGATGGGCGTCGAACTGGTCGAGGGGGCTGATCTGTTCGTGCGTGATGACCGTGTGTTCATGCGCACTACCGACGGGCCGAAGGCCGTAGATGTGATCTATCGTCGTCTCGATGACGCATTCCTCGACCCCTTGGCGTTCAATCCCGACTCGATGCTCGGCGTGCCCGGTCTGTTGTCCTCTTATCGCTCTGGCAATGTGGTGTTGGCGAATGCCATCGGCACCGGTGTGGCAGACGACAAGTCGGTCTATCCGTTTGTCACCGACATGATCCGTTTCTATCTGGACGAGGAGCCGATCCTCAAGAACGTGCCCACCTGGCAATGCCGCAAACCCGAGGAGCTGTCCCACGTGCTGGCGAACCTTCCCGAACTGGTAGTCAAGGAAACTCAAGGTTCCGGTGGTTATGGAATGCTGGTGGGGCCCGCGGCGACGGCGGCGGAAATCGAATCGTTCCGCGCGCGGATCAAAGCCAAGCCTCACGCCTACATCGCCCAACCGACCCTGTGCCTGTCGACCTGCCCGACGTTTGTCGAAAACGGCATCGCCCCGCGCCATATCGACCTGCGCCCGTTTGTCCTGTCTGGCCGGGAAACCCGGGTAGTGCCCGGCGGCCTGACCCGCGTCGCCCTGCGCGAAGGCTCCCTGGTGGTGAATTCGTCCCAGGGTGGCGGTACCAAGGACACCTGGGTGGTCGAGGATTGAAGGAAGCCTGCCATGTTAAGTAGAACTGCCTCGGATTTGTATTGGATGTCGCGTTACCTGGAGCGGGCGGAAAACCTCGCACGGATGCTCGATGTCAGTTATTCGCTGTCGTTGATGCCGCAGGACGGCCGTGGTGACGGTTTGCATGAGCTGGCGATGCCGCTGATGATCACCGGTACGCTGGATGACTATCTGGAGCGTCACGGTGCGTTGCATGCTGAACGGCTGCTGCACTTTTTCGCGCTGGACGCGGCCAACCCGGCGAGCATCTACAGCTGCCTGGGTGCCGCACGGGCCAGTGCTCATGCGGTGCGTGGGCGAATCACCGCCGACATGTGGGAAAACATCAACGCCACTTGGCTTGAGATTCGCGGTATCGCCGAACAAGGCCTAAGCCGCTACGGCATGAGCCGTTTTTGCGAGTGGATCAAGGAGCGTTCCCATCTGTTTCGCGGTGCTTCCTACGGCACCATCATGCGTAACGATGCATTTCGTTTTATCCGCCTCGGTACGTTTATCGAACGGGCCGATAACACCCTGCGCTTGCTGGATGCTCGTTACGAAATGGCCGGCGATCAGGCCGAAGCGGTCAGCGACGGCACCGCCCACGCTTACTACCAGTGGAGCGCTTTGCTGCGCGCGCTGTCTTCGTTCGAGGCCTATACCGAGATCTACCGCGACGCGCCCGGTGCGCGGCACGTTGCCGAGCTGTTGCTGTTGCGGGCCGATGTACCGCGTTCCCTGCGTGCCTGTACCGAGGAGATCGACCAGATCCTCGCCAGCCTGCCGGGCGCCAATGGTCGACCGGCGCAACGCCTGGCGGCGGAGATAGACGCGCGTCTGCGTTACACCGGCATCAACGAAATCCTCGACGAAGGCCTGCACACCTGGCTGACCGAATTCATCCCGCTGGTGCGCCAGTTGGGCAACGCTATTCACAGTTCCTACCTGGAGGCTGCATGAGACTTTCCATTAGCCACGAGACCACCTATCACTACGAAGATCAGGTGCGGGCGAGCATCCAGTATTTACGTCTGACCCCCCACGACAGCGAGCGTCAGCACGTCCTCAGTTGGCAGCTCGAGCTACCGCGGCCGGTGCGTGCCCAATTGGACCCGTTCGGCAATATCCTGCATGTGTTGACCATGGACGAGCCGCATGAAGCCATCATCATCGGCGCCCGTGGGCAAGTGGACATCGATGAAAAGCGTGAAGCCGAGCATGAGAGCCAGTCGGCGCTGCCATTCCTGCGTTTCACGCGCTTGACCGAGGCGGATGAGGCCTTGCGTGCCTTTGCCCAAAAGCAATGCCGCACACGCCGTGATCGCAGCGCGTTGATCGACTTGATGCACGGTCTTAACCAGCACATGACCTATACACCGGGCTCCACTGAAATCGAAACCAGCGCCGCGGAGGCCTTCGCCGGGCGTGCCGGGGTCTGTCAGGACCATACCCATGCGTTTCTCGCCTGCACGCGCAGCCTGGGCATTCCTGCGCGC
Organism: Pseudomonas sp. GW821-FHT07G10; assembly: GCF_059418545.1. Lineage (NCBI taxonomy): Bacteria > Pseudomonadati > Pseudomonadota > Gammaproteobacteria > Pseudomonadales > Pseudomonadaceae > Pseudomonas > Pseudomonas sp. GW821-FHT07G10. Next base: position 9,191 of record NZ_JBWKQB010000028.1, on the reverse strand, counting down.
TATGTGTCGGGCTATCTGTACAGCGAGAACAGTGAACACCTGGCCAGCCACGCCTGGGCCGAAGCCTGGCTCGACGATGCCTGGTACAGTTTTGATGTGACCAATCAACTGGCCAGGCCCGAGCGTCATTTGAAACTGGCGGTCGGCCTCGACTACCTGGACGCCTGCCCGGTACGCGGCATGCGCCGTGGCGGTGGTTGCGAGCAGATGCACGCCAAAGTCTTCATCTCACCGACGCCGACTATTTTGGTGCAGCAGCAATAAAAGGGGATACCGCATCGCGAGCAAGCTCGCTCCTACATCGCGTTATCTTGTAGGAGCGAGCTTGCTCGCGATGAGGCCGGAACAGGCAGCACAAGACTCAAGCCATTACGGCTGCTGCTTACGCCCGGCCATGTGCTTCAAATACCCCACCAACAAGTCCAGCTCCGTATCCGGTAGCACGGTTGCGGAGAAGCCGGGCATTTTCGCCTGTGGCCAATGGCGCAGGCTTTGCGGATCGCGGATATAGCGTTTGAGAAAGTCGGCACCGAAGTATTCGGTAGGGTTGAACGGGATATTCAGATCAGGACCAAACTGCGCGTCACCCGCGCCGTTCAGACGATGGCAGGCCAGACAGTTCTTCTGGAACAACGCAAAACCCTGATTCACCGGATCACCGGGCACCAGCTTCGGATCAGGGCGCAGGGCCGGGAAACGCTCGGAAACGGCGGCCAGTTTTTTGATACTGGCAACCTGGAAGGGCCATTGTTCAGGGCTGATCTGGCCGGCTTGCGGGTTGAGCCAGACCAGATAGAACGGCCCGGCACCTGGCTTGCCCTCGGCCAATGGCGGCCAGGGTTTCTGTGGGTCTTCCACCGCGAGCCAGGCCTGAGCACCGTCGCGATTGAGCAACGGCGCGGCGGCCAGTTCGGCGGCAAAACCGTCAAGCGCTACTGCTTGCAGATGGTCGTCAGCGTTGATGCCAGTCAGCAATGCCGACAGAGGCACGGCGCGATAGCTCATCTCTCGCTTGTAGGAAACATCGTCAGAAACTCTGATCGTCCGGGCTTGAGGGTGCTTGAGCAATTCCTCGGTTTGCCAGGTTCGACTACCCGCACCCAGGTCCAGGACCAGTTGTGCGGCGTACAGGGGCGTGCTGAGCAGCAAGGCCCAAAGCAAAATGAAAGGTTTCAATTGATCGCCGTAATGTCGTCAGAAATTTCGTCGCCCGGCAGGATGTCCTGGGATGGGGAGACGTGATCGACCACGGCGCACTTGAGCTTCCGGATCTTGCCCAAAGGTTGGCACACAAGCGCCTGCCCCGGTAGTGAACCGGGGCACATTTGCAATGCGGCGCTGTAAAACGGCCACACCTTTAGCCGATCACTCTGGTGAGGTTCGGCAAGATGAGGATCAGTGTGGTGGCGAATAGAATGAGCCCGGCCTGACGTACTTTCGATTGTTTGAACATGGCTGACTGCCTTTTTTGTTATGTCCTGAGCGTCAAATGCTTGCCTGCATATCTCCATGACGGCAAAGCGTTGTACTTCCTTTCTGAGGAGGGTCTCGGCAAAGCCCGACGACCACCTCCTACGGTTTACCTTAGGGGCCGCATTGCACTTGCTTTAGATCCATTTCGTATCAACCATTGGCTAAACGCTTTATAAAAGGCATGAGGTTTATTGCCAGTTGCTTGGCCGCCCTTTGGCTAGACAGTTCCGTTGCTAAATCCTCGTTTTCAATTAGCTCGCTACCGTTCGTCTGAGCGTGACCGTCAAGGTCAGTGAGCGCTTCGGTCATTGAATCCATCGCTGCTGCGCGTAGGGTCTGTTGATGTTTGGTGACGAATCGTCACCAAACATCAACAGACCCTAATGTGAGAACTCAGCAATTACTCACCTGTACTGCGGTTCGAGGACGTCATGACTGAAGCTTTGATTTTCGATGCGTTACGCACGCCCCGTGGCAAAGGCAAGGCCGATGGCGCCTTGCACAGCGTCAAGCCAGTGAACCTGCTGGCCGGGTTGCTGAGCGCTCTGCAACAGCGCACGGAACTCGATACCAGCCAGGTGGATGACATTGTGCTCGGCTGCGTGACGCCGGTCGGTGATCAGGGCGCCGATATTGCCAAGACTGCCGCCTCCGTTGCCGATTGGGAGGTGAGCGTGGCCGGCCTGCAAATCAACCGTTTCTGCGCTTCGGGGCTGGAAGCGGTCAATCTCGGCGCCATGAAAGTGCGCTCCGGGTTCGAGGATCTCGTGGTGGTGGGTGGCGTCGAGTCCATGTCGCGTGTACCGATGGGCAGCGACGGCGGTGCCTGGGCACTTGACCCGCAAACCAACATGCACAGCCATTTCGCGCCCCAGGGTATCGGCGCGGACCTGATCGCCACGCTTGAAGGCTTCAGCCGCCAGGATGTCGACACCTTCGCGCTGCACTCCCAGCAAAAAGCCGCACGGGCGAGGGCGGACGGTTCCTTCAAGAAATCGTTGGTACCGGTGCAGGATCAAAACGGCATCATCCTGCTCGATCACGATGAGTTCATCCGCGCCGGCTCCACGCTGGAAGGCCTGGGCAATCTCAAACCCAGTTTTGAAATGATCGGGCAAATGGGCTTCGACGCTACGGCGTTGCGGGTCTACAGCCATGTGGAGCGCATCAACCATGTCCACACCCCAGGCAACAGCTCGGGGATTGTCGACGGTGCCGCACTGATGCTGATTGGCTCTGAATCCAAAGGTCGCGAGCTGGGTTTGCAGCCGCGCGCGCGCGTGGTCGCCACGGCGGTCATCAGTACCGATCCGACCATCATGCTTACCGGTCCCGCCCCGGCCACCCGCAAAGCGCTGGCCAGGGCCGGGTTGCGGGTCGAAGACATCGACCTGTTCGAGGTCAACGAGGCCTTTGCTTCGGTCGTACTGAAATTCATCAAGGACATGGCCATCGACCCGGACAAGGTCAATGTCAATGGCGGCTCCATCGCCATGGGCCACCCGCTTGGCGCGACCGGTTGCGCGATCCTCGGCACCTTGCTCGATGAACTGGAAGTGCGGCGCCTGCGCTACGGCCTGGCGACCCTCTGTGTCGGCGGCGGCATGGGTATTGCCACCATCATCGAACGCCTCTGAGCCCTGACATCAAGGAAGCACTTTCATGACTGATGCTATCCGTTACGAAAAAGGTCAGGACCAGATCGTCGTCCTGACTATCGACCTGCCGGGCCAGACGGCCAACACGATGAACGCGGTCTACCGAGATGCCATGGCCGCCAGCGTTGCACAGCTGGTAGCCGACAAAGAGTCGATCGCCGGGGTGATCATCACCTCCGCGAAGAAAACCTTCTTTGCCGGTGGCGACCTCAATGAACTGATCAAGGTGGGCAAGCCCGAAGCCAAAGCCTTCTACGACATGGTGCTGTCGCTCAAGGGTCAATTGCGCACGCTGGAGACCTTGGGTAAACCGGTGGTTGCCGCGATCAACGGCGCGGCACTGGGCGGTGGTTGGGAGATTTGCCTGGCGTGCCATCATCGGGTGGCGCTGGACAGCAAGTCGCTGCAGATCGGTTTGCCGGAAGTGACTCTCGGCCTGCTACCGGGCGGCGGCGGTGTGGTGCGCATGGTGCGCATGCTGGGGCTGGAAAAAGCCTTGCCGTACCTGCTTGAAGGCAAAAAAGTCACACCGCAACAAGCACTGCAGGCCGGATTGATTGATCAGCTGGCAGCTGACCGTTATGAACTATTGGCCAAGGCCCGGGCGTGGATCGTCGCCAACCCGGCGGTCAAACAGCGCTGGGACATGAGTGGTTACCAGATTCCCGGTGGTACACCGTCCCATCCAGAAGTGGCGCAGATGCTGGCCATTGCGCCGTCGATCCTGCGCAGCAAAACCTATGGCTGCCTGCCGGCTCCAGAGAAAATCCTCTGTGCGGCGGTGGAAGGCGCCCAGGTCGATTTCGACACTGCGCAATTGATTGAAACCCGCTACTTCACCGAGCTGACCACCGGCCAGGTGGCGAAAAACATGATTGGCACTTTCTGGTTCCAACTCAACCAGATCAATGCCGGTAGCTCCCGGCCACAAGGTTTCGCACCCTATGTGACACACAAGGTCGGTGTCCTCGGCGCGGGCATGATGGGCGCCGGGATTGCCTACGTCAGCGCCGTGGCCGGTATCGAGGTGGTACTCAAGGACATCAACCTCGCTGCCGCCGAAAAGGGCAAAGCGCACTCGGCGGCGTTGCTCGACAAAAAACTCGCTCGCGGGCAACTGACTGCCGAGCTGCGGGAAATCACCCTGGCGCGAATCAAAACCACCGAGCAGGATGCTGACCTGGCCGGTTGCGACCTGATCATCGAAGCGGTGTTCGAAGATCGTGAGTTGAAAGCCAGGGTTACGTCCGCTGCGCAGCGCGTGGTCGGTGCCGATGCGGTCATTGCGTCCAACACCTCTACCTTACCCATCAGCGGCCTCGCCGCTGCCGTGCCGCAGCAGGAAAAGTTTATTGGTCTGCACTTCTTCAGCCCGGTAGAAAAAATGCCGCTGGTGGAAATCATCAAAGGGGTCAACACCAGTGATGAAACCCTGGCTCGCGGTTTTGATTTCGTACTGCAAATCAAGAAAACCCCGATTGTGGTGAACGACAGCCGTGGGTTCTTTACTTCGCGGGTGTTCGGCACCTTCACCAACGAAGGCATCGCCATGCTTGGCGAAGGCATTTCGGCACCGATGATCGAAACCGAAGCGCGCAAGGCCGGGATGCCTATTGGTCCGTTGGCGATTTCCGACGAAGTATCCCTGAGCCTGATGAGCCATATCCGTCAGCAAACCGCCAAGGATCTGCAAGCCGAAGGAAAACCGCTGACGCAACATCCGGCCTTTGCCGTGATCGATCTACTGCTCGATGACTACAAACGTCCGGGCAAAGCGGCGGGTGGGGGGTTCTACGACTATCCGGCCGGGGGACCAAAGCACCTGTGGCCGGAGTTGAAAAAACGCTTCGAAAAAACCGACGCTCAGATATCAGCGCAAGACGTACGAGATCGCTTGCTGTTCGTGCAGGCCATCGAAACCGTGCGCTGCGTGGAGGAGGGCGTGCTGCACTCGACGGCCGACGCCAACATCGGTTCGATCTTCGGCATAGGCTTCGCGGCCTGGACCGGTGGCGCGTTGCAGTTCATCAACCAATACGGCTTGAAGGATTTCATTGCCCGCGCCCGGTACCTGGCCGAGCAATATGGCAAACGTTTCGCACCACCGGCATTACTGTTGGAGAAAGCGGCTCAAGGGAAGCTGTTCTGACCGAAGGTTCCCGACTGCCCGGCGGTACGTTCCGGGCTTGCCTTGCAACGGCATTTCAAGGCAGGCTCAAACGTGCGCACTATCGCCTAATCGTGTCAGGTACTTTTTATGTCGTTACGCATCTGCATTCTGGAAACCGACATCTTGCGTCCAGAACTGGTCGATCAATATCAGGGTTATGGGCAGATGTTCCAGCGCCTGTTCTCACAGCAACCGATCGCTGCCGAGTTCACCGTCTACAACGTGATGCAAGGCGACTACCCCAGCGATGATTTGAGTTTCGATGCCTATCTGGTCACTGGCAGCAAGGCCGATTCCTTTGGCACTGATCCGTGGATTCAAACCCTCAAGACTTACCTGTTGGCGCGCTACGAGCGTGGCGACAAGCTGCTGGGCATCTGCTTCGGCCATCAGCTGCTGGCGTTGCTGCTGGGCGGCAAGAGCGAGCGCGCGACCCAGGGCTGGGGTGTCGGCACCCACAGCTACACATTGGCTGCCAAAGCGCCGTGGATGAGTCCGGTGGTCGAAGAGCTGACCTTGTTGATCAGTCATCAGGATCAGGTCACCGCGCTGCCGGAAAACGCCACGGTGATCGCCTCCAGCGATTTTTGCCCGTTCGCCGCCTATCACATCAACGATCAGGTTCTGTGTTTCCAGGGCCACCCTGAGTTCATCCACGACTATTCGCGAGCGTTGCTGGAGATCCGTCAGCAGCACCTTGGCGAGCAGGTCTACCAGAAAGGCGTGGCCAGCCTGGCCCATGAACACCACGGCGCCACTGTGGCGGAGTGGATGATGCGATTCGTTGCCCATAAGCCGAAGGCTGAATCCGTTTAAGCCCCTGTAGCCGCTGCCGCAGGCTGCGATAAGTCCCGTAGGGGCTTCTGCGGTTCGAAAAGCACGCCCGATCCTCGGTCGATCGCAGCCTGCGGCAGTGGCTACGAAAGAGCGCTTACAGCCACCCCGACCGCTTGAAGCTCGCCCACAACGCGACACAACCCACCGCAATAAACCCCATCACCGAAAAATAACCATAATGCCAACTCAGCTCAGGCATGTTCTGGAAGTTCATCCCATAAATCCCGGCTATAGCCGTCGGGAGCGCCAGAATCGCCGCCCAGGCTGCGAACTTGCGTTGCACCACGCTTTGCCGCGACGCCTCCAGCAACACGCCGATCTCGATGGTCTGGCTGGCGATATCGCGCAACGTTGCCAGGTCTTCCATCTGCCGTGTCACATGAATCTGCACGTCGCGGAAGTACGGGCGCATACTCTTGTCGATAAACGGAAACGTCAGCTTCTGCAGTTCTTCGCTGATCTCTACCATCGGCGCCGCGTATCGGCGCAAGCGCAGCAAATCCTGGCGCAAGCCATGCAGATTCTGGATATCGCGTTCATTCAGTGAACTGCTCAGCACGTTGCGTTCCAGCTCATTGATTTCGGCATGAATCGCCTCGCTGACCGGCTGATAGTTTTCGATGACGAAATCGAGCAGGGCGTAGAGCACAAAGTCTTCGCCATGACCGAGCAACAGCGGTCGCGCCTCGCAACGTTGACGCACATGGGCGTAGGACGCCGAATGGCCGTAGCGGGCGGTGATAATGTAACCCTTGCCGGCGAAAATGAGAGTCTCGATAAACTCCAGTTTGCCCTCGTGGCGAATTGGCGAGTAAATCACGATAAACAGCGCGTCACCGAAGGTTTCCAGCTTCGGTCGGCTGTGTTTTTCCAGGGCGTCTTCAATGGCCAGTTCGTGCAGGTTGAACTGTTTTTGCAGGCTGGCCAGCTCTTGAGGGGTGGGCTCTTCCAGGCCGATCCAGACGAAATGGTCAGGTTTTGCGGCCCAGACACTGCCTTCATCGAGGGTGATGTTGGTGATTCTCTTACCAGCGCTGTAAACGGCAGCAGCAACGACTCTACCCATAATGGTTGTCCGCTTTTTATTATCAAATGGCAGTGGCAGGCATGGTGCAACTTAGCGTGCTCTACCTGATCAGAGTCAGCAACAATGCGGTAGTTCGCAAGCAAAAAAAAAGCCCTAGCGTTTGAGGCTAGGGCTTTCTTACCCGGCGTCGGGCTGATTATTCCTGGTCGACTACATCACGCCAGCTGGAAATAGCCGGTCCCACTGCCGGAGAACTCCCCGCCAATGCTCCCGCCATATTGCGATGGATGGACCAGTACGGCCAGCAGGCGCTGCCCTTCATAAAGGTACAGGGTGAGCGAACCTGGACTAATCGACAATTTCAGCAACAACGAGATGCCGATGAGGTTCTCAGCATCAGGCACCTTGCCTTGCAGGTAGATACCGGAAAGATTGATATCGGTCCCCGTACCTGTCGCCTGGCCGATGAACCGCACTGCGGCTCCTTGCTGAGGAGCATTTGGTCCGATCTTGGCGGGTGACGCACTAATCTGGATGGTTTCGGTATGAGGGTAACCACCGTCGCCGCAACCTTCGAAGTTGAAGTAGCCGCAAATGTTCTGCGGCTCCCCGCATCCACACAATGATTGCGGGTCCACGTTCTGATGGAGAACCTCTTCTAGCGCCGGCTTCGCATTGGAAAGCTCTCGCAGGCGTTTGATTTGTGCATCAAAGGCAGCCTGTGATTGCTGGTTGAGGGCATCGATCTGCTCAGGTTTTATGTCTTGAAGAGACGTCATAGCTAAAATCCTTTTAGTTTTTGTAAAAAGACCTGGAGACATTGCGCCTCACTCGACCAGCGCACCGTCCAGGAGCACACCAGGAACCCTTAGGCTCGCGGCCATATTTTAAAGCACAATCTGAAAACGCTCGCAACTACTCTCATGGCGGCACAGATACCCTGGAAAACATGCCAAGTTCTATGTCGGTATAAGGCTCGCGGCCCGGTGTGTGCTTGACGATCAAGAACGACTTTCCCGGCAATCCGTGAAGAACCAAAAAAAAGCCCGCACGAGGCGGGCTTGGCATCAGTCCGGTTGTAGCTGCTGATCCATCGACTCGATGCACGCGCGCATCTGCTCGCGGCACTGGGCGATCAACATCGGCATATCGTCCAGGCTCAACCCGGCGGTGGGAATCGCCGGCAGCGAGCGGATCAGGATTTTGCCGCTGCGCCAACGGTTCAGGCGCATTTGCTTGATATAGCTGCTGACACACACCGGGACGATCGGCACCCCGGCGGCAATGGCCATTTGAAATGCGCCTTTCTTGAATGGCAGCAACTCTTCGCCGAGGTTGCGCGTGCCTTCCGGAAACACCCAGATCGAGGTGTCCTTGTGCCGCAACGTGTGGGTGGTGGTCAGCATTGATTGACGGGCCTTGTGGGCGTTGCCACGGTCGATCAGCACATTCCCCGCGAGCCAGAACAACTGCCCGAATAACGGTACCCATTTCAGGCTCTTCTTGCCGATGCACACTGTGCGCCGCGGCACTACGTTGCCGAGCACGAACAAATCATAGTTGGACTGGTGATTGGCGATGATCACGCAACCCGGGGGGTTGTCCATCAGCGGACCGACCTCGGCCTTTACCCGCAGGCGCAAAATACACATGGCCGGCCAGGCGTAGAGACGGGCGCACAAACGACTGTTATCCGGATTGAACGGCCGGCACAATCCCAGCAATACCCCGAGCACGCCCGCGCTGATAAAGTGCAGGCTCATCAATAACATACGAAACAAATACAGCATTTACAGGCCAGCCGGGACAAAAGGTGGCGCAGTGTACGGATGTGCACTGTTTTCGGCAATTGCCTGTTAGACGCGGGAGATGGCCGATGTTTAAGCGCATGTTTCCGACTTATAGCGTCAGATGCGGTTTAGAGCGGCCGAGGGACTTTAAACGGCGGGTGTCTAGTCCTGAAATAGGTTTACACCTGTTTCACTCTAACGCCCGATGCACCGCATCGGGCGTTTTGTATTTTAAA
>NZ_JBWKQB010000027.1:0-84524 GCF_059418545.1 Pseudomonas sp. GW821-FHT07G10 | reverse complement strand
GGGTTTTGTTTTGCGCGCGATTTGTCGGCGCGGGCTGGCTCGCGATGGCGATTACGAAGACGCCATGGCGCGCACTCGGGCGTCCAGTGATCTATTCAGGCAGTAACCGTCAGAGCGCACGAATTCACACAGTGTGCGTAAGTAAAAGCAGGACTCCAACCGTCGCATTGGCCGCCAAGGACAGCCGTTCAGGGAAATCACCCGCAAGTGACTCGGGACTTTTTGGTATGGTGCAGCTCGTTTTTCAAAAGGACTGATTTCACGCGCAGGGAGCGTCGTTTAACCCATTCAAAGAGCTGCTGTAGAAATGCCCGAACCGATACCGATCAAAGATCACGAAAAAGAAACGCGCCTGGTCAATAAAAGGTTACTGTCCTGTGCGCTGTTTGTCGTCGCCATCTCCTGCGCGTTGGTCGCACGTATGTATTTCCTGCAGGTGGTCGAATTCGACTATCACTCGACGATCTCTGAAAACAACCGGGTGCATGTACTGCCGATCACGCCCACCAGAGGCCTGATTTACGACCGCAATGGCGTACTACTGGCAGATAACCAGCCCAGCTTCAATTTGACCATCACCCGCGAGCGTGCGGCCGACTTGAAAGGCGAGCTGGACTCGATTGTCAGTCTGCTGCACTTGCCGGCTGAAGAGCGGGCTCTGTTCGACAAAGAGATGAAGCAAGCGCGTCATCCCTTTGTTCCCGTCACTCTGTTTTATGAGCTGACTGAGGAGCAGATCGCCGTGCTGGCGGTGAACCAATTCCGTCTGCCCGGCATCGAGGTAGAGCCGCAGTTCGTTCGTCACTACCCGTTGGGCGCGCATTTCGCCCATTCGATCGGCTATGTCGGGCGGATCAACGAGAAAGAATCCAAGGCCCTGGACTCGGTGGAGTACCGCGGTACCCAATCGATAGGCAAGACTGGCATCGAACGCTTTTACGAGTCCGAGCTGCACGGTCATGTCGGCTATGAAGAAGTCGAAACCAATGCTCAGGGCCGCGTGCTACGGGTACTTAAGCACACCGACCCGATTCCGGGCAAAAGCATCGTGCTCAGTCTCGACGTCAAGCTCCAGGAAGCGGCCGAGGAGGCCCTGGGTGATCGACGCGGGTCGGTAGTCGCTCTCGATCCATCGACTGGTGAGGTGCTGGCCATGGTCAGCAAGCCGAGCTTTGATCCGAATCTGTTTGTCACCGGCATCAGCTTCAAGGAATACGCCGCTCTGCACGATTCCATCGACCGACCGCTGTTCAACCGGGTGTTGCGTGGCCTGTATGCGCCCGGTTCGACGATCAAGCCAGAAGTGGCAATTGCCGGGCTGGACGCTGGCGTGGTCACGGCCCAGACCCGGGTCTTCGACCCGGGCTATTACCAGTTGCCAGACTTCGATCACAAATACCGTAACTGGAACCACAGCGGCGATGGTTGGGTCGATATGGACGCGGCGATCATGCGCTCCAACGACACCTATTTTTACGACCTGGCACACAAGCTCGGCATCGACCGACTGCACGATTACATGACCATGTTCGGTCTCGGCGAGAAGGTCTCGCTGGATATGTTCGAAGAGTCGGCCGGATTGATGCCGTCTCAGGCGTGGAAGCGCGCCACCCGTCGCCAGCCGTGGTTCCCCGGCGAAACGGTGATTCTCGGCATCGGTCAGGGCTATATGCAGGTGACGCCGCTGCAACTGGCGCAGGCTACTGCGTTGATTGCCAACAAAGGCGTGTGGAATCGTCCGCACCTGGCCAAGACTGTGGACGGTGTGGCGCCGGTGGATGAGCACCCGATGCCAAACATTCAGCTTAAAGATCCGCGGGATTGGGAGCAGGTCAACCACGGCATGCAGATGGTCATGCACGATCCACGCGGTATTGCCCGCGCGGCGGCTATCGGGGTGCAATACCGGATTGCAGGCAAGAGCGGTACGGCTCAAGTGGTCGCGATCAAGCAGGGCGAGCGTTACAACCGTCTGAAAACTCAGGAGCGCAATCGCGACAACGCCTTGTTCGTCGGCTTCGCCCCAGCGGAACATCCGAAGATCGTCATCTCGGTGATGATCGAAAACGGTGAGGCCGGGGGGCGCGTCGCAGGTCCGGTGGTGCGGCAGATCATGGACGCCTGGCTGCTGGATCAGGACGGGCATCTGAAGCCGCAGTACGCCGCCCCGAGCAAAGCACCGGGCGATCCCCACGTCTGAGGCTGAACCTTCACAGCACCTGCTCACGAATGCTGAGCATGTGCTGGAAGCTCTCCAGAAACACGCTCTCGGCCTGACTCATTCTCTGCTCGCGATTCCACAGAAGCTGGATATCGAAGTCCACCACCCCGTCCTCAGGGGGGAGGCGCCAGAGCAGACCCTGCTCGACATCTCGGCGCACCAGATGAATGGGCAAACAACCGATGCCGAACCCTGCGCAGATCAGGCGGTGAATCTCTTCGAAACTGGTGGAGGATGCGACGATTTTGCCGGTAAACCCTTGCTGGTCGCGAAACAGCGTCAGGGGTGAAAGATTGCCGCCCAACTGGTCGCTGGTGAAGCTGACGAAGTTCTCGGCGGCAATCTGCTCCAGTGTCAGATTCTCCTGCCCGAACAGCCGATGGCGTTGCCCGCAAAAGTACGCATAACGTTCGCGAAATAGCACCCGCTGTTCCAGCCGTGGTTGTACCAGTCGGCACAATCCTACGCCCACGGTCGCGGTCTTTTGCAGCAGCGAACTGATGATGTTCGAGCTGCCCATCACTTCGACTTCAAGCTCGACGTTCGGATGGGTGACATGGAAGTCCGCCAGAAACTCATCGTAGTGCGCCGACTGGACACCGCTGACGGTGAGCAGACGAATCTTGCCCACCAGGTCGTCATGCCGACTCTCCACTACTGTCCCTAGCCGCGAAATATCTCCGTAAATATCCGCAGCAATGCGCAGCACTTCTTCCCCTGTTTCGGTCAGGTCGAAGCGCCTTCCGCTACGTGCAATCAACACACATTCAAGCTGTTCTTCGAGACGTTTGAGCGCCTGACTCACCGCTGACTGAGTGATGTGCAAGCGCGCAGCGGCGCGGCTCATGCTGCCTTCCTGACCGATTACCAGGTAGGTGCGCAAGAGGTTCCAGTCGAGGCGATCATTGAGAAAGCGTCGGCCGACCCATGGGTTGGAGGTGGAGGTAGGTGAGGGCATGATTTTCTCAGTAGTAGCAAGGCTAATAGTAAAGATAAGAATATGAAAATTGACTAATCCTAGCCCGGCGGCGATAAAGCTCACAAGCGCCAGAGAGTGCAACCGGATTCAGCCTTCAGTACCTGCCCAACAATAAATACACAGGGTCCTTGCATGCATACCACCCCTCAGCCGCGACGAGCGGCGGCGGCAGCCTTTATTGGCACCACCATCGAGTTCTACGATTTTTATATCTATGCGACGGCGGCAGCGTTGGTGCTCGGGCAAGTATTTTTCCCCAGCAGCGATCCGGTGATGAGCACCCTTGCAGCGTTCGGCAGTTTTGCGGTTGGCTTCATTGCCCGCCCTATGGCCGGCATGGTGTTCGGCCATTTGGGTGACCGTCTCGGGCGCAAGAAAATGCTCCTGGTGACCATGGCACTCATGGGCCTGGCCACCACCGGCATCGGCCTGTTGCCCAGCTACGCCAGTGCCGGAATCTGGGCACCGATCAGTCTGATTGCGCTGCGGTTGATTCAGGGCATTTCGGTCGGCGGCGAATGGGGCGGGGCGGTGCTGATGGCCAGTGAACATGCACCGGCCAACCGCAAGACGTTCTACGCATCCTTCGCTCAGCTCGGCAGTCCGGCAGGTTTGCTGTTGGCATTGATCGCTTTTCGTCTGGTCACATCCCTTGATCAGCAGGACTTTCTCGAGTGGGGCTGGCGTATGCCATTTCTCGCCAGCGGCGTGCTGATGATGGTCGGTTTGATGATCCGTTCCGGAGTCCACGAGTCGCCGGAGTTCGCCGCAGTGCGGGACAACAACGAGACCGCCAAATACCCGGTGATGGAAGTTATCCGCAGCTGCTGGCGGCAGATCCTGTTTGCCGCAGCGGCGGTGACCATCGGGTCGGCCGGGTTCTTCTTCACCAACACCTTCATGATTACCTACGTCACCCAGTATCAAGGCATCGCTCGCTCGACGATTCTCGACTGCCTGTTTCTGGTGACCATCATCCAGCTACTGTCCCAACCACTCTCCGCGCTGTTGGCCGAGCGTATCGGTGAAGGCCGCTTTCTCAAACTGGTTGCCTTGCTGTGCTTGGTCACGCCGTACCCGATGTTCCTGTTGGTAGGCACGCAAAACATTTTGCTGATGATCATCGGCATCGCTTTGGCGGTCGTCATCCTCTCGGCCTTGTACGCGGTCATCGCCGGTTACATGTCCCAGGCCTTCCCGGTGCACCTGCGCTACTCGGGAATTTCTATCGCATACCAGTTGAGCTGCGCTCTGGCCGGCGGCACCACGCCGCTGATCGGTACGCTGCTGGCGAGCAAGTTTTCCGGACAATGGTTACCGCTGGCGGTGTTCTTCACGCTGCTGTCGGCCGTGTCCTTGATCGGCGTTTGCGGCCTGGCCCGGTTGCGGGCCAACCCGGTCGTCTCCCACGCTCCTAAAGAGGTGTATTCGTGAGCAAACCAGAACACATTAGCCCGGTTGAATGGCAGGCCCGTTGCGAACTGGCGGCGCTGTACCGGATGGTCGCGCACTTTCGCATGACCGACCTGATCGATACCCATATCACCTTGCGCATCCCGGGGCCTGAACATCACTTCCTGATCAATCGCTACGGAGTGATTTTCGACCGGATGCGCGCCTCGGATCTGGTACGTATCGACCAGCAGGGCCGGATCGTCGACCCGGCCTATGGCGATCATCGGGTCAATGCAGCGGGTTTTGTCATCCATTCGGCGATTCATATGGCGCGCCCGGATTTGAACTGCGTGATCCATACCCACACCGCAGCCGGCATGGCGGTGGCGGCCCAGCAGCAGGGGCTGTTGCCGATCAGCCAGCATGCGCTGAAGTTCTACGGCAAGCTGGCCTATCACACCTATGAAGGCATCGCCTTGTCGCTGGACGAACGCGAGCGGTTGATTGCCGATCTGGGGCCGCACAGGGCGATGATCCTGCGCAATCACGGGCTGTTGGTCGGCGGCGCCAGTGTGGCTCAGGCCTTCCAGGAGATTCATTTCCTGGAGCGTGCCTGCCAGGCGCAGGTCCAGGCCCTGGCCGGTGGTTCGGCGCTGCATTTCCCTTCCCCGGAGGTCTGCGCGCACACCGCCGAGCAGTTCGATCGGGATGAGTCCGACAACATCATCGATCTGGCCTGGGAGGCCGCCCTGACCCTGATTGAATCCCAGCGCGAGTCTTACTGCTCATGAACACGGTCGTTCTGCTGTCACGCGACAGCCTCTTGCTCGAGCAACTGCAAACCGCTTTCGCCCGTTCTGCACCGCAAATCAACGCGGTGCTGATGGATGATCCGGCGGCCGCAGCGGCGCAGGTGGCGGCGTGCTGGTTTCCATTGCCCGGCAGTCTGGGGGCGTTGAGCAGTCTTCAAGTCATCCACTCCGTGGCTGCGGGTGTCGATCATCTTGAGCATGACCCGTCGTGTCCCGATTTACCGGTGTGCCGAGTGGTCGACCCTGGTCATCGCCAAGGGATGACCGAGTACGTGCGCTGGGCGGTGATTCACTATCACCGCGGCTTCGACCAGGTACTGCAACAACAGCGCAAAAAAACATGGCAACGCCCGCTGCAACGTTCAGCCAAGCAATTCAGGGTGGGTGTCATGGGCCTTGGCTCGCTGGGTAGCGCCATCGCCAGCGATCTGGCTGCAGCCGGCTATACGGTGCGGGGCTGGGCCCGTGGCGCCAAGAGCTTGCCGGGTGTGCAGGCATTCGCCGGGACTGAAGGCTTCGAGCCTTTTCTCGATGGTGTGGAATTGTTGATCAACTTGCTGCCGCTGACCCCTGAAACCCGCGGCATTCTCGGCAGTACAACGTTTGCCCGGCTCGCCCCCGGCGCAGCGCTGGTCAACTGTGGACGGGGCGCTCATCTGCGGATCGATGATCTCGAACAGGCGCTGGCAAGCGGTCAGTTGCGTGGCGCATTACTTGATGTATTCGAACGTGAACCGTTACCGGTAGAACACAAACTTTGGAGCATGCCCGGGGTGGCGATTACCCCGCATATGGCGTCGGCGGCGTCCCATGACTGTATTGCCGAGCAAGTGGCGGAAAATGTTCGACGCCTGAATGCCGGTGAGCCGTTGTTGAACCGCGTGGATATGACCTTGGGTTATTGAGTAACTTTCTCAACGGAGCGAAGTTACAAGTTTGTTAACTATGAAATATGCCTTGTGAACCGGTTCATTCTGACGAATCGGCTATAAAAATAATCTTCGCTTTAAACGTTTTACTGCCAGTTATAACAATTAAACATCGAGTTCTTGAAGAGCTCTCTGGAGACAGTTATGAGCGAAATATCGTCTGTAGAAAAGTGCCCCGCACCACCCGAAGTTGAAATCAGTATGAAAAAAGTGGCAGTCGCCAGTGTGATCGGCACCACGGTGGAATGGTATGACTTGTTTGTGTTTGCCACCGCTTCGGCATTGGTGTTCAACAAAGTGTTCTTCCCGGACTTCGTTCCGCTGATCGGCACCTTGCTGGCCTTTGGCACCTTTGCTTCGGCTTACCTGGCGCGGATTGTGGGTGCGGCACTGTTCGGGCATTTCGGCGACCGGCTTGGACGCAAGTCGATGCTGCTGATTTCGCTGTTGACCATGGGCGCAGCGACCTTCGCTATCGGTCTGTTACCCAATTACGCGGCTATCGGTATCTGGGCGCCCATTCTGTTGCTGCTGTTGCGGGTGATTCAGGGCCTGGCCCTCGGTGGGGAATGGGGCGGCGCGGTGTTGATGGCGGTGGAGCATGCGCCGGCCAACAAGCGCGGTTTATATGGTTCGTGGGTACAGATCGGGGTTCCGGCCGGGACCATGATTGCCAATCTGGCGTTCCTGGTAATTGCTGCCTGGTTGTCGCCTGAGGACTTGCTTGCCTGGGGCTGGCGGATTCCGTTTCTGGGTAGCGTGTTGTTGATCGCCGTGGGGTTGTATATCCGCCTGAACATTGCCGAAACGCCAGCCTTCAACAAGGTCAAGGAGGCTGAGGTTCAGGTCAAAATGCCGGTCGCCGAAGTCTTTCGTAAATACTGGAAGCAAGTGGTGCTGGGCGGTATCGCCACCATGTCGACCGGCGCGTCCTTCAACATCATCGTCGCTTTCGGCCTGACCTACGGCACGCAGAACCTCGGTTTCAGCCGCAGCGTGATGCTCGGTGTGGTGCTGCTGTCCTGCGCGTATTGCATCGTCATGCTGCCAGTATTCGGGGCGTTGTCGGATCGCTACGGTCGCAAGCCGATTATCGTGGCCGGGATCGTTGCTGAAGCCTTGGTGGCGTTCCCGATGTTCTGGTTGATGGACACCAAAGAACTGCCGATGGTGATCTTCGGCTACCTGTTGTTGATGACCGCTTTCGCCGCCAACTACGGGCCGATTGCGACCTTCCTCGCCGAGCTGTTCGGCACTCGCGTTCGCTATTCGGGGTTGTCCATCAGCTACATGCTTTCCGGCCTGCTGGGTAGCGCGGCGACTCCGATTGTCACCACCGCATTGCTCGCGGCCACCGGCAAAGGCTCTTCCGTGGCCTGGTACATGATCGGTGCGGCGCTGATCTCGTTGGTGGCGCTGTTGCTGTTGACCGAAACCTTCAAGAAAGACATCGGCGAAGTCTCGGCCCCGGCCGAGGGTCAGCCTGCTGCCACCCCCCTGAAATCGGCTGCGGCCTGATCCCTACGGAGTTCACAGAACATGCGCAGAATCCAGTCAGCACCAGGGTTCATTGGGCCGGTGGGGCCTTATTCACAAGCGGTGGTCAGCGGTCATCTGGTGTTTACCGCCGGACAGATTCCGGCTCAGACCGGGCTCGACGACCAGCCTGCAAGTTTTGCCGAACAGGTGCGCCAGACCTTGCGCAACCTTGAGGCGATCCTGATTGAAGCCGGGTCCAGCCTCAGTCATCTGGTCAAGGTCAATGCCTACCTGACCGACCCCGCACAGTTGGAGCCCTTCAACGAGGTTTACCGTGAGTTGCTCGGCCATGCGCCGCCCGCGCGAACCACCGTGTGTGTCGCACTGTGGGGCGTGTCGTTGGAAATCGACTGTGTGGCCGAACTGATCAACGGAGCCCCGGACCATGGATAAGGCGCAACTAGAGCTTTTGATCGAGCAACTCAAAGCGGTGAGTTTCCCGACGCTGGGGCACTTTCTTGAAGACGGCTTTGCCGATTCACAGCTGCGCGCCATGGTGCCGGGGGTCAAGTTGGTCGGTCGTGCGGTGACCCTGAGCCTGCGCGGCGCGGACGCCATCGCGGTGAACCAGGCGCTGGCGCTGCTGCAGCCCGGGGATGTGCTGGTCATCGATACTGGCGGCGACCTGCGGCATGCGCCGGTCGGTGCGGTCACCAGTTGCGCAGCCCGCTGTGCCGGCGCCGTCGGGATTGTGGTGGACGGCGTGGTAACCGACTTGCTGGAACTGCGCGAGGCCGGGCTGCCGGTTTTTGCCCGTGGTACCAGCCTGTTGACCACCAAGCTCCATGGTCGTGGCGATAGCCCGATCAATCAGCCGATTCACTGCGCGGGAATACAGGTACTCCCTGGTGATCTGGTGTTGGCCGACGATAACGGAGTGCTGTTTCTCGATCTGCAAACAGCGGCGCAAGTTATCGAACAAGCGCTGGCTTCGGATCGCGCCGAGCCGAAGTTGCTGGAGCGCTTGTGCGCCGGTGAATCACTGGCGCAAGTACTGAGTGTTACAACTCATCAACAGTAGAAAGTTGCTCGCCAAGATAATCGTGGTTTTATGGAATTCTATTTAATGAACAAACAACCCTTGGCACTTGTCATGATCGGTAGTGCACTTTTCAGTCCGTTGAGCATGGCGGACTTTGTTAAAGACAGTAAAGCGACGCTGGGTTTTCGCAATTTCTATTACAACAACGACAATCGCGACGGGAGCGCCGCTCCGTCGAAAACCGAAGAGTGGGCCCAGGGCTTCATGCTCAATTATCAATCGGGCTTTACCGACGGTACTGTGGGGTTCGGGGTTGATGCGTTGGGACTGCTGGGTGTTCGACTCGATAGTGGTGACGGCCGCCATGTGGGCAGCTCGATGATCCCTGACGACGGCAAAGGTGCCGCTGAGCAATGGGCACGCCTGGGTGCGACGGCGAAGATGCGCTTTGCCAGGACGCAAGTGCTCTACGGCACTTTGACCCCCAAGCTGCCGATTCTGGTGGCCAACGATGGTCGCCTGTTGCCGCAGACCTTCGAAGGTGGGCAGATCGTCTCCAACGACTTCGAGCATCTGACCCTGACTGGCGGCCATATCGAACACGCGACCGGTCGTGGCTCCAGCGACCGCACCGGCTTGGCAGTGGCGGGCGGGACGCAGGAAAGTAATGCGTTCAATTTTGCCGGAGCCGATTACAAAGTCACTGACGCACTGCTTGCGCAGTACTACTACGCCAACCTCGAGGACTATTACCAACAGCACTTTGGCGGTCTGGTGCATGACTTGAAGCTGGGTGATTTTGGCTCGCTGAAAACCGACCTGCGCTACTTCAAGACCACCGCCGAGGGGGCCAACGCATCCGCCGCCGGGCGCAGCGAAGGCTTCCGGACCAGCGGCTTCACCAAGGATGGCAACGGCAAGATCGACAACGATACCTGGAGCCTGGCTTTCACCTGGGGTATTGGTGCCCAAACGCTGATGGCGGGTTATCAGCAAGTGTCCAGGGACAGCAACTTCGTTCAACTCAATCAGGGTGGTTTGCCAGACAAGGGCGCCTCGGGTTCCAGCGTGTACCTGCTGACCGACCGCTACATCCAGAACTTCACCCGTGCAGGGGAGAGCACCGGTTTCGCTCAATACACCTACGACTTCGCAGCCTTGGGCGTGCCGGGGCTTAAAGCCTCGGCCATGTATTTGTCAGGTACGGGTATCAAGACAACTGCCGGTCCGGATCAAAAGGAGTGGGAACGAGACTTCAGCCTTGATTATGTGATCCAGAGCGGTCCACTCAAAGGCGTAGCCATGGGCTGGCGCAATGGTGCGTCACGCAGCGAAGCCTCTCGCGATCAGGACCAGAATCGCCTGGTGGTGAGTTACAGCCTGCCGCTGTTCTGAGGGTGCTGATCGCTTCCGCGTGTTGCGCGGGAGCGATAGACCGTTCATGCGATCAAGCAAAGCCGCAGCCTTCGAGGAAGATTGTTTCAAAAGGCTCCTGGCGCTTGAGCGCCCCCTTATTTTTGGAGAAATGACTGATGTTGAACATCAACGGTGAACGTTTGTGGACAAGCTTGATGGCCATGGCCGAAATCGGCGCTACGGCACGCGGCGGTAGCTGTCGTCTGGCCTTGAGCGAGGAAGACAAGGCCGGACGCGAATTGTTTGCCCAGTGGTGTCGCGAGGCCGGGATGACCTTGAGCGTGGACCCGATCGGCAATCTGTTCGCCCGCCGCGCCGGGACGGACCCCGATGCCGCACCGGTGATGATGGGCAGTCACCTCGACACCCAGCCCGAAGGCGGGCGTTTCGATGGTGTGTATGGTGTGCTCGCCGGCCTGGAAGTGGTGCGACGCCTGAATGATCTGCAGATCAAGACCCGCAAGCCGCTGGAGGTAGCGGTGTGGACCAACGAAGAAGGCGCGCGCTTCACCCCGGCGATGTTCGGCTCGGCGGTGTTTACCGGCATCATGGATCTGAATGCCGCGTTGGCCGTGCGTGACGTCGATGGCATCAGCGTTGCCGAGGCTTTGCAACGCACCGGGTATGCTGGCGAACGGCTGTTGGGCGGCGCTGTGGATGCTTATTTCGAAGCCCATATCGAACAGGGCCCGATTCTTGAAGACAACGCCAAGAGCATCGGTGTCGTCAGCGGCGGCCAGGCGATTCGCTGGCTCGACGTGCGGGTCGATGGTATGGCCGCCCACGCCGGCACCACGCCCATGCCGCTGCGCAAGGATGCGCTCTACGGCGCGGCACAGATGATTCTGGCGCTGGAAGCACTGGCTACCGATTTCGTCCCTGAAGGCCTGACCACCGTCGGTGAACTGAGCATTGCCAAGTCCTCGCGCAATACCATTCCCGGGCTGGTGAATTTCACTGTGGACTTGCGTCATCACCGCGACGAAGCTATCGAGGCCATGGAGCAACAGGTCCGCGCACGCTTGCAGGCCATCGCCGAAGATCGTGGTTTGCGTGTGAGCATCACCCCACACTGGATCAGCCCGGCGACGCCGTTCGATGCCGAATGTGTGGCGGCGGTGCAGCAGGCGGTGGACGGTCTGGGCTACGCTCAGCAATCGATTGTCAGCGGCGCCGGCCATGATGCGATTCACCTGGCGCGGTTCTGCCCAACGGCCATGGTGTTTATTCCCTGCGTCGGCGGCTTGAGTCATAACGAAGCTGAAGACGTGTTGCCCGAAGATGTGCGTCAGGGCACCGATGTATTGCTCAATGCCGTGCTGGCTCGCGCCGGGAAGGCTGAATGAGGAGAAGATGATGCGCTGTTTTTTCCACCCCGAACAATTGCTCCACCACCCACGCAGTTACTACTCACGCGGCCAGATGCGCACGCCACAGGAAGTTCCGGAGCGGGCTCAACGCTTGGTCCGGGCGGCGCATTCTCTTGGTTTCGAGGTGCTGCAACCTGCGGATGCTGGCTTGCAACCGTTGCTGGCGGTGCATGGTGCGGCCTATCTGGAATTCCTGCGGGAGGCCCATGAGCGCTGGAAGGAAATCCCGGAGGACTGGGGCGATGAGGTGATGTCGAACATCTTCGTTCGCGAACCCAATGCATTGCGCGGGATTCTCGCCCAGGCCGCGCGTTACCTGGCCGACGGCAGTTGTCCGGTGGGTGAGCTGACCTGGCGTTCGGCCTATTGGTCGGCGCAGAGCGCAATAGCCGCAGCCCAGGCCTTGCTCGACGGCCAGCCGGCTGCCTACGCGTTGTGTCGGCCACCGGGGCACCATGCACGGGCCGAAGCGGCGGGTGGTTTTTGCTACCTGAACAATGCGGCGATTGCAGCCCAGATACTGCGCGGCGGTTTTGAACGGGTCGCGGTGCTGGATACCGACATGCATCACGGTCAGGGCATTCAGGAGATTTTCTATGACCGGGATGACGTGCTGTATGTCTCGGTTCATGGCGATCCGACCAACTTCTATCCGGGAGTTGCCGGTTTTGCCGACGAGCGTGGAAGGGGGGCAGGGGAAGGCTTCAACCTCAACCTGCCAATGGCCCACGGTGCCAGCGAGGCGGATTTTTTGGGTCAGCTGGAGTTGGCACTGGCGGCGGTGAAGGACTTCGGGGCGAATGTGTTGGTGCTGTCCTTGGGCTTTGATATTTATGAGCTGGACCCGCAAAGCAAAGTGGCGGTGACCCGCGACGGTTTCGCCAGGCTGGGTGAGCGGATTCGCAGCCTTGGATTGCCGTGTTTGATTGTGCAGGAGGGCGGGTATCACCTGGAGAGTCTTGAGGACAATGCGCGGGCGTTCTTTCAGGGACCGCAGGTTTGGAGCCTCTGATTGTTCAGGTGAATGGATATCGACTGACAGGACTACCTATATCGCGGGCAAGCCTCGCTCCTACGGAAAACGCGATCAACTGTAGCAGCGAGGCTTGCCCGCGAACGAGCGCGAAGCGCTCGCAACGATCTGACAGACGATGAAGGTTAATTGGCCTAGAACAAGCAGTCGCCATACGGCACTTGCCATTGCCTTGACGTTAACGTAAAGATTGCATCAGGCGCTGCTGTATCCAGGCGCAGGTTTTACTGGGCGGACCGATCCGGAGCGCTTGATGACTCTTATAAAAACAATAAACAGTGAACTGCAACATGAAGCCCGACTGGCTCGGGAGAAGCTTCATCTTGAAGGCGAAGTCCCCGATGGGGTGTTGCGGGCCGAAATCGATGCATCATGGCGGCGCAGCCTCAGCCATGGTGTGCATTTCAATGGCAATCATGAGCTGGCTCTGGAGTCGAGCGCCAGCCTTGAGGTGCTGCTGGCCAGCAATCGCCTGTTGATCGATGCCGCAATGCCGGCGATCGACTACCTGGCCGCTCGCCAAGGCAAGGAAGGGCTGATCATTCTGGCCAATTCCGAGGCCACCATTCTGGCCGTCGAAGGCCGCGCCGATCGCCTCAAGGGCAGTGGGCTGCAAGACATCACCCTCGGTGCCTGCTGGAGCGAAGCGGTGCGCGGCACCAATGCCCTCGGCACCGCACTGGTGGAAGCCCGGCCGACCCTGATCGATTGCGGCGAGCATTACCTCGATCGCCTGAGTGACTTCTCCTGCACCTCGGTGCCGATTCATTGTCCTCAGGGCGACATCCTCGGTGTACTCGATTTGACCCGAGAAGGTCCGCTCGGGCGAGTCCATGACAGCACCTCGTTGCTGGCCATGGCGGTCAGCCAGATTGAGAGCCGGGTGTTCAACGCCAGCTATCCGGAGCAGATCGTTCTGGCTTTTCACAGTCGTCGACAGTACCTCGAATCACCCTGGCAAGGACTGCTGGCGGTGAGCCTTGGCGGGCAGATTCTGGCGGTCAGCGCCCAGGCTTGTCAGTTGCTCAACGCCGAGCGTTCGGCCCTGGTGGGGCGCCGCTGCGAGGAGTTTCTCGGGGTGGACGGTTTGCAACTGCTGGCGCGTCTGCAGCAGGGCGGCATCGGTAGCCTGCAAACCGCCAAAGGCGAATTCTTCTACAAAACCCTGCGTGCGCCACAGCGCTCGATCAACGTCGCCAGCACAGCGCGCAATCTCGGCAAAACAGCAAAAACTCAACCGGATTTCGACGCCCTGGCAGGCAGTAATACTCGCTATGCCCGTGCTTTGCGCATGGCCCGTCAAGGTTTGGCCAATCAGTTGCCGGTGTTGCTGCTGGGCGAGACCGGAACCGGGAAAGAAGTCATCGCACGGGCATTGCACCTGGCCGGTAGCCGCTGCGACAAACCTTTTATCGCGGTGAACTGCGCGGCAATCCCGGAAGGTCTGATCGAGTCGGAACTGTTCGGCTATCGCGAAGGTGCCTTCACCGGGTCCCGTCGCGGCGGGATGATCGGCCGTCTGCAACAGGCCCACGGCGGCACGCTGTTTCTCGATGAAATCGGCGACATGCCGCTGTCGTTGCAGGCCCGTTTGTTGCGGGTCTTGCAGGATCGCAAAGTCGCGCCGCTGGGCGCCGGCGAGGAGCAGGACATCGATGTGGCGCTGATCTGCGCCACCCACCGTGACCTCAAGCGTCTGGTGGAGGACAAGCACTTTCGCGAGGACCTGTTCTACCGCGTCAATGGCATCAGCGTGATGTTGCCGGCCCTGCGCGAGCGGGAGGACTTCAGCGCCTTGGTGAACAGCTTGTTGGGAAAATTGGGCGCGCCTGCGATCAGGCTCCGCGAGGATTTGAACGCCTTGTTGGCCGGCTATCACTGGCCAGGCAACATCCGCCAGCTGGAAATGGTCCTGCGCACCGCGTTGGCCATGCGCGAAGAAGGCGAGATCGAGTTGAGCCCGGAGCATCTGCCCGACAGCATGCTCGATGAGCTCAACACCAGTGACCGGCCGCAGACCGGCAGCATTCGCGAGAACGAACTGGAGCTGATCCGCCAATCGCTGGACAGCCATCAAGGCAACGTGTCGGCCGCCGCCGACGCGTTGGGTATCAGTCGCGCGACGCTGTATCGCAAACTCAAACAGTTGCGCAGCTGATGCAGCGCTTGATCGTCAGGCTGATCGATAGCCGGGACCCACAAGCGCTGCAAGCCGCGCTGAAGTGGCTGTATGGCTTCGTCCGGCCCCATCGCCTGGCCATCGGCGGCCTGCTCGGGTTGTCGGTGTGCGCCTCGTTGCTGGTGCTGGTGCAACCGTGGTTGACCAAGTTGCTGATCGACGATGGCCTGCTGGCGCGCAACTTTCCCATGCTGGTACTGATTGCCGGATTGATGATCGTCGCCGGGTTGCTCGGCACGGCGCTGTCGGGGATCAATCGATACCTGCACACGCGGCTTTCCGGACGAATTCTCTTCGCCTTGCGCGATGACCTGTATCGGCATTTGCAGACGCTGTCGCCGCGCTTTTACGGGCAACGGCGGATCGGCGACCTGATGTCGCGCCTCGACGGCGACGTTGCGGAGATCCAGCGCTTCGCTGTCGATTCGCTGTTCTCCGCGGTCTCCAGCGTCATTGGGCTGGTCTGCGCGGTGGCGATGTTGCTGACCTTGTCCTGGAAACTCTCGCTGCTGGCGTTGGTGCTGATTCCGCTGGACGTGCTCTGGTTGCGCTGGATGCGACGCAAGGTCGAGCGCGATGTACGACAGCTGCGTGAGCGCTCGGCAGACATGTCGTCGTTCCTGGTCGAGACTTTGCCGGTGATGAAGTTCATCCAGAGCGCCGGTCAACAACAGCGCGAAGCGCGTCGGCTGGAGAGGCTGGGGCAGGGTTACATGAGTCAGTTGCTGCGCCTGCAGGTGACTGAATTTTTCACCCAGTCGGTCCCCGGTACCCTGACCTCGTTGTCCCGCGCCTGTGCTTTTTTGATTGGCGGTTACTGGGTGGTGCAGGGGACGTGGCAGCTCGGTGCGCTGATCGCGTTTTCCACTTATCTGGGGATGGCGGTGGGGCCGGTGCAGAGTCTGCTCGGGCTGTACGTGGCCATCCAGCGCATGACCGTCAGCCTTGGCCGGGTCATGGAGTTGCGCGGTGAAGAGCCGAGCGTCGTTACCCCGGCCGATCCGCAGCCGATGCCGAGCTCGGGTGAGCTGTGTTTTCAAGCGGTGCATTTCAGTCATCCAGGGCGCCCGATGACCTTGTGCGGCATCGAAGCACGAATCCCTTATGGTTTGAAAGTCGCGTTGAGCGGCGCTTCCGGTGTTGGCAAGACGACACTGATCGATCTACTGCAACGCCACCACGATCCACAGTCCGGCCAGGTGTTGCTCGATGGCGTTGACCTGCGTGAGCTGGACCTGTTCGAGTTGCGCCGGCGCATCGCCGTGGTCAGTCAGGACATCGTACTGTTTCGCGGCAGCCTGGCGGACAACCTGTCTTATAGCGTGCCGTCGGCCAGCCGCGAAGCGATTACCGAAGTGGCGCGTCTGGCGCAACTCGACAGCCTGATCGAATCCTTGCCCGAAGGTCTCGACAGTCCATTGGGTGAGCGCGGCCAGCAGCTGTCGGGCGGTCAGAAACAGCGGATCGCCATCGCCCGCGCGCTGTTGCAAGCCCCGTTGATTCTGGTGCTCGATGAAGCCACTTCGGCGGTCGACGAAGCCACGGAGCGCGAGGTGATCGAGGCCATCGACCGGCTGTTTGCCGGGCGTACGCGGATCCTGATCAGTCATCGGCCCTCGACTCTGGCGGACGCCGACCTGCGTTTTGAATTGGTGGACGGTGTGCTCAAGTCATCGAAGGTGCTGCATGAAGCCTGAGCTGCGGATCGGCGTTGTCGATAGCGGTCACTCATTGGCGCAGCGAACGCGAGTGGTCGCCGGGCGGCGTTTCTGTCTGGTGGATGAGGGGCTGGCTGAAGATGATTTGCATGATGATCCCCTCGGCCATGGCAGCGCGGTGATTGATGCCATCTGTCAGCGTGCACCGTCGGCGTTGTTTTGCGTTGCGCAGGTTTTCGATCAGCGCGGGGTGACCAGTGCGTTGCAGATCGCCACGGCCATTGATTGGTTGGTCGAACAGGACGTGCGGTTGATCAACTTGAGCCTGGGTTTGCGTCAGGATCGCAGCCTGCTGCGCGAAGCCTGCGGGTTGGCGCAGGAGCGTGGAGTGTTGCTCTGCGCTTCCAGCCCGGCGCAGGGCGCTGCAGTGTTTCCGGCGAGTTATCCGGGGGTGCTGCGGGTCACCGGCGATGCGCGCTGTGGCGAGCATCAATGGTCGTGGCTCAACAGCCAGCAGGCGGACTTCGCGGCCTGTGTTCGCGGCACTCATCCGGGGCAATCCGGTGCGAGTCTGGGGTGTGGGGCATTGAGCGGGCATATCGCCAATTATCTGGCCGAACATGATGATGCAAGCAATCCACAGATCATCGAATGGCTGCGCGAGAATGCCTGTTACCGCGGCCCTGAGCGGCGCGTCTGGACATGAGCGCGATCCTCATTCTCGGGGCCGGGCCAGCCGGGGCGGCGGTGGCCTTGGGCTTGCGGCGGCTTGGCTATCCGGTGACGCTGGTCAGTGACTGGCGCCGGTTTGCGGCACTGGAAGGCGTTTCGGTGCGGGTTCTCGACGCCCTGCGTGGCGCGGGCTTTACCCATGCATTGGACGATGCGACGCTGCCTTCCCAGCGTCAGGTGTCGTGGAACGCTCAGCAACACGCGCAAAATATCGAGTTCCTGCTGGATCGTCCGCGCTTTGATCGAGGCTTGCGCGAAGATTTGCGCCTGGCCGGTGTCGAGTTGGTCGAAGGGCGGGTGCTGGCGGTGCATTCAGAGGCATCGGGCCATCGAGTGGAAGTCGAAGGGCGCACGGATATAGCGGCGCACTTTCTGGTTGAGTCGCGAGGACGCCAGGCTCCGGCGTTGGGTAAAGGTCTGCGCGGGCCGGAAACCGTCAGCCTGCTCAACCGCTGGCAAGGTACGCCGGGCACCACGGCAAGCGCGGTCGAGAGTCTTGAAGACGGTTGGGCCTGGATGGCGCGGCGGGCCGATGGTCAATGTTATTGGCAACTGACGGTGGACGTGGCCAGCGCCGGGTTGCCGGGTAAGGCGCAGTTGCTCGATTACTGTCGGGGCAGGCGCCAGGCATCGGCGTTGGCGATCGACTTTTTTGGCGCTGCACCTGAAATCGAGCTGCAATTGCATGCCCGCAGCAGCACGGCGATCCTTTGTCCGCAGGTCTGCGGTGATAACTGGATTCGGGTCGGTGATGCGGCGATGGCGGTTGATCCGCTGTCGGGTAACGGCATCTTTCAGTCCTTGTCTTCGGCGTTGCAGGCGCCGGTGGTGATCAACACGTTACTCCGTGCACCTGAACGCGCGGCCCTGGCAAAGCAGTTTCATCAGCAACGAGTCGAGCAACTGTTTCTACGTTTTGCCCGTATCGGTCGTGACTTCTATGCCGATGAACAGCGCTGGCAGGAGCGGCCTTTCTGGCAAGCACGTCGCCAGTGGCCGGACAGCGAACCGGCGCACAAACCGGCGGACTTCGCTTCGCTACGGATACAGCGTGCGCCGGTGTTGCGCGAGGGTTTGGTGGATGAGGCCGAGGTGGTGGTGACGGCGGATCAGCCGCTGGGGATCTGGCATCTGCAGGGCGTTGAGCTGGCGCCTTTACTGCGACGTCTGCAAACCCGGCCAGCGGAACAGGCACTGGCGGATTTGACGGTGGAGCAGGGGAGGATGGTTCGCGGATGGTTGTTGGGGCAGGGGTATAGGCCGTAGGAGCGAGCTTTGATCGTTCCCACGCTCCGCGTGGGAATGCCGCCAGGGACGCTCCGCGTTCCGCTTTAGGATGTGACGCAGAGCGTCACGGGATGCATTCCCACGCTCCGCGTGGGAACGATCAGGTGAGGGTGTCACAGCTTGATCAGCACCGACTTCAACTCGGTGTAATGCTCAATCGCCGCATAACCCATTTCCCGCCCGACACCGGACATCTTGTAGCCACCAAACGGCAGCGCCGGGTCCAGGGCGCTGTGGCAATTGACCCACACCGAACCGGACTTGACCCGCGGAATCATCCGGTGCACCGCCGCCAGGTCGTTGGACCAGATACTCGCGCCCAAACCGTAGGGGCTGTCGTTGGCCATGCGCAGGGCATCGGCTTCGTCGTCGAAAGGAATCGCCACCAGCACCGGGCCGAAGATTTCCTCCTGCACCAGCGAGTGCTTCTGATCGACGTCGACGATCACTGTCGGCTTGACGAAAAAGCCCGGTCCAAACTGCTCGCCACCACAGGCGATGGTCGCGCCACTTTCACGGCCCATTTCGATATAGCGATAAACCCGTTCCTGCTGGCGGGCCGAGATCAATGGACCCATCTGCACGCTAGGGTCCAACCCGTTGCCGAGCTTCATGGCGTTGGCGATATCGGCGATGTCGGCCACTACATTGTCAAAGTGTTTGCGCTGCACATACAGCCGCGAACCGGCGCAGCAAACCTGACCCTGGTTGAAGAATATTGCGCTGGCGGCGCCTGCTGCGGCGCTGTTCAAATCGGCGTCAGCCATGACGATGGTCGGTGATTTACCGCCTAACTCCAGCGTGACGCGGGTCATGGAATCCATGGCGATCTTGCCGATTTCTTTGCCTACAGCGGTGGAGCCGGTGAAGGTCAGTTTGTCCACCAGCGGGTTGTGGGTCAGGGCTGAGCCAGCGGTAATGCCGGTACCGGTCACCACGTTGAACACGCCAGTCGGGTAGCCGGCTTCGAGCACCAACTCCGCCAGTTTCAGCGCGGTCAGCGGTGTTTCGTCAGCCGGTTTGAGCACTACGGTGCAACCGGTCGCCAGTGCCGGGCCGAGTTTCCAGCAGGCCAGCAGCAGCGGGAAATTCCAGGCGACGATGGCCCCGACCACACCCACTGCTTCACGGCGGATGAAACTGTGAAACTGATCATCCGGCATCAGTGGCAATGAAACTTCGACGCTCGAACCTTCGATCTTGGTCGCCCAACCGGCCATGTAACGCAGGAAGTCGATGGACAGCTGTACATCCATGACCTGTGCCACCGCCGCGCTTTTGCCGTTGTTCAGGCATTCCAGCTGCGCCAGTACTTCGGCGTCGCGCTGCATCAGATCGGCGAGTTTCCACAGCAGGTTCTGCCGCTCCCGAGGCCGGGTGCGAGTCCACGCAGAATCATCGAATGCCTGGCGTGCCGCGAGCACCGCGCGATCCACATCGTCCACTGTGGCACGGGGCACCACGCAAAGTATTTCGCCGCTGGCCGGGTTATGCAACGGCATGGTCTGACCGTCAGCGGCCTCGACCCATTCGGCGCCGATCAGCATGCGTGGCGCGCGTTGAATAAAAGCAGTGGTGGCAGGGAGCAGGGAAGGGAGCTGCATGGCGTGACCTCTTGTTGTTCGAAAATAAAGGTTCGAAGTGAGGCGAGGTCTTTCGCAATGGCTGTGCCAAGTGGATAAGTTCGGATAACTGGCTGATTTTCAGCAAGTTATGGATTTTGGCGAGCGTGCTGGGGCAGGTGCTTCGTCGCAATTTGCGACAGCACTGAGACGTCCCCGATTGTTTTTTCGCCGATTTTTCGCTCCCAAGGGCATTAACAGCCCTTGGAGGCAGGCGTCGCTCTAAGCCTGGCGACTCAGCATCCGATCAATCACTTCCCACAGCGCCGCATCGGTAAAGTCATCAATCACCAGATGCGCCCCGGCAGCCAGCAATGCTTCACGGCTCTGACTGGTGACCAGGCCGACCGTGAAGATGCCGGCCTTCACCGCTGCCGTCAGCCCGGGGATCGAGTCTTCGAAGGCGATGGCGACATCGGCTTTGGCGTTCAGGCGTTCAAGGCCGGTGAGGTAGGGCAGCGGGTCAGGTTTGGCCCGAAGTAGTTCTTCTGCGACCACCACCGTCTCAAAGCGTTCTCGCAAACCCAAGGCTTCAAGCATGTGATCGGCATTGGCTCGTGGGGCATTGGTCACCACGGCGACGCCGATGCCTTGTTCCCTGGCAAAGTCCAACAGCCGCACCAGCCCGGCCATGGGCGTGAGTTGCGGTGACAGTTCACGGAACCGCGCTTCCTTGCGATCAGCGAAGGCTTGGTGTTCGGCCACCGAACGCTGGGGGAACAGATAGCGGCACATGTTGGCGTTGGCCTGACCGCTGACGTGGGCTTCGAATTCTTCCTTCGTGAACGCCCGGCCATCTTCCTGGAGCAGCAGCTGTTGCAGGGCCAGCAGGTGGAGTCTGTCGGTGTCGGTCAGGGTACCGTCGAGGTCGAAAAGCAGGGCGTTGAGCATGGCTGGATTCCTGTCAGGCCGCGTCCGGGCCGGGTGCTGAAGCGGTTAAGCCGTCATGGTAGCAGCTGGCGAAGCCTGCGTTCGGCTGCTACGGGATCTATCGCCTATGCTCGTCTCAGAGTGGAACAGTTGTCGCGAAATTAGACGTTGGCAACCATCGATCCAATCGGTCTGCGGCCGCGAATTTCGGTTAATACCTTGATTTAAAACACTATTTATAAGCTGGCACGCTCCGTGTATTGCTCATGTCAGACGTTTCTCAGGCCTGCGTCAACAGCGTGCCGGTTGACGGTAGAGACCATAAAAACGATCCATAAAAAATAAGAAAGCACCGTGCGAGGTTCGACGTTGATGAAGAGAAAACTCCGATCAGGCATGAGCGGCAGCCTGCTGGCGATAGCCGCTTGTGTGGCCCTGCATTCTCCCCCAAGCATGGCGGCGCGTGATGCGCAGACCATCCTCAAGGAAACCTGTCAGGGCTGTCACACCCCCGAGGCTGGCAACGCTCTGAGCCGCATGAGCCACCAGCGCAAGACCCCGGAAGGCTGGCTGATGAGCATCGCCCGTATGCAGACCATGCATGGTCTGCAGATCAGCGACGAGGACCGACGTACGCTGGTCAAATACCTGGCCGACACCCAAGGCCTGGCGCCGAGCGAGACTGACGGTGTGCGTTATGCGCTGGAGCGTCGACTCAATACCGTCGAGCATTTCGATGACCAGACCAGCCAGATGTGTGGCCGCTGCCACTCCGGTGCGCGGGTTGCCTTGCAACGGCGGCCGGCTCAGGAGTGGGAACGCCTGGTGAACTTCCACCTGGGGCAATGGCCGTCGTTGGAGTATCAGGCACTGGCCCGCGACCGTGACTGGTTCGATATCGCTCGCAAGGACATGGTGCCGCTGCTGGCCAAGCGTTATCCGCTGGAAAACCAGGCTTGGAACAACTGGCTTAAAACAGCTCCGAAAGCCGACTCACTGGCAGGCGACTGGAGCTTCAGCGGCCAGTTGCCGGGCAAGGGTGAACTGGCCGGCGTGATGACCGTCAGCACCGCTGGCACCGATCAGTTCAAGGTCAGCGTCAAAGGCCAATACGCCGACGGCAGCCCGTTCAATGGCGAAGGCAGCGCAATCCTCTACAGCGGCTACGAATGGCGCGGCAACGTGACGATCGATGGCGTGGTCATGCGTCAGGTGTTCGCCGCCAAGGGCAGCGAACTGCAAGGCCGCATGTTCGAGGCCGAGCACGATGAGCGCGGGCTGGACTTTATTGCGGCAAGGCACGGTTCCAGTCGTTTGCTGGCGGTGCAGCCGGGTTACCTGAAAGCTGGTAGCGAAACTGAAGTCACGCTGATCGGCAGCGGTCTCACTGGCAAACCAAACTTCGGCAAAGGCGTGGACGTGGTCGAAGTGCTGGAGCAAAGCCCCGAGCGCTTGCGGGTCAAACTCAAGGCGGCCGCGGATGCGAAGCCAGGCTTGCGCGAGGTCACGCTGGGTAGCCTCAAAGGTGCCTCGCTGGCGGTCTACAGCAACATAGCCGAGGTCAAGGTTGTGCCCGGGTTTTCGGTGGCGCGGATCGGCGAGGGCGGCGGTTCCACACCGAAGGTCCAGGGCCGTTTCGATGCCGAAGCCTGGGGCAAAGGTGCTGACGGCAAGCCATATCGGATCGGCGTGTTCCCGGCGCAGTGGAAGGTCGAAGCCTTCGACGAGCGCGCCAAGGAGGACGAAGACGTCAAGTTCGCAGGCCAAATGCAGGCCGACAGCGGGGTGTTCACTCCGGGCGATGCCGGGCCCAATCCACAACGCAAAATGTCCACCAACAACGCTGGCAACCTCAAGGTAATCGCCGCCGTGGATGACGCCGGAAAATCGCTGACCGGTGAGGGCCACATGATCGTCACCGTGCAACGCTGGAACAATCCACCCATTCCCTGATGGTCTGGCTAAACCAGCAATTCAGGCATTTTCAGGAATGACCGCAGACCCTGAATAACCGGGTTTGCACAGGAGGTTGCGATGGGCGCTGTTTTGAATCTGATCGAGCGGAATCTGCACGAAGTGCATGTCGATGCCGACCGCATGTTGTTCCACATTCCGAGCAGTTCGCTGTTTGCCAGCGATGAACTGACGGGCACGATTATCGATACCTTGCGCGGTCCCGGTTGCTCGTCCGACGACCTGATCGAGCGCCTGGCCGCGCGCTACGGCGGCGAGGAAATCACCGAGACCCTGCGCGAGCTGATCGCCCTGGAACTGGTCAGCGACGGTTCGCCGCTGACCCCGGACATCGGCGTCAAACGGGTCGAGCGCACGGCGATCAATACCGTGGTGCTGAACGTCAACACTGGCTGCAATCTGAGCTGCACCTACTGCTACAAGGAAGACCTCGACAAGCCGTCGGCCGGTAAGAAAATGGACGTCGAAACGGCGATCGCTTCAGTGGAAATGCTGCTGCGCGAATCCCCGGATGAAGAGCGTTTCACAGTGGTGTTCTTTGGCGGCGAGCCGCTGAGCAATCGCAAGCTGATCGAATACATGGTCGACTACTGCGAGAAGCGTTTTTCCGAGGCCGGAAAATTCGTTGAGTTCGTCATGACCACCAACGCGACGTTGCTCACTGAAGAAACCGTCGACTACCTGAATGCTCACCGCTTCGGTTTGTCAGTGAGCATCGACGGCCCGAAAACCGTGCACGACCGCAACCGTATCACCGTGGGCGGGCAGGGTACGTACGACGTGGTCCGGCGCAAGGCCGAGATGCTCTTGTCGCGCTACAACAGCCGCCCGGTGGGCGCGCGAGTGACCCTGACCACAGGCGTCACCGACGTCGAAACCATCTGGGATCACCTGTTCAATGAGCTGGGCTTTGCCGAAGTCGGATTCGCCCCGGTGACCTCCGGCGACATCAGCAGCTTCAACCTGTCCAGCGAGGAGCTGATTGAAGTCTTCGCCAACATGAAAAAACTCGGTCGGCGTTATCTGGAAGCGGCGCTGGAGCACCGCAATATCGGTTTCTCCAACCTGCACCAGTTGATCACCGACATCCACGAAGGCCACAAAAAAGCCCTGCCGTGCGGTGCGGGTCTGAAGATGCTAGCGGTGGATCACAAAGGCGAGCTCAACCTGTGCCACCGTTTTACCGGTTCGTCGTTACCGACGTTCGGCAACGTCCACAGCGGGGTGAAGCAGGTCGAGTTGAACGACTTCCTGTCCCAGCGTCTGGACCGCACCAACACCGGCTGTGAAGACTGCCACATCCGCAACCTGTGCTCCGGCGGCTGCTACCACGAAAGCTACGCCCGCTATGGCGACCCGACGCACCCGACCTATCACTACTGCGAGTTGATGCGTGACTGGGTCGACTTCGGCATCCAGGTCTACACCCGGATCATGGCCCACAACCCTGCGTTCATCAGCAGCTACATCACTCCGCGCAAGGCTCACTGATATGAAACATCTCAAGGCAATCAACAACAAAGCCCAGAAGCTCGATCAGGCCGCGGCCGAAAACCGTATCGAAGAAGTGGTGGCGATGAACTCCGTCGCTGGCTGCGCCTCGACCACCGACCCCGGTTGGGAGATCGACGCCTTTGGCGGCGTGTCGTCGCTGTGCCAGCCGATGGAGGCTGACCTTTACGGTTGCTCCGACCCCTGCTGGTGGCCGGCCCAGGTGCCGGACATGATGAGCACCTACCCGGACTGGAACAAAGATGCGCAAGCCTCCAACGAGAGCTGGCGCAATCTCGGGACTGTTTTTCCGAAAGACAAATAGTTCCCGAAAGACAAATAATCCCACAGAAGGATTCCAGCATGCTTCGCACCAATGTCTGCGGCCTTGCCGCTTCCGCCATTCTGGGCGTGTGTTCGCTCACGGCACTGGCCGATGAAAGCCCGACTCTCGAAACCGGTCACGAGTACATGTTGACCACCAACTACCCGAACAACCTGCACGTCATCGACCTTAAGACCGACAGTCTGTACAAGACCTGCAAACTGCCGGACGCCTTCGGCCCGGGCACTATCCAGCTGTCCCCGGATCGCAGGATTGCCTACGTGCTGAACAACCATTACGCGGATGTTTACGGCGTCGAGCTGGATAGCTGCAAGCAGGTATTCCACGCCAGCATCACCCAACAACCGGGTGAGAAAGCGCGCTCGATGTTCGCCTTCACCGTCAGCCACGACGGCAAGGAGCTCTACACCGTCGCTAACCCGACACTGATGCGCAGTGACCATTACGAAGTGCAGACACCAAGGCTGGATGTCTACGCCACCGATGCCGGCATGAGCGCCAAACCGGTCCGCAGCTTCCCGGCGCCACGGCAGCTCACCATCATGCAAAGCGGCGATGACGGCACGCTCTATGTGGCAGGCGCGGATGTCTACAAGGTCGACGTGAAAACCGGAAAATTCGACGTGCTGATCCCCAGCCGCCACTGGAAGCGTCCGTTGTACAGCCCGCCGGACGTGCTCTACGTGTGGAACCAGCAAACCTATCGGCATGACTTCTCGCTGCTCTACACCGCAGCGAAATTCAAAGACAAGAAGGAAGACCCGGCGACCGCCGAGCTCCTTTACGGCCTGTTCAGCATCGACTTGAAAACCGGCAAAACCGAAACCACCGACTTCGGACCGTTGACCGAAATCTATTTCAGCGGCATGCGCTCACCCAAAGACCCGAACCTGATGTTCGGCGTCCTCAACCGGTTGGCCAAGTACGATATCAAGCAGAAGAAACTGCTCCAGTCGACAACCCTGGATCACTCCTACTACTGCATCTCGTTCAACAAGGAAGGCAGCAAGATCTACCTGGCCGGGACCTTCAATGACGTGGCGATTTTTGATGCCGACAGCCTGAAGCAGGTGGGCAGTATCAAAATGCCGGGTGGGGATATGGCGATTACCACGGCACAGGTGTTTGTGCGCTGATGGTCAAACCGGCTGCTCTCGGATGAGAGGGTAGCCGGCCACGGGTTTCACTCTTGCCATTCTGGCCAGGACACTACCGCTTCATACTCAAGCCACGGCACATCATGGGAGGTCCATATGTGCGCCTGTGGCTTGATTCCCGGATCGTCATCGAGCGTCGCGACGCGAACAATCACATGAGGCTGACCCAAACGCTGCGCCACTAAATGGGAACCGCAGACAGAGCAGAAGTGTCGCAGTTTTCCCGGTGAAGATTCGAAGGATGAAAGCTTGTCCTGACCTTTGACCCAGCGAAAGTGTTCTCGCATGACGCCTGCCGTGGAAGCAAAAGCGGCGGCGTGTGCTTTGCGACAGGTGTGGCAATGGCAGTGGCTGATTGGCATGTCGAGGCTATCGAGCTGGTATTCGATGGTTTTGCACAGGCAACTGCCTTTGAGGGTATTCACGGATTCATCCTTGTATCTACTTTTAATGACGTTTACCGGCCATATGGGGGGATTAATGGCCAAACTTCCCGACGTTTGCCGATAGTTGAGAATACCTGATGTAACGTGAGGGTTGCTCCCCGGGACGGGCAGGCCTACTGTTCATTCAGGAGGATTGCTATGAACACATCATCAGATCACATTGAAAGAAAGGTCTTGCTCAACGTGCCGCGCTCATTGGTCTGGCGTGCGCTAGCGGATGCTGAAGCCTTCGGTGACTGGTTCGGCGTGGCGCTCAAAGGGCAACGCTTCGTCGCGGGCCAGCGTACCCAAGGGAAAATCACCTATCCGGGGTACGAACATCTTGTGTGGGATGTACTGGTCGAGCGTCTCGAGCCGGAGCTGGTTTTTTCCTTCCGTTGGCATCCTTATGCCGTGGATCCCGGTGTCGACTATTCGGCGGAGCCCACCACTCTGGTGCGGTTTGAGCTGGAAGACCTGGGGGACTCGGAGGATCCGGAGGACCCGGACGCCGGCACCTTGCTGCGGGTAGTGGAGTCCGGTTTCGACGACATCCCGGCGGAGCGTCGTCTGAAAGCCTTCCGCATGAACAGCAGGGGCTGGGACGAGCAGATGAGCAACATTGAGACGTATCTCGCTGCGCATTGAGGTTATCCAAAACGGTGCGCCGATCGTCATTTACTGCACGACGGCGCGGTTATGGCGAAAGGCTTACACGCGGTCGATGGAATGTCGTCTGTTGACGCTTGGGCATTGAGCCTAATCTACATCCATCAACTGAAGCGCAGGACGCGCTCAGGGTCATGGATGACCGACCATTTGCATGGAATGCAGCCGACAGGATGTCGTAATGGTCTTGAAAAACCCGCTTCGGCGGGTTTTTTGTTATCTGCTGAAAAGTCAGCAGCTTCAGACGTCGACCACTTCGCACAGGGTTTCCAGCGTCCGTTTCATTGTGTGTTCGGCGCAGCTTTACCAGTTGTGACTCAGTTGCTGCGCAACCCGATCGACAACCTCTCCACGTAGCTTGCGCGATTGCGCCGAGCGCCGATTGGCTTCCTCCAGCACCGCGCGTGGTGCAGTCTGCGGGCTGCCGGAGTCGAACGGTGGAGCAGGAGCGTATTCGAGCTGCAGCTGCACCAGTTGCGCCGTGTCTTCGCCGAACAATTCACTGGCCAGGCTCAGCGCGAAATCGACTCCGGCGGTAATGCCTCCGCCGGTCAGCAAGTTGCCGTCGCGCACCACACGCTCGCGTATTGGAATGGCGCCCAACGGGCCAAGCAGCTCGTGGTAAGCCCAATGAGTGGTTGCACGTTTGCCGCGTAGCAGTCCTGCGGCGCCCAGCACCAGGGCGCCGGTGCAGACCGAGGTGATATAGCGCGCGTGGCTGGCCTGACGTTTGATGAAGTCCAGGGTCTCGGTGTCTTCCATCAGCGGTTCGACACCGGAACCGCCGGGAATGCAGATCACGTCCAGGGGCGGGCAGTCGTCGAAGCGGGTGGTCGGGATCAACATCAGGCCGGTGCTCGAACTCACCGGTTCGAGGTCCTTCCAGATC
Source organism: Pseudomonas sp. GW821-FHT07G10 (assembly GCF_059418545.1). Taxonomy (NCBI): domain Bacteria; kingdom Pseudomonadati; phylum Pseudomonadota; class Gammaproteobacteria; order Pseudomonadales; family Pseudomonadaceae; genus Pseudomonas; species Pseudomonas sp. GW821-FHT07G10. Next base: position 56,549 of record NZ_JBWKQB010000027.1, on the reverse strand, counting down.
AAATGCACGGTGACGTCCGGCAGCGAGGCCAGCACATCATAAGGCCCGGTCAGGTCGAGTTGCTGAACCTGTGGAAACAACAGAAAACCGATCTGCAGCGTCATTGCACAATCCTCGTGGTCGATCCAATGCACTCACCCGGCATGGGTGGACGACTTCACTCTATCGACGTAGGATTTGGCGTATACGCCAATAAGCCCACGATTTACGCCAGTCATGACGACCCAACCGAAAACTGTTTATGTGCTGGCCTTTGCCAACGTGCAAGTGCTCGATGTGACCGGGCCGTTGCAGGTCTTCGCTTCGGCCAATGATCTGGCCCGTCAGCAAGGTTTGCCGCAGCCCTATGCGCCGACGGTGATTGCCGCGCAGACGGAACCGGTGATGTCTTCAGCCGGGCTGGCGCTGGTGGCCGATCCGCTGCCGGCGAAGGACTGGCCGTGCGACACACTGATTATCGCTGGAGGCTGGGGCGTCTACGCGGCGGCCGAAGACGCCAGCCTGGTTGAGTGGGTACGCCAGCAGGCATCGGTATCGCGACGGGTTGCTTCGGTCTGCACCGGCGCTTTTCTACTGGCTGCCAGCGGTTGGCTCGACGGTCGGCGCGTGGTCACCCACTGGACCCGCTGTGAACAGCTTGCGCAGAAACATCCGCAACTGCGGGTCGAGCCCAACCCGATCTTCATCAATGACGGCCCGGTCTGGACCTCGGCCGGGGTGACCGCCGGTATCGACCTGGCACTCGCCCTGGTCGAAGAAGACCTCGGCCGAGCCATGGCCCTGGAAGTTGCACGGCAACTGGTGGTGTTTCTCAAACGCCCAGGTGGGCAGTCGCAATTCAGCGTGACCTTGTCCCTGCAAAAAGACGGCAATCGCTTCGACGAGCTCCACGCCTGGATCGCCGAAAACCTGGCCATGGAACTCAACATCCCGACCCTGGCGCTACAAGCCGGGATGAGTGACCGCAGCTTTGTGCGGCATTACCGGGCCGAGACGGGTCAGACTCCGGCTCGCGCGATTGAGTTGATTCGGGTGGAGACCGCGCGGCGCTTGTTGTGTGATACCGGCGTGCCGATCAAGCGGGTGGCGGCGCAGTGCGGGTTTGGCAGTGAAGAGACGCTGCGGCGCAGTTTCTTCAGGGCCATGGGTGTGACACCTCAGGCTTATCGCGAGCGGTTTTCAACGGAGGACGTCGGGCAGCAGAGTGATCATCGAGATTCTTGACACTGCACCATCGGCTTCTCTAGGATGCTGCTCATGCGCCGATTTAAACAGCTACTTGCGGGGCGCCAGGTGACTCAAAGGGTTACCGACAGAAGCTTGAAACAGGCTTCGAAATACCGCTAAAGCGCTGGTTCGGTGTTGCCTCTCACCTGCCATGCAGACTTTTGAGGCAGAGACTCGACACGATGAATGCACTTCGCCCCCTTATACGTCTGGCGCCGATCACGGCGGACCTCACCCAGCGCAATCCAAAAATCCTTCTTGGCGGTAAACATCAACCCACTTTGCTGCGCTATCTCGATGGCTGGCCGCGACGCACCGGTGGTCCATCGGCTTTTCTGATTCAGTTTGTCGAAGACGGGGAGTCGCTGGCGCGCTTTGCCAGCAACAGTTTCGATCTGGCGGTGATTCAGGCACCCAGCGCCGAGCACGCGGCAGAAGTCATCAAGCAACTGACGCGAATCGCCCGGCAAGGGTTGATTACCCGCCGCTGAGGCCAGTGGGTTCAGGCCTTGGTGCTACTGCGTTGCAGCATGGCGTTCAACGCGTCCTTGGCTTCGGTGCTGTTCAGACGTTCGATAAACAGCAGGTTTTCCCTGCGCAGGGTTTCCTCCAGTTCCTTCAGCACTGGCTGCTTAAGCAGCCGTTTGCTGTGCAACAGGGACTCGCGAGGCAGGGCCAGCAGTCGATCGGCCATCCGTTGTGCTGCGGCCAGACATTGTTCGCCGTCGTCCAGCACTTCATTGGCCAGCCCCCAAGCCACCGCCTGAGTGCCGTCCAGGCCGTCCCCCCAGAGCAGCAGTCGGGCGGCTCTGGCATGGCCGAGCATGCGCGGTAACAGCAGGCTTGCACCGAATTCAGGGCACAAGCCAAGGTTCACGAAGGGCATGCGCAGCTTGGCATTACGGGTGACCAGCACCTGATCGCAATGCAGCAGGAGGGTGGTGCCGATACCGATGGCAGCGCCGCAGACCGCGGCGATCAACGGCTTGTCCAGATGGATGACCGCGTCCATGAGACGGAACGCCGGGCTATTCAGATGGGTCGGTGGATCCTGGAGAAAGTCCTGCAGGTCGTTGCCACTGGTAAAGCACTGTTCGCCCCCGGTGATGATGACCACGGCAGTCTCGGGGGCTTCGGCGGCAGCAAACAGCAGGTCGGCCAGACGGGTGTACATGCTGTTGCTCAGGGCATTGAGCTTGTCCGGACGGTTGATGGTCAGGGTCAACAGTCCGCCGCTTTGGTTGCACTTGATCAGGTCGTTCATGGGGGTCGCCTTTGCTGGATTTCACTGTCCGGAACACCAGGGGTTCCGGCAGTTTCTTGTTGTTTTTGGCGCTTCAAAAGGTCGGCGGGGTGATTACCCAGATCACCACCGCATCGACCTCACCGGGATTGCCATAACGGTGAGGTTCCTGGCTGGAAAAACTGAAACTGTCGCCTTCATTGAGCTGAAAATAGCGCTCGCCGACCCACAGCTCAAAGTTGCCGGAGAGCAGGTATCCGGCTTCCTCGCCTTCATGGCAATAGCTCTGCTGGCTGTAAGTGCCTGGCGGAAAGCGCGAATGCAGGATCTCCAACTGACGATTGGGTTGCGGGGTCAGCAACTGGTCAACGATGCCGTCTTCGTAATGCACGCTCATTCGGCTGTTCTTGCGGACCACGTAACCACTGTCCTCGGGGGCCGTGCTGGCTTCGCTGGCGAAGAACCACTGGATGGTGACGCCCAGGCTGCGGGCGATGTTGAACAACGCCGGAATCGAGGGGTAAGCCAGGTTGCGTTCGAGCTGGCTGATATAGCCTGCCGTCAGCTCGCTCATCTCAGCCAGGGCGGTCAGGGTCATGCCCCGGCGTTTGCGCAGCCCGCGAATCCGCGTGCCCAGAAAGTGCGGCTCTGTTGCGCCGCTCTGTTTGGCGGACGCGGCGCTGGCAGGCGGCAGGTTGCTGCTGTTGCTCATTGCGTGCTCCGAACCGAGTGTTGGCTGAGCGTCTGAAACGCTCGAGCCTGCCGATGGCTCGTCAGCGAGGGCGCTGACAAAGGCCCGGAGTATAAAGCAGCCTCAGAGGTCCCAGGCAACCTTCAACCCTTCATAAATCGCTTCTTCGGCCGTGCGCGGTGCCAGGCAGTCGCCGATCCGGCGAAATTCGACTAATCCCTGCAGTTGCGCGCCCAGCGTATCCACCGGCTGATGGCCCTGGCACAGCACCAGGGTGTCGATGTCTTCGAACATGATCGGCTCTGCACTGGCGGTGTGTTGCATGTAGACGGTGCTGTCATCGCAGCCGTACAGACGGGCATAGGGCGTGATCGGAATGCCCAGCCGATGCAGCTCACCGACCAGTTGATCGCGCACGTACAGCGGCAGGTTTTCCCCGCAATGGGTGCCGTTGACCGCCAGCTGCACCTGATGCCCTGCGCGCACCAGACGTTCGGCGACGCCGGGGCCGATCCAGTCGCAACGCCAGTCGACGACGAGCACCGAACGCCCGAGCTTGACCTCGTCGCGCAGCACCTGCCAGGCATCCACCACTTGCAGTTCGCCGCCGCGTTCGAAAGCCGGCCAGTAGGGTTCGGCACCGGTTGCAACGATCACCAGATCCGGCCGTTCGCGCTCGACCAGTGCCCGGTCGACGCGGGTGTTGCGCACCACGCGTACGCCGGCCAATTCCATTTCCCGCTGCAAGTTGGTGCTGGCGCCGCCGAACTCACTGCGCCGAGGCAGCAGTTGCGCCAGCAGGACCTGCCCGCCGAGCTGCGAACTGGCTTCATAGAGCGTGACCTCATGCCCGCGCTCGGCGGCCACGGCAGCCGCCTTCATCCCGGCCGGACCGCCGCCGGCGATCATGATGCGCTTGCGTTTGACGGTCGGCTGCAGGGAGCCGAAAACCAGTTCACGGCCGGTTTCCGGGTGCTGAATGCAGGAAATCGGCAAGCCTTTGTGGAAGTGCCCGATGCACGCCTGATTGCAGGCGATGCAGGCTCGGACATCTTCGCTGCGCCCGGCGTCGGTCTTGTTCGGCATTTGCGGGTCGCAGATCAGTGCGCGGGTCATGCCGCACACATCGGCCTGACCGCGAGCAATGATCAGTTCGGCCTCCTGCGGCTGGTTGATGCGTCCAGTGACGAACAGCGGAATCGACAGGCTGGCCTTGAACGTCCCGGCCTCCTTGGCCAGATAGGCCGGTTCGATGGCCATCGGCGGCACGATATGCACCGCACCGCCCAAAGACGCCGAGGTCCCCGCGACGATGTGCACGTAATCCAGGTACTGCTGCAGTGACTTGACCGCCGCCAGCGACTCGTCTTCGGTCAGGCCCTCGGGGTCGCGTTCGTCGGCGGAGATGCGCAAGCCGATGATGAACTGCTCGTCAGTGTTCGCGCGCACCAGCGCAATGACTTCGCGCAGAAACCGCAGGCGCTGTTGCAGGTCGCCGTTGTAACCGTCGGTGCGTTGGTTGACGCGTGGGTTGATGAATTGCGCGGGCAGGTAACCATGGCTGGCGACCACTTCCACACCGTCCAGCCCGGCTTGATACAAACGTCGGGCCGCTGCGCCATAGCCGGCGACGATGTCGTCGATCATCGCCTGATCAAGCGCGCGCGGCATGACCCGAAAGCGTTCGTTGGGCACCGCCGAAGGCGAGTAGGCGACGGCCAGCAGGCCATCGCTGGACTCCATGATTTCCCGCCCTGGATGGAAGATCTGCGAGAGCACCACGGTGCCGTGGGCATGACAGGTTTCGGCCAGTTTTCGATAGCCCTCGATGCAGGCGTCGTCGGTGGCCATCAGCACATGGGAGGTGTAGCGCGCGCTGTCATGCACCCCGGCAACTTGCAGCACGATCAGGCCCACGCCGCCCTCGGCACGCGCCCGGTGATAGGCGATCAATTGCTCGTTGACCAGATTGTCGGTCGGCATCGACGTGTCGTGACCGCTGGACATGATGCGGTTTTTGAGGCGCTTGCCACGGATCTGCAGCGGTTCGAAGAGGTGCGCAAACGCTTGGTTTGAAGTCGGCATGGTGTGGTACTCCAGGCTAGCCGAGGCCGGTAAACAGGATTTTCGGCATTGTTATTATTACGCTATAGAAATTTACCCTCAGTAAAAAATCAACTTGTTTTTTTAATTGTGGTTGAGTAGCTTCAATCCGCACCCACTCCTGGGGTGAACCTCACCAAAATAAAAACGGGTCACGGCAGCGCTCGCTGAGTGATACCAGCACGAGGAACCACTGATGAAGTCGAATACGCTCAAGCACGGTTTTTATCCTTTGATTCTCACCCTCGCCATGGGCCTGGGTAGCGCTCAAGCAGAACAGGACATGGTGGTGGTCGGTTATGGCGGTGCCGGTCAAAAAGCCCAGGATGTGGCTTTCTTTCAACCCTTCAGCGCAGCGGACGGCAGCAAGCTGATCCAAAGCGAATACAACGGCGAGATGGCCAGGATCAAGGTGATGGTCGACACCGGCAACGTCGATTGGGACGTGGTGCAGATCGAAGGCCCGGACCTGATGCGCGGCTGCGATGAGGGCATGTACGAGCGACTCGACTGGAAGACCCTTGGGCGAGAAAACCAGCTGATTCCCGATGCGGCACAAGCGTGCGGTTCTGCCGCGTTGGTGTGGAGCGTGGCGATTGCTTATGACACTGACAAATTGGCGCAGGCACCGACCTCGTGGGCGGACTTTTGGGATGTAAAGAAAATCCCCGGCAAGCGCGGGCTGCGCAAACGTGCGGTGTATAACCTGGAGTTCGCCTTGCTGGCGGACGGGGTGAAAGTCGAGGACGTGTATTCGGTATTGAGCACACCCGCGGGCGTAGATCGGGCGTTCGCCAAACTGACTGAACTCAAACCCTATATCCAGTGGTGGGAAGCCGGCGCGCAACCGGCGCAATGGCTGATCTCCGGAGACGTGGTGATGACCTCAACCTACAGCGGGCGCATTGCCGCCGCCGCGCAGGGCGGCAGTCATCTGGGGCTGGTCTGGCCTGGGAGCCTGTACGGCATGGACTACTGGGCAATCATCAAAGGCTCAACACATGTGGACCAGGCCAAAAGGTTCATTGCTTTCGCCAACCAGTCCGACGCGCAGATTAAGTATGTCGAGCAGATTCCTTACGGGCCAACCAACACGCAAGCGGCGGCGCGCCTGGATCCCAAGCTGGCCCAATGGGTGCCGACCGCACCGCAGAACCTGATCGGTGCACTGTCGATGAATGTGCCGTTCTGGGTCGATCACGGTGAAGAACTCGAAGAGCGCTTCAATGCCTGGGCGAGCAAATAGGCGCAGACCTTAATGCCCGTAGCAGCTGCCGAGCTTGCGAGGCTGCTGCTACGGTTCGCGTGGCAAGCCCCCTCGCCACAGTTCGAGTTCCTGTTGTACAGTCGTTCAGCTTAGTGGCTGCAAACAACCAGCCCAACGACTGATCCCAGGAGATTAACCACAATGACTCAGGAAGCCCGCTTTTCCCGAATGGAGCCGGAGTTGCGCAAGGCCAACCTGATCGAGGCAACGCTGGTGTGCCTCAAGCGCCATGGCTTCCAGGGCGCTTCGATCCGCAAGATCTCCGCGCAGGCGGGGGTTTCAGTCGGGCTGATCAGTCATCACTATTCAGGCAAGGATGAACTGGTGGCCGAAGCCTACATGGCGGTCACCGGTCGAGTCATGAGCCTGCTACGCGAAGCCATGGAACAAGCCGCACCCAATGCGCGCGAGCGTTTGTCGGCGTTCTTTCGCGCATCGTTCTCGGCCGAAATGCTTGATCCGCAATTGCTGGATGCCTGGCTGGCGTTCTGGGGCGCGGTCAAGACCGCCGAGGCGATCAACCTCGCCCACGAGCATTCCTACGGCGAGTACCGCGCCGAGTTGCGCAAGGTGTTGAACGATCTGGCTCAGGAAGAGGGCTGGGAAGACTTCGATGCCGACCTTGCCGCTATTGGTTTGAGCGCACTGCTCGACGGCTTGTGGCTGGAGTCGGGACTCAACCCCGGCACGTTCACCCCGAATCAGGGCATCCAGATTTGCGAAGCCTGGGTCGACGGTTTGCAGGCGGGCGGTCGCCAGCGTTTCCGGCAGCAGACGGAGGGCTGTTGATCGATCGTTCAGCAATGGATACTCTCTGCCGCTGATGCAGGAAAAACTCTAATAAGAAACGCGCCTTCGGGCACAGGCAGGACAACAAGCGATGACTCCTCGGGTACTGATCGTCGACGACGATCCGCTGATTCGCGAACTCCTTCATGCCTACCTCTCGCAGGAAGGCTACGAAGTGCACTGCGCCGCAACCGCGGAACTGGCCGAAACCTTTCTGGCAACCACCCCTGTCGATCTGGTGATGCTGGACATCCGGCTGCCGGGCAAGGATGGCCTGACCCTTACCCGCGAGCTGCGTGTACGCTCGGAAGTCGGGATCATCCTGATTACCGGGCGCAACGACGAAATCGACCGCATCGTCGGCCTCGAATGCGGCGCCGATGATTACGTGATCAAACCCCTCAACCCGCGTGAACTGGTGTCTCGGGCGAAAAACCTGGTGCGCCGGGTTCGCCATGCCCAGGTGCACAAGCCGGCGACGGTGCTGCCTCGTCAGCAAGTCAAACAGTTCGCTGCCTGGGCGCTGGATACCGATCGCCGACGCTTGATCGATCAAGCCGGTGGCGAAACCCTGCTGACCCATGGTGAATACCAGTTGCTCAGTGTGTTTTTGCGCAACAGTGGCCATACCTTGAGTCGCGACCAGTTGATGGATCAGATCCGCAACCGTGAATGGGTGCCCAATGACCGCTCCATCGACGTCCTGGTGGGGCGCTTGCGGCGCAAACTGCATGACGATCCCGCCGAACCGCAATTGATCATTACCATCCATGGCGCAGGTTATTTGTTCACCGCCAGTGAGGCTGCCTGAACGGCATGTTGCGGCTGCTCTGGCTGCTGTTGGCGCTGGCGGGTACAAGCGCTGCGGCGGCCGAGCGAATTCGTTATTGCGATTATCCGGTCTACCCGCCGATTTCCTGGAGCGACGGCAAACAGGTGCGCGGCCTTGCGCCCAGCGTGGTGAAAAGCTTGTTTGGTCAGCTGGGTTATGAGGTCGACATCGTCGTGCTGGGCAACTGGAAGCGCTGCTTGCTGGACGCCGCCGAAGGCCGCGTCGACGTGGTCCTGGCCTACAGCACGGCGCAACGCGAGCAGAGCATGCGCTTCTCGACGGTGCCGGTGTTGCGCGAAGAAGTCGCGGTGTTTGTCAATCGCCAACATCCGGTGAAGTTCGAACGGCTTGAAGACCTGGGCAACTACCGTGGCGGTTTACTGTTCGGTGAAAGCTATGGGCTGGACTTCGATCGTTTCGTCGCTCAGCACGGCAATATCGAATGGGTGTCCGACAGTCGACAGAACTTCGGCAAACTGATTCGCGGCAGGATCGACTTCATCACTCAGGAGCGACGCACCGGGCAGCTGTTCGTTGAACACTTGCCGGGCGCCGCAGACATCGAGGCATTGCCCAATTCGTTGAGTGTGGACTATTTGCGGGTCGCGGTGTCACGCCGTTCCGCACTGGCCGAACGCATGCCCGATATCGACGCCCAACTGCAGCGGATGGTCGACTCCGGCGAGATCGAACGTTGGCTGAACGAAAGTGAAGCCACCTACCGAGACATGATCAACCTGCCGGCGGATGCGCAATGAAACGCACCAATCCCAGCGGCCTGTTGCGGCGTTTGCTGCTGTTCATCCTGCTGTTCAGCCTCTGTTTCACCCTCCTCGCCAGCACCGTGCAGTTGTACTTCGAGTACCGCCGTGAAATGCGTGATATCGATTCGCGCATGGAACTGATCCGGGCCGGCTACCTGGCAAGCCTGGAGCGCAGCCTCTGGGATCTCAACCAGGAGCAGTTGAATGTGCAATTACGCGGGTTGGTGGATTTTTCCGATGTGGCCCGCGTGCGTTTGAGCAGCCCTGACTTTGACCTGCTGCAAGGCAGTTCATCTGCACCGGGGGCATTGCGCATCGAGCGTTTCGAGCTGAACTATCAGCCGCCGGCCGGCCCATCGCGGCATCTGGGCGAGCTGGAAGTCAGTACCGATCTGGGGGCGGTGTATCGCCGTTTGTACGCCACCGGGCTAACCAGCCTGTTATGGATGAGCGTGTTCCTCTGCGGTCTGGCGGTTGCGCTTTCGGGGTTGTTCTACCGTTTGGTGACCAGACATCTGCAGGTCATGGCCGATTTTGCCCGGCGAATTGCCGCCGGAGACTGGCACGAGCCGTTGCGGCTGGATAAAAGCAGCACCGGTACCGAGGACGAAATCGATACCGTGGCCCACGCGCTCGATGACATGCGCCGGGCAATCCTTAGCGATATCGACCGGCGCGAAGTCGACCGTCTGGCACTGCAAGACAAACGTGACGAACTGCAGAAAATGGTCGAGCGGCGCACCGCCAGTCTGTTGCGTGCCAAGGACGATGCCGAAGCGGCCAACCTCGCCAAGTCGCGCTTCCTCGCCACCATGAGCCATGAACTGCGCACGCCGCTCAATGGCATTCTTGGCATGGCTGAACTGCTGCGCGGCGCCCGCCTCGAGGAGCGCGATAGTAAACGTCTGGAAGCTTTGTATAAGGCCGGCGAAGGTTTGCTGACGATTCTCAACGAAGTGCTGTATTTCGCCCGGCTGGAAGAAGGTGAAAGCCATCCGGAGCTCGTCGATTTCTCCGTCAGGCAACTGATCGATGAAGTGCTGACGCTGCTTGAGCCGAGGGCGTTGAGCAATGGCACTCAATTGCATTGCCGGTTTGATCCGCAGGTCGCAGATCGTTGCCACGGTGCCGAGCAGTTTTTGCGTCAGGTGTTGAGCAATCTCCTGGCCAATGCCGTCAAGTTCACCGAGGCAGGGCAGATCACCGTTGACGTCGCGCTGCTGGCTGCTGGTGATCTGATAACCGGACAGCGCCTGCGTTTCAGCGTGACCGACAACGGCATCGGCATCGCGGCAGCGGTGCAGGAAAAGATTTTCGAGCGTTTCACTCAAGCCAGCGAAGACGTGGCGCAGCGTTATGGCGGCACCGGATTGGGATTGGCGATCAGTAAACATCTGGTGGAAGTTCTTGGCGGGCGCATCGGTGTCGACAGCCAGGAGGGGCAGGGCAGCTGTTTCTGGTTCGAGTTGACCCTGCAACCGGTCGTGGGGGTTGCGAACGCCACCGCCGCCAGTGCGCCGGGCCAGGCCCTGAGCATTCTGGTGGTCGAAGACGTGGCGCTGAACCGCGATGTGGTCAGCGGCTTGCTGGAGCGGGACGGGCATCGGGTCCGTCTCGCCGAAGATGCCGAGCAAGCCCTGGAGTGCTGCCGCAAGCAATCCTTCGAGTTGATTCTGCTCGATGTGCACCTGCCGGGAATGAGCGGCGTCGAGCTGTGCAGACTGATCCGCAGCACGTCTGGGCCCAATCAACACAGCCGCATTTTCGCCCTGACCGCCAGCGTGCAGCCGACCTTGGTACGCGGTTATCTGGATGCCGGTATGCAGGGCATTCTCGCCAAACCGTTGAAACTCGAAAGTCTGCGCCAGGCATTGGCCGGTGAATCGCCCATGCCCGAGCCTGCGCTGGAACACGAGTTGATGGACTGGCAGTTGCTGCACACCCATCGCACCTTGCTCGGCGAACAAAAACTTCACGGCCTGCTGAAGGTGTTGCGCGACTCGATTGCCCAGCATCGCACGGCGCTTACGGAAGCCATCGAGGCGGGTGACTGCACGGAAGTGGCGCATCTGGCCCATCGTTTGGCCGGGAGCAGCGATTCGCTGGGGTTCCGCGCCCTGGCCGATGTCTTGCGAGCGCTGGAGGAGGCGGCACTGAGCAACGACGCATTGGCGGTCAAAGCGCTGGTGCCGCAGTTCCTTGGGTTGTTGCTGCGTTCGCAAGGGGTGCTGGCAGACGTGTTGAATGCCTGACGCACAAATTCGTTACGACTTTTTACATCTTTGATCTTTGCGTACAACGCGAACTTACATGGCTTTCCAATAATCGGGACAACCGCGCCGGACGCGGTCTTCGAAGCTTATTGGAGATAATAATAATGAACTGCCGTAAAGCTGATCTTTCCCCGCGCGATGACCTCCTGTCATCCGCCATGCACCTCGCCCAGTTTTAAGAGGTGCTGTCATGAGCGAATCTATCGAACGTAAAGGCATACAGCTGACCCGTGCCTTGAAAAGCCGACATATTTTCATGCTGTCGCTGGGCGGGGTCATCGGCACCGGGCTGTTCATGGGGTCGGGCCTCACGATCAACCAGGGAGGGCCAGTGGGCGCCATTCTGGCTTACCTGGTGGCCGGCTTTCTGATGTATCTGGTGATGGTCTGCCTCGGCGAGCTGTCGGTGGAAATGCCGGTTTCCGGATCCTTCCAGACCCACGCCACCAAGTACATCGGGCCTGCCACCGGCTTTATGATTGGCTGGGTTTACTGGATGAGCTGGGCAACCACAGTCGGTCTGGAATTCACCGCGGCGGGCATGTTGATGGTGCGCTGGTTCCCGAGTATTCCGATCTGGTACTGGTCGGCGCTGTTCGTGGTGGTGTTGTTTGGACTGAACGCCTTGGCGACCCGTGCTTTCGGTGAAGCGGAATACTGGTTCTCCGGCATCAAGGTGGCGGCAATCCTCGGCTTTATCATCGTTGGCGTGCTGGTGATTTTCGGCGCGATACCGCTGACCAGTGGTGCCCCGGCGCCGATGATGACCAATCTGATCGGTGACTCGCTGTTCCCCAACGGGCTCTCGGCGGTGTTCGCGGTGATGATGACCGTGGTGTACGCCTTCCAGGGCTGCGAAATCATGGGGGTTGCCGCTGGCGAAACCGATCAGCCGGAGAAGAGCATCCCCCGGGCCGTGCGCAATGTGGTGTTCCGCGTGCTGATCTTCTACGTGCTGGCGATTGTGGTGCTGTCGGCCATCGTGCCATGGCAGCAGGCCGGCTTGATGGAAAGCCCGTTCGTGCAGGTGTTCGACATGGTCGGCATTCCTTACGCCGCGGACCTGATGAACTTCGTGATCCTGACGGCGATTTTGTCGGTCGGTAACTCGGGCCTGTACGCTTCGACCCGTATACTTTGGGCCATGTCGAAAACCGGTATGGCGCCGAAAAGCCTCTCGCCATTGAGTTCGCGTGGCGTGCCGTTGCGCGCTCTGAGCATCACCCTGTGCTTTGCGCTGGTGTCGCTGATGACCAGCTTTGTTGCCGCCGACACCCTGTTCATGGTGCTGATGGCCGTGAGCGGCATGTCCGGCACTGTGACCTGGATCGTGATCGCCCTGGCGCAATACAAATTCCGCCGTGCGTACATCAAGGGCGGCGGCAAACTCAGCGATTTGAAATACCGTGCGCCGTGGTTCCCGTTCCTGCCGCTGCTGTGCATCGCTTTGTGCTGCTCGCTGTTCGTCTTCCTGGCCCTTGACGAGACCCAACGTCCGTCGCTGTATTGGGGCTTTGGCTTTATCGCCATCTGCTACGGCGCTTACTTCATGACCAACCGTAAACGTCAGGCTGCTCTGGCGCAGGCCCTGCCAACGGTTTAAACCAACAAACGAAAAACCAATGTAGGAGCGAGCTTGCTCGCGATGGACTTGAAGCTGACGCGTTTCATCAGGAAGCACGCGTTAACCTTAACGACCATCGCGAGCAAGCTCGCTCCTACATTTGGATCTCCTTGACCTCAAGACCCTCGCAAGCAGCCTCCGTAGTCAGTTGTTCAAAGATGTAACAACTTTTCCGCAACTCCTTCAGAACTCCATATTTTATCTATTTAAATCAATAACTTATTGATCGTATTGGGCTGTTACAGGCAGCTCGGCCGCAGGATTGCCGCCTTACTGAACAGTCGTTTAGTATTGGTGCCATGTCGTCAATCACAATAATTCGAGGACTCGTATGACTACTCAATCTTCTCTGCTCAGTCAGGTCGAAGCGGGCGTTGCCTGGATCACCCTCAACCGCGCACCGCAACGCAATGCGCTGGACATCCCGACGCTGAAAAGCCTTCACGCCTTGCTCGATCAATACAACGCGGATCCTGCTGTGCGGGTCGTCGTTTTGACCGGCACTGGCCGCAGTTTTTGCGCCGGCGCCGATCTCGCGGAATGGGCTGAAGCCGAGGCACGTGGCGCACTGGAAAGCTACGGCTGGACAGAAACCGCCCACGCCATGATGAGCCGTCTGCACAGCCTCGATAAACCCACCATCGCCGCGATCAATGGCACCGCCGTCGGCGCCGGGATGGATTTGACGCTGTGCTGCGATGTGCGTCTCGCCGCGCAGTCCGCCCGGTTCAAGGCCGGTTACACCAGCATGGCGTATTCGCCGGATGCCGGTGCCAGCTGGCATCTGCCGCGTCTGATCGGTACCGAGCAGGCCAAGCGTCTGTTGTTCCTTGATGAACTCTGGGGCGCCGATCGCGCCTTGGCGGCAGGCCTGGTCAGTGAAGTGTGTGCCGATGAGCAACTGCTGAGCGTGGCTGGCGAACTGGCCGCGCGTCTGGCCAGCGGCCCGACCTTCGCCTTCGCCCAGACCAAGAAACTGATGCGTGAAGGCGCCCAGCGCAGCTTGCCTGAACAACTGAGCGCGGAACTCGCCGCCGGTTTGCTCTGCGGTCGCAGTGAAGACGGCGCCGAAGCGTTGCGTGCGGCGATGGAAAAACGCGCGCCGGCCTTTGTCGGTAAATAGGTCGGCCAAACAGGGTCGACAACCAGGCGGGCTTTCCAGCCAACGAATAGAACGTCATCGAATACTCGGTTATCGAAGAGCAGGTAGCGCAATGAATTTCCAGCTGACCCAAGAACAAGAAATGTTGGTGGATGCGGTTCGCAGTTTTGTCGCCAAGGAACTGCTGCCCCATGAAGAAGCGGTCGATCGCGCCGATGAAGTCTCTCCGGAGCTGGCCGCACAGATTCGCGGCAAGGCTGTGGCGGCGGGTTTCTATGCCTTCAACATGCCGGAAGAAGTCGGCGGCGGCGGGCTCGACTACCTGTCCCAGGCGCTGATCGAACGCGAGCTGTCCAAGGTGTCGTGGGCGCTGCATGTGTTTGTCGCACGTCCGTCGAAAATCCTCATGGCTTGCACCGGCCAGCAGATTCAGGACTATCTGTTGCCGTGCATCCAGGGTGAAAAGATTGACTGCTTCGCCCTGACCGAACCGGGTGCCGGCTCTGACGCCAATGCCATCAAGACCCGCGCGGTGCGTGAGGGCGACGACTTTGTGTTGAACGGCAGCAAACACTTCATCAGCCATGCCGGGCACGCCGATTTCGCCATTGTCTTCGCCGTGACCGATACCTACGAACACAACGGTCGCAAGCGCAATGCCGTAACCTCGTTCCTGGTCGACCGCGACACGCCGGGCATGACCATTCGCCGCGGGCCCAAGTGCGTCAGCAACCGCGGTTATCACACCTATGAAATGTTCTTCGACGATTGCCGCGTACCCGCCTCCAAAGTGCTGGGCGAAGTCGGCAAGGGCTGGGACGTGGCCAACGCCTGGCTGACCGCCGGGCGGGTGATGGTTGCCGCCAACTGCGTCGGTCAGGCCCAGCGTGCGCTGGACGTGTCGCTGCAATGGGCGGCGGATCGCAAGCAGTTCGGTCAACCCATCGGTACCTATCAGGGGGTGTCGTTCAAGCTCGCCGACATGGCCACGCAAATCCGCGCGGCCGAACTGTTGACCCTGCACACCGCCTGGAAAATGGATCAGGGCTCCATGACTGACGGCGAAGCCGGGATGGCCAAGTTGTTCGCCAGTGAAGTGCTCGGTCGCGTGGCTGACGAGGCGGTACAGATTTTCGGGGGGATGGGCTTGATGGACGAAGGTCCGGTGGAGCGCATCTGGCGTAACGCCCGGATCGAGCGGATCTGGGAAGGCACCTCGGAGATTCAGCGCCACATCATTTCCCGCGAGCTACTGCGGCCGCTGCTGCGCTGATCGGGTCGGAGAACGGTTATGTCCCAACACATTCGCGACAACCTCAAACGCCTGCTCGCGCCGCGCCACCTGGCGTTTGTCGGCGGCCGAAGCATGGCCCGTTCGCTCAAGCGCTGCGCTGAAGGCGGCTACCAGGGCCAGATGTGGCTGGTCAACCCGCAACACGACAGCCTTGAAGGCGTGCCGTGTGTGCGCAGCGTGGCAGAACTGCCGTGCGGCCCGGACGCGGTGTTCATTGCCACCAACCGCGAACTGACCTTGACCTGCGTCGCCGAGTTGGCGGCCAAAGGTGCAGGCGGAGCGATTTGCTACGCATCGGGTTTTGCCGAGACCGGCGCTGAAGGCCAGGCCTTGCAAGATCAGCTGCTCAAGGCCGCCGGCGACATGGCCTTGCTCGGCCCCAACTGCTATGGCTTGCTCGATTACCTGCACAGTTGCGCGCTGTGGCCGGTTGCCCATGGCGGCAAGACGGTCGAGAAAGGCGTGGCGGTACTGACCCAGAGCGGCAATTTTGCCTACAACCTGTCCATGAGTGATCGCTCGTTGCCGGTGGCCTACATGGCTTCAGTCGGCAACCAGGCGCAATTGGGCATCGCCGAGCTGATGGATGTGTTGCTCGACGAGCCGCGCGTCACGGCAATCGGCTTGCACCTGGAAGGTCTGAAAAACGTTCCGGGGTTTGCCCGCGCGGCGCACAAGGCGCTGGAGAAGGGCATTCCGATCATCGCGCTGAAAACCGGTGTGTCGCAGCTCGGTGCTGAATTGGCCCTCAGCCATACCAGTTCGCTGGCCGGTTCCGATGCGCTGTACGACAGCCTGTTCGATCGCCTGGGGGTGATTCGCGTCAGTGGTCCGGTGAGTTTTGTCGAGACCCTGAAAGCCGCGGCTTGTGGCAATTTGCCGGCTGGTAAGAGTCTGATCGCGCTGGCCTGTTCCGGTGGTGATGCCGGGCTGATCGCCGACTATGCCGAACGCAACGATTTGAGCCTGCCCACACTCGACGAAAGCCAGCGGCTCGAGCTGGATCAAGTGCTGCCCAGCTACGCCAACCTGGTCAATCCGCTGGATTTCACCACGGCGATCTGGGGCAACCGCGAAGCGCTGGACAAGATGCTCGACAGCGCCTTGCGCACCGAAGCAGACGCCGCCATGTTGGTGCTCGATTACCCTTCTGAGGCGACCGGCGAGCGCAAGGAATGTGATCTGCTGCTGGAACTGTATTGCGCGGCGTTGACCCGTCACGGCAAGACCGGTTTCGTCACTTCAGCCTTTCCCGAGCTGCTTGCGGCCAGCGCCCGCGAGCGTTTGCATGCCCATGGCGTGGCGGCGTTGCAAGGCGTGGAAGATGCTTTGGCGGCGTGGGGACGGATTGCCGGTTATCAGCACAATCGTCAGGTATTGCTTGCGCGCGGAGAGTCGGCGTTGGTGCCGATTTGTCCACAGGCGCTGGAAGGTGAGGGGCAGTTGCTGGATGAATGGCAGTCCAAACAAGCCTTGCGCGCCTTTGGCCTGCCGACGCCGCAAGGCCTGCTGAGTACCCCAAGCGACGCGCTGACAGCGGCGAATTCCCTGGGTTATCCACTGGTGCTCAAGGCTGTCAGTGCCCAATTGCCGCACAAGACTGAAGCCGGTGCGGTGGCGCTGAACCTGCGCGATGCGCAGGCATTGAGCGACGCGCTGGAACAGATGCGCGCACGGATTGCCGACTACGCACCGGGGGTGCCGTTCGATCAAGTACTGCTGGAGCGCATGGCAACGCCGCCGTTGGCCGAATTGATCGTCGGTATCAAGCGTGAAACCCACTTCGGGCTGGCGCTGGTCATCGGTACTGGCGGGATTCTGGTGGAACTGCTCAAGGACAGCCGCAGCCTGCTGTTGCCGACCACCGACGGCGCCATTCGCGCTGCGTTGTCGAGCCTGCGCAGCGCACCATTGCTGCAAGGTTTTCGCGGTCGTGAAGCGGCGGATCTGGATGCGTTGGTCGCAGCGATCCGTGCTGTGGCGGACTACGCCTGTGAAAACACGGTGCAGTTGCTCGAACTCGATGTGAACCCATTATTGGTCGGTGCCCAAGGCACGACTGCGGTCGATGCGTTGATTCGCCTCGGTCAAGCGTGAGGATATGAACATGCAAAGCAAAACCTTGACCGGCGGCCAGACTCTGGTGCGCCTGCTGGCCAACTACGGCGTCGACACGGTGTTCGGCATTCCCGGCGTGCATACGCTGGAGCTGTATCGCGGCTTGCCCGGCAGCGGCATTCGTCATGTGCTGACCCGTCATGAGCAAGGGGCCGGTTTCATGGCCGACGGCTATGCGCGTGTCAGCGGCAAACCGGGCGTGTGCTTCATCATTACCGGTCCCGGTGTGACCAATGCCGCGACCGCTATCGGTCAGGCTTACGCCGACTCGATCCCGATGCTGGTGATTTCCAGCGTCAACCATACGGCCAGTCTTGGCAAAGGTTGGGGCTGCCTGCACGAAACCCAGGATCAGCGCGCCATGACGGCGCCGATCACGGCGTTTTCGGCGGTCGCCTTGAGTGCCGAGGATTTGCCCGAACTGATCGCCCGCGCTTATGCGGTATTCGACAGCGAGCGGCCGCGCCCGGTGCATATTTCGGTGCCACTGGATGTGCTGGCCGCGCCGGTGACGCGTGACTGGAGCCATGAAGTGGTGCGCCGTCCAGGGCGCGGCGTACCGGCTGCCGAGGTGCTGGATCAGGCGGTAGCGAAACTGCAGGCGGCGCGCCGCCCGATGATCATCGCCGGTGGCGGTGCGCTGAATGCAGCACAGACGCTTGAGGCGTTGAGCACGCGGCTGGCGGCGCCGTTTTTCAGCAGCGTCGCAGGGAAAGGTTTGTTAGCGCCGAATGCGCCACTGAATGCCGGCTCCACCTTGTGCGTGGAACCTGGCTGGAAGCTGATCGCCGAAGCTGATGTGGTGCTCGCGGTCGGTACCGAAATGGCCGACACCGATTACTGGCGCGAGCGTTTGCCGCTGAATGCCGAGCTGTTACGGGTGGATATCGACTCGCGCAAGTTCAACGATTTTTACCCGTGCGCGGTGGCCTTGCAGGGCGATGCTCAAGAAACCGTGGCCGCCTTGCTGGCGCGTCTGTCCGAGCCCGCACGCGACGCCAGCGCCGCCATCCAAGCGGTCGACATGTTGCGTAAGGCGGTCAAGGCCGGGCACGGAGCCTTGCAGTCGATCCATCAGGCGATCCTCGACCGGGTCTCGGCCGAACTGCCGGACAACGCGTTTATCAGCAGCGACATGACCCAGCTGGCCTACACCGGCAATTACGCCTTCAGTAGCAATGCGCCGCGCAGCTGGCTGCACCCGACCGGCTACGGCACTTTGGGTTACGGCTTGCCGGCGGGTATCGGGGCCAAGTTTGGTGCGCCGAACCGACCTGGTCTGGTGTTGGTCGGCGACGGCGGTTTTCTCTACACCGCGCAAGAGCTGGCAACCGCCGTGGAAGAGCTGGACAGCCCGCTGGTGGTGCTGCTGTGGAACAACGATGCCTTGGGGCAGATCCGCGACGACATGATCGGGCTGGATATCGAGCCTGTTGGCGTGCTGCCGCGTAACCCGGATTTCGCCGCGCTGGGCCGTGCCTTCGGATGCACCGTGACGCAACCGCAGAACCTGGATCAATTGCAAGCCGAACTGCGTGCCGGTTTCAACCGAAACGGTGTGACGCTCATCGAACTCAAGCACGCCTGTGCTCTGGTCGGTTAAAAACATACACAGGGAATACATCACCATGCGCTTTTCCGATCTGACCCAACGTATCGCCGGTGACGGCGCGGCTGCCTGGGAAATTCATTACCGTGCCCTGGCGCTTCAGGAACAGGGCAAAGACATTTTGCTGCTATCGGTGGGCGACCCGGATTTCGATACGCCGGTGCCGATCGTACAAGCGGCCATCGACAGCCTGCTGGCGGGCAATACCCATTACGCCGAGGTGCGCGGCAAGCGTGCCTTGCGAGAAAGCATTGCCAAACGCCATCGGCAACGCAGCGGCCAACAGGTCGATGCCGATCAGGTCGTTGTGCTGGCCGGTGCGCAGTGTGCGTTGTTCAGCGTCGCGCAATGCGTGCTCAATCCCGGCGATGAA
The DNA here is from genome assembly GCF_059418545.1 of Pseudomonas sp. GW821-FHT07G10. Taxonomy (NCBI): domain Bacteria; kingdom Pseudomonadati; phylum Pseudomonadota; class Gammaproteobacteria; order Pseudomonadales; family Pseudomonadaceae; genus Pseudomonas; species Pseudomonas sp. GW821-FHT07G10. The sequence continues at coordinate 37,240 of NZ_JBWKQB010000027.1, read as the reverse complement.
GTGATCGTTGCCGAGCCGATGTACGTCACCTATGAAGCGGTCTTCGGTGCCTGCGGCGCGGTGGTGATTCCGGTGCCGGTGCGCTCCGAGAACGGCTTTCGCGTGTTGCCCGAAGACGTCGCCGCGCGCATTACACCGCGCACTCGGGCGTTGGCGCTCAACAGTCCGCACAATCCGTCTGGCGCCAGTTTGCCGCGCAAAACCTGGCAGGCGCTGGCCGAACTGTGCATCGCTCATGATCTGTGGCTGATTTCCGATGAGGTCTACAGCGAGTTGCTGTTCGAGGGTGAACATATCAGCCCGGCCAGTTTGCCGGGCATGGCCGAGCGTACCGCGACGCTCAACAGTCTGTCCAAGTCCCACGCCATGACCGGCTGGCGCGTCGGCTGGGTGGTCGCGCCGCAGTCACTCGCCGAGCATCTGGAAAACCTTGCGCTGTGCATGCTCTATGGCTCTCCGGATTTCATTCAGGACGCCGCGGTAGTCGCGCTGGAAACCCAACTGCCGGAGCTGGAAGCCATGCGCCTGGCTTATCGCCAGCGCCGGGATCTGGTCTGCGAATGCCTGGCGGACTGCCCCGGCGTTCGCGCATTGAAACCCGATGGCGGGATGTTTGTGATGGTCGATATCCGCGAAACCGGGCTCAGCGCTCAGGCCTTCGCCGACCGCCTGCTGGATCGGCACGGTGTCTCGGTACTGGCCGGTGAAGCGTTCGGGCCCAGCGCCGCCGGGCATATTCGCCTGGGGCTGGTGCTGGACGCCGGGCCATTGCGTGATGCTTGCAGGCGGATCGCTCGCTGTGCCAATGAATTGATGGAGATACTGGTTGATGCGTGAATACACGGCTCTTTTTATTGACGGCGCCTGGCAGACGCCTTCTGGTCAGGGCATGGCCGAGGTGATCAACCCGGCCACCGAACAGGTCGCAGGCGTGGTGCCATTGGGTGACGAGCGTGATGTCGAACGCGCCGTGGCTGCGGCACGGAAGGCCTTCGGTCCGTGGTCGCGGACCTCGTCCAGCGTGCGTGCAGCCTATATCCGCGGATTGGCCGATCAGCTGCGAGCGCGGGCAGACGAGATGGCGGATGTGGTTACCGCCGAACTGGGCATGCCGGTGCAGTGGTGCCGCTCGGTGCAAGTCGACGGGCCGATTGCCGGACTTGAGCAGTACATCGAAATCGCCGGGTTGATGGATGAGGTGCGCGAGGTCGGTAACTCATTGGTGATCCGCGAGCCGGTCGGCGTCTGCGCCTTCATCAATCCGTGGAATTACCCGCTGCATCAGTTGATCGGCAAACTCGCGCCGGCGCTGGCGGCCGGTTGCACGGTGGTGGTCAAACCGAGTCAGGAAACCCCGCTGCATGCTTTCTTGCTGGCCGAAATGATCGAAGCCATTGGCCTGCCGGCCGGGGTGTTCAATCTGGTTAGCGGGCCGGGTTCGAAGGTTGGTGAAGCGTTGGCCAAACACCCGGACGTGGACATGGTGTCGTTCACCGGCTCCACCGGCGCTGGCGTTCGTGTGACGCAGGCGGCAGCGCCTTCGGTCAAACGGGTCTGTCTGGAACTGGGCGGCAAGTCGCCGTTGCTGATCGGCGAAGATGCCGATCTGGCAGCAGCCGTGCGTTATGGTGTGCAGGACGTGATGATCAACTCCGGGCAGACCTGCACCGCGTTGACCCGTATGTTGCTGCCCGCCAGCCGCTACGTCGAGGCGTTGGAACTGGCCCTTGCCGAGACACTAAGCCTGCGTATGGGCGATCCGCTTGACCCGCAGAGTTTCCTGGGGCCGATGTGCTCGGCGGCGCAACGACGCACCGTGCGTGACTACATTCGAATCGGTCAGCAAGAGGGCGCGCGCCTGCTGTGTGGCGGCGAAACGGCTGACGGGTTCGAGCGCGGTTTTTACGTCAAGCCAACGCTGTTTGCTGATGTCGACAACCGGATGCGCATCGCTCAGGAAGAAATCTTCGGCCCGGTGCTGTGCCTGATTCCCTATACGGACGAAGCACACGCGATACAAATGGCCAACGACTCGCCGTTCGGTCTGTCCAGCGGTGTATGGGCAGGCAGCACTGAACGCGCACTCGGGTTGGGCCGGCAAATGCGTGCCGGGCAGTGCTTTATCAACGGCGGGGCGTTCAACTATCAGGCACCGTTTGGTGGCTACAAACAGTCGGGCAACGGCCGCGAGTGGGGTGAAGAAGGGCTGGCCGAGTTTGTTGAAGTGAAGGCGATGCAAGTGTGATTTCGCCATGACCGTTGCCCAGCCTTCGCCTTCCAGGTTTGAAAACGTCCAAGGAACTCCTATGAATGTATTGATCGTCCACGCCCATCCGGAGCCCAACTCCTTTACTGCCGCCTTGCGCGAACAGGCGGTAGAAACCCTGAAAGCCCAGGGGCATCAGGTGCAGGTCAGTGATTTGTATGCCATGAACTGGAACCCGGTGGCCAGCGCCGATGACTTCTCCTCGCGGGAGAATCCGGACTATCTGGTCTATGCGCTGGAGCAGCGTCTGGGGGTCAAAAGCCAGTCGCTGGCAGCGGATATCCAGCAGGAACTGGACAAGCTGCTGTGGGCCGATCTGCTGATTCTGAACTTCCCGATTTTCTGGTTCTCGGCGCCAGCGATGCTTAAAGGCTGGATCGACCGGGTATTGGTTTCCGGCGTCTGCTATGGCGGCAAACGCTTCTACGATCGGGGCGGGCTCAGCGGCAAGAAGGCACTGGTGACGGTGACGCTGGGCGGCCGTGAGCACATGTTCGGCGACGGTGCGATTCATGGCCCGCTGCAAGACATGTTGCGACCGATCCTGCGTGGCACGCTGGCCTACGTCGGGTTCGATGTGCTGGAGCCGTTCGTGGCCTGGCATGTGCCGTACATCAGCGACGACGCGCGCAAGGAGTTCCTGCATAGCTATCAGCAGCGCCTGGAAAACATCGCCCAGGACCAACCTATCGAGTTCCCGCGCTTGTCGCAGTTCGATGAGGCGCTTTATCCGTTGGTCGAGAAAGCTTGAGCGGGTAATCAGGACGAAGAAATTGCTGCGAGCCCCGGGTTTTCAGCGAACTTCTGAGTGGTAAGCTGGCATCCGCGCCAGGAAAAGCGAGCAACCCATTGAGCACGAAAATCATCACGAAGGAAGGACATGAGGCCCTTAAAAAGGAGCTGGATTACCTTTGGCGAGAGAAGCGTCCCGACACCACCCGGAAAGTCACGTGGGCGGCTTCCTTGGGCGATAGAAGCGAGAACGCAGACTACCAATACAACAAGAAGCTGCTGAGGGAGATAGACCGCCGCGTCCGTTACATCCGCAAGCGCCTGGAAGATATGCGGGTGGTGGAGTATTCACCTGAACAGGAGGGGCGCGTTTTCTTCGGCGCCTGGGTTGAGATTGAAAATGAAAAGGGTGAAACCAAGCGTTTTCGAATAGTCGGCTACGACGAGATTTACGAACGCATGGATTACATCTCCATCGATTCGCCCATGGCCCGTGCGTTGCTGAAGAAGGAAGTCGGAGACGACGTTGTCGTTCCTACACCCCATGGAGACATGGAGTGGTGGGTGAACAAAATCGAATATGTGAAATAGGTTGTCGCACGGGCCGCAGCTCAGGAGCGCGGCCCGAGCCAGTCAACCCTCGCGCAGGACCGTCAGGGGGCTGGCGTTCAAGGCCCGTCGGGTACCGAACACCCCGGCACCACCCACCAGTAGCGCGCCGATTACCGGCAACAGCAGCAGCCACGGATGCGGGTGCCAGGCCAGATCGAAAGTGTAGCGGTACAGCACCAGGCTCACCAACTCCGACCCCAATGCTGCCAGCATGCCGCTGACCGCGCCCAGCAGACCGAACTCGATACGCCGCGCCTTGACCAGCAGTTGTCGCTCCGCGCCGAGGGCCCGCAGCAGGGCGCCTTGACGAATGCGTTCATCGAGGGTCGCCTGCAAACCGGAAAACAGCACCGCCATCCCCGCGGCGAGAACAAACAACAGCACATACTCCACCGCCAGCGTGACCTGGGCGAGGATGCTGCGCAGCTGCGCGAGCAAGGCTTCGACCTGAAGAATGGTCACCGCCGGGAAGGCGCGCGCGAGATCGATGATCTGTTGGTCGTGACCGGCGGACAGATAGAAGCTGGTCAGGTAGGTCGCCGGCAGATCCTTCAAGGTCCCAGGCTGGAAGATCATGAAGAAGTTCGGCTGAAAGTTATCCCAGTTGATCGTACGCAGGCTGGTGACCTGAGCTTCGCGATTGACCCCGCCCACAGTGAAGATCAGATGGTCGCCTAGTTTGAGCTTCAGGCTTTCAGCCACTTTGGCTTCGACCGAAACACCCGGTATGTCACCGGAAGGCTGTTCAGACCACCACGAGCCCTGCGTAAGGACGTTGCCTGGTGGCAAATTGGCAGCCCAGGTCAGGCTCAGATCGCGCTGGATGGCCCGATCACCTTCGGAATCCTTGCTGGCGATTGCCCGCACCGGTTCGCCATTGATGCTGATCAGCCTTCCCGGAACCACCGGATACAGCGGTGCCGATTGTGCGGATAACTCAATCAAACGGCTGGTGAAGGCCTCTTTATCGGCGGGCAGGATATTCAGCGCGAAATAGTTGGGGGCGTCTTTGGGCAGCTGGTTTTGCCAGGTGTCCAGCAACTCACCGCGCAGCAGTGCAATCAGCGCCATCGACAGCAGAATCAAGCCGAACGCCAGCGATTGACCCGCAGCAGCCAGCGGATGGCGTAGCAACTGGCCTAATCCCAGACGCCACGGCAGGGAGGCACGCACCAGCAATCGGCGCAGGCTTTGCAGCACTAGCAACAACAGGCCGCCGAGCACCAGTGCGGCAATTACCCCGCCGCCGAGCAGGGCGAAGGTCAGCACCAGGTCCAGGCTCAAGCGCCACATGATCAGCGCAAGGGCCGCCAATGCCGTGCCATAGACCATCCAGGTGCTTGAGGGGATGGGCAGCATGTCCCGGCGCAACACTCGCAGCGGTGGAACACGCCCCAGGGCGGCCAATGGCGGCAGAGCGAACCCGGCCAAGGCCACCAGCCCGGTGCCGATCCCGGCGATCGCCGGCAGCAGGCCACCGGGCGGTACATCGGTCGGTAGCAGGTCATGCAACAGATAGAACAAGCCCAGCTGTGCGAGCCAGCCGAGCAGGGCACCACTGAGGCTGGCCAGCAGGCCGAGTACGGCCAACTGCACGCTGAACAACTGCATGGTTTCCCGGCGAGACAAACCCAGGCAGCGCAGCAATGCGCTGGCGTCGAAGCGTCGGGTGGCGAAGCGGGTAGCGCTAAGTGCGACCGCCACGCCGGAAAGTAACACCGCCACCAGGCTGGCCATGTTCAAGTAACGTTCGGCCTTGCCCAGGGCGCCGCCGATCTGCCGGTTGCCATCGCGCGCGTCCTGCAATCGCTGGTTGGCGGCCAGGCCGGGTTTGATCAACTGTCGATAGCTTTCCAGGGCGGGCGCTGTGCCGCGCCAGAGTTCACGGTAGCTGACCCGGCTACCGGGTTGCACCACGCCAGTGGCCTCAAGGTCTGCCAGATTGATCAGTACCCTGGGCGTCAGGCTGTAGAAGTTGCCGGCGCGATCCGGCTCGTAGGTCAGCACCCGGGTCAGGCGCAGGTTTTTCATGCCGACATCGATGCTGTCGCCGATCTTCAGATTCAGCGCCGGCAACAGGCGGGCCTCGACCCAGGCTTCACCGGGTTTCGGGCTGCCCCCGGGTTCTTCCGGGGCGTAAGGGGCGACGGCGCTTTTAAGCTCGCCGCGCAACGGATAGGTGTTGTCGACGGCTTTGATACTGGAAAGCTGAATGCCGTTATCCGTGGCGATGACGCTGGAAAATTCAACCACCCGGGCATGTTCGAGGCCCAGCTCGATGCCGCTTTGAATCTGTTCGGGGCGCGCTGGCGAGCTCCCCTCGAGCAGCAAGTCGGCCCCCAGAAACTCGGTCGCGCGCAACAGCATGGCGCCATTCAGACGAGCGCCGAAATAGCCGATGGCGGTACTCGCCGCCACGGCGACCAGAATGGCGAAGAACAGCACCCGCAGCTCACCTGCACGGGCATCGCGCAGCAATTGGCGGATGGCAAGGCTGAACAGGCGCAATAGCGGCAAGTGTGCCATCAAGGCTCCAGTGGGGCGACCAGCAGGCCGGCTTCAAGGCGGATCAGGCGCCGGCAGCGATGTGCCAGGCGTTCATCGTGAGTCACCAGTACGAGGGTCGTGCCACTTTCTTTATTGAGTTCAAAGAGCAGGTCACTGATGCGCTCGCCGGTGTGGCTGTCGAGGTTGCCGGTAGGTTCATCGGCGAACAGTACAGTGGGCTGCGCAGCAAACGCGCGGGCAATCGCGACCCGTTGCTGTTCGCCGCCGGAGAGCTGGCGTGGTGAGTGACTGAGTCGCTGACCCAGGCCAACCCGCTCAAGCAGTTCTCTGGCGCGCTCGCGGGCGTCCTTGCGGCCGTCCAGCTCCAGCGGCAGCATGACGTTTTCCAGAGCGTTGAGGCTGTCGAGCAACTGGAATGATTGAAAGACGAAACCGACATGCTCGGCCCTGATCCGTGCGCGTTGATCTTCGTCGAGGGTGCTCAGGGCTTGACCGGCGAGCACGACTTCACCGCTGCTGGGCAGGTCGAGACCGGCCAGCAGGCCGAGCAGGGTAGATTTACCGGAACCGGAGGCACCGACAATCGCCAGGCTATCGCCCGTGTTCAGTTCCAGGCTGAGTTCGTGCAGGATGGTCAGTTCACCTTCCGAGCTGGGAACCACTTTGCTAAGGTTGCGCGCTGTGAGAATGCTTGCGCCCATGGAGAGTCCGATGCGTGTGTGGTTTTTAAGTGCTGGCCTGGCCTTGATGTGCATGGCCCAGAGCGCAGCGGCGGGTACTGTCCTGATCGTTGGCGATAGTATCAGCGCGGCTTTCGGCCTGGATACCCGCCAGGGGTGGGTGTCCCTGCTCGAGCAACGGCTCAAGAGCGAAGGCTTCACCGATAAGGTAGTCAATGCATCCATCAGTGGCGATACCAGTGCCGGCGGCCAGGCGCGCCTGCCAGCGCTGCTTGCAGAGCATAAGCCTGAGTTGGTAATCCTTGAATTGGGCGGCAATGACGGCCTGCGCGGTCAGCCTCCCGCTCAATTGCAACAAAATCTTGCATCGATGATCGACAGCTCCCGTGCCAGCGGTGCCAAGGTGCTCTTGCTGGGCATGCAGTTGCCACCCAACTACGGTGTGCGTTACACCAAGGCCTTTGCCGAGGTTTACAGCAACCTTGCCGAGGAGAAAAAAATCCCGCTGGTACCGTTTTTTCTCGAAGGGGTGGGCGGGATTCCCGAGCTGATGCAGGCGGATGGCATACATCCCGCGGCAGTGGCCCAGGGCAAGTTGCTGGAAAATGTCTGGCCGACGCTAAAACCGCTGCTTTGACACTTTTCTACTGGCAGTCTTTCGGCTAATGTGGCGCCCCGATTTGGAGCCCCCGATGCCGCGTCCCGCCTGGTCCCTGTTTGCCTATCAACTGATCGAGCCTGATGAACAGCTGGATCTGTTCGCCTGCCAGGAAGTCCGGGTGCATCTGGTGACGCGTCAATTGGAGTTGGGCGGCTCGGCCGACCGTACGCTGTGCGGCACCTTGTTGCCGGCTCAGCCGCGCTGGTCGAGCGTCGACCGGACGATCTTCCAGGACCAGCGCCTGTGTTCGCTATGTCGGGCAATCCTCGAATCACAGAAACGCGGTACGTCGCCGATCTGGCCGGAGTTGCGCTTCGAGCTGTAAGAGGCGAAAAGATCGGCGGCCCGAACCTTGCGGTAGCTCCTGCACCAATTGTGTGCAAACTGGAGCTCGTCGCCCCGCCTCCCGAAGGTGGGGGCGGCGGTGTACAATCCCTCCCTTACCCGTTGATCATGCGAAGGATTTTCCGGATGTTGCCGCGTTTTCCTGCCGTCACCCGTTACCTGTCTCTTGCCGCCCTGTGTGTGGCGGGGCCCGTTGCAGCATTGGAGCTGCCTTTACCACCGCCGGGCGAAGATGTCGTCGGTCAGGTGCAAGTGGTCAAGGCCAAGTATGAAGATACCTTTGCCGATCTGGGCACGACCTACGACCTGGGCTATCTGGAAATGGTTGCGGCCAACCCGGGTGTCGATCCATGGTTGCCGGGTGCGGGCACTGAGGTCGTGCTGCCCACGCGCTTCATTTTGCCGCCGGGCCCGCGTGAAGGCATCGTGATCAACCTGGCTGAATATCGCATGTACTACTACCCCAAAGGCCGGAATGTGGTTTACACCTTCCCGCTGGGTATCGGTCGTGAAGGCTGGGGCTCGCCGATCGCCCACACCAGTATTATCGCGAAGACCCCGAATCCGACCTGGACTCCTCCCGCTTCGATCAAGGCCGAGCACGCTGCTGATGGCGACCCGTTGCCGAATGTGGTGCCAGCAGGCCCGGATAACCCGCTGGGGCCGTTCAAGTTCACTCTGGGGACTCCGGGTTACCTGATCCACGGTTCGAACAAGAAATTCGGCATTGGCATGCGTACCAGCCATGGCTGCTTCCGGATGTACAACAACAACGTCCTGGAAATGGCCGGCATGGTGCCGGTGGGTACGTCGGTACGCATACTCAACGATCCGTACAAGTTCGGTATCAGTGGCGGCAAGGTCTATCTTGAAGCGCATACGCCACTGGATGACAAAGGCAATCCGTCAGTAGTCGACAAGCACACCGCGGTGATCAACGCCTTGCTCAAGCGTCAGGACCTGGCCAATAACCTGCGCATGAACTGGGATGTGGTGCGCGACGTGGTAGCCGCTGAAGATGGCATGCCGGTAGAAATCGCAGTACCGAACAATGCGCCGCTGGTGTCCAGTATACCGATCGATCTGCAACAGTAATCGCTCTAAAAAACCGCCGAGGCTTCACAGCTTCGGCGGTTTTTTATTGCCGTCAGAAAATCCGGGCAATAAAAAAGCCGATCCAAGAATGGATCGGCTTGATAACAATCCCGAGGGATTATTACTTGCGGCTAGCTTTGTCCAGCATGCGCAGAGCACGCTCGTTAGCTTCGTCAGCAGTCTGTTGTGCTTTTTGAGCAGCAGCCAGAGCTTCATCAGCTTTACGATACGCTTCGTCTGCACGAGCTTGGGAGCGAGCAGCTGCGTCTTCAGTAGCGGTCAGACGTGCTTCGGTTTCTTTGGATACGCTGCTGCAACCGGTAGCCAGAACTGCGGCCAGAGCCAGAGCAGAGAATTTCAGAACGTTGTTCATCGGGTTCCCCTTCAAGGACTTTCTATTAAATAGCCATCTCATCAGAGTGAGGAAATAGCCGGCGTACATACTACCCATTACTTGTAGTAAGTAAACTGACGTAGCGCAAGAAGCAAAAAATATTCTAGGCCTTGAATATTTTTCGAGCAACTATTCATCAGTCTGTAGAAAAAGTATGCAGCTGTGAGGCCCGTGCTGGGCGAGCTGCTTCATAGTGGATCATGAGTGCTCGCTACCGCCTGGGGCTGTTTCGGAGTGTGGGTGAAAGTCGGTCTATATTGATCGGTCTACACTTGTGTTCAGAAATTGCGGAGCGGCTCACGTATCTTTGTCCATGTTGAGGTGACTTTAAGACAGGGCGCTCGTCATAAAGTCTCAATATCCGGCAATGCACAGGCTATCGACCAGGGGGTGTTCGGTCGGGCCACCTCTACGTGATACAGAGCTGCGCCAGCGGGAGCTACACGATGACGAGCGCGCCTTGAGCATTTACGATAATGGCGCCTACTATTTGAAACGTGCTCGGCTGTGCGGGATCGGTAAGCTCTTCTCGGTGTCCAGACAGGCACGGGGTGGCGTAGTAGATGTTTCTTCGCCGGAAAAACATCGGTAAGGTAGTGGTCAGAATCCAAGACCCGCGAGGAGTAGTGATGAGCGAGGCGTTGTCCATCCACCATGACCAGGCTGGTCATCAGTTCGAGACCAATGTGGACGGTCATCGTGCCTACCTGACCTATATGGACCTGGGTAAGCAAACCCTGGACATCTATCGGACGTTCGTGCCCAACGCACTGCGTGGCCGCGGTATAGCTGCCGCGCTGACCGAGCAGGCGCTCGAGTACGCTGACCGCATGGGCTACACGGTCATTCCGTCGTGCTCCTATGTGGAGCGCTACATGGAGCGTCACCAACGGCACGCCGCGAAACTCTGATCAGGTACAGCGATAAAACCCGGTTATTGCCCTGCAATGCTGCTTGATCAAGCGGTGCAGCTTGCGATCCACTGGATGCCGGGTCTTTGACCTCTTAAGCGCCCCGGACCTTACTGGTCCGGGGCGTTTTGCTGTGGAAAACCTTCTGCGCTGGCGCGTGACTATCCCATCTGTCTGGATGTCGGTGACGATGCGCTGGCCATGTCAGCCGAGGGGCGGGTGTTGTGTTTCAAATGGTTAGGGCGGGCGATTTCAAGGCCTTATCGTCCCTTGCCAGCAGCGTGCCTGTGCTTAACTGTTTTCAGAAAAAAACAGTCAGGGATCGTCTATTCATGGATTTGAAAATTGATCGGCAGGCGCTCGTGCCGGTTGTGCAGCAAATCGTCAACGCATTGGCTGCGTGGATCTATCAGGGCAACGTGCAATCCGGTACGCGTCTGCCTCCTGTCAGGCAATTGGCCCGGGACAATCTGCTCAGCCAGTCCAGCGTCATCGAAGCCTATGAGCGGATGGTTGCTCAGGGGTTGCTGGTATCACGGCAGGGTTCCGGGTTCTTCGTCGCCGAACAGGTGTCTGTGCTCCAGCCCCGGAATAAAGCTCAGTGGTATGAAAATGTCGAGGCGGGGTGGAGTCGCTTCACCGGCAGCCCTTCGGGTGAGTTGAGGTTGGGGTGCGGGTGGTTGCCTGAAAGCTGGCGAGAAAGCGATGACCTCAGTTACGCGATTCGCCAGCTCATTCGCACCGACATGAGCGCGTTATTCAACTACAGCACACCGTTGGGTTTGCCTCTCTTGCGCCAGCAACTGCAAAAGCATCTGAAGCGGATCAACATCTGTGTGGATGAGGAGCAAATCCTGACCACCCATGGCGCCAGTCATGCCCTCGATCTGGTGGTGCGCACGCTGCTCAAACCGGGCGATTGTGTGGTGATCGAACCCCCGGGCCTCTCCAATCTCCATCGTTTGCTGAGGCTTCATGGGATTACGCTGCTTGAGGTTCCCAGAGTGCGTAGCGGGCCGGACCTCGATGAGCTCGACAGCGTGCTGGAGAAACATAAACCTCGCGCATTGTTCATCAATAGTCTGTACCACAACCCGACCGGCAGCAGCCTGACTCCATTGGTGGCGCAGCGATTGCTGCAATTGGCGACCCACCATGACTTCTTCATTGTCGAAGACGACGTCTATGCCGATTTCCAGAATGGCGCTTGCACGCGCCTGGCGGCCCTGGATGCCAATGAGCGGGTCATTTACATCGCCAGTTTCTCGAAAACCCTCAGCAGCTCGCTACGGCTCGGCTATATCAGCGCCAGCGTTACCATCATCGCCAGGCTGGCCGAGGTAAAGATGATTACCAGCCTCGGAGCTTCGCGATTTTGTGAGGCGGTGGTGGCCAGCCTGTTGGCCACCGGTGCCTATCGCAAGATGGCGCAACGCCTGCGTCAGCGTTTGAACAAAGACAGGCTTGTCACTCTGCAAGCGCTGGAGGATGCCGAATGGGAAGTGTTCGGCAGACCTGCCAGTGGCATGTTCATTTGGGCTCGGCCCGTGTTGTCCGACTATGCTCGGGTGCGCGAACAGGCTGGCAAACTTGGTGTAGTGCTTTGTCCTGGCGGTGGGTTCAATCCAGACGGTGCTCCAGGAAAATGGCTGCGTATCAATGTGGCCTACGCCAACGACCCGCGGGCCTTGGCATTTTTCCGCGCCACGACTCTGTCGGATCGACCTCTACCATCCTGAAAACGACCTTGGCGTAGCTTTTTGCCATTATTCAGACGCCGGAGACTTGTGCTCAAGGGCAGCCCATTGCGAATCTGCACAAACAGAAAATGGCCTTTATGCCATTCGGTGTTGGAAGGGGACTACGCGCAATGATTACGGCCGCTCAAGGACGTTTTGCCAACCTTGGTATGGCGAAAAAACTGGGTATCGGGTTTTTTCTGGTATTGCTTCTGACGGCTTTGGTGGCAGCCATAGGCGTGTGGTCCCTACAGGTGATCAGTCATCGCTTCGATGGTCTCAAACAAATGTCATCGCTCAACAGTGGCCTGCTTAAAGTGCGCTTGCTGGAGCAGAACTATGCGCTGCATGGCGACTCGAAAACCGCCGATGCCTTGCATGAGGGCGTTGACGGTCTGATCGCGCTGGCGACGCAACTCAAGGCGCAGTCGGCGGCCAACGTCCCGGTGATGAACGATGTCGAACAGGCGCTTGGGGCTTATCGCAAAGCCTTCGATGAGTTCGTCGAGCTGACCCAGGCCAAGGATCTCGCGCTGGAAATGGCCAGTTGGTCGGTTTCCAGTGTCGCCAATAACCTCGATGTACTTCAGGCCGGTCTTGCCGATGATGGTGCCTACACACTGAAGCAATCCCAAGGCAAGGAGGGTGCAGAGTTTATCGCGCAAGCCAATCAGGTCAGTCAGGTATCCAGACTGATGCTGCAGGCGATGAACGAAGCTCGCATGCGTCTGGATCAGAGCCGCAAGGGCGAAGATGAGAGTGGGGAGCAAGGCAAGATCGAGCAGGCTGATCAGGCGTTGACCCAGGCCGAGCAGCTCAAGGCAACGGTCAAGGATGCGGGGTATCAGACAGTCCTCAACGAAGTGGCCGGGCATATTGCCAGCTTCAGCGAAAAGCTTACCGAATACACCGGTTTGCTGGTGCAGGAGAAAAAGGTCTACCAGCAACTGCATGAGCGTGCCGCGCAAGTGGTCGAGCGGGTCGATCAGGCCTATGCAGCCGAAGATCAGTCGATGCAGGTGGAGCTTAAAAAGAACTCGGTGCTGATCATCGGTTCCTCGGCATTGGCGCTGCTGGTCGGGTTGATTGCCGCGTGGGTGATTACCCGTCTGATCGTTGCGCCGCTGCGTAGCGTGATTCATGTCGCTCAACAAATAGCGGCGGGGGATCTCAGTGCGACGGTGGAGGTCACGCGTCGTGACGAAATTGGCCAGTTGATGCTCGCGATGCAGCAGATGGGTGCCGGGCTTAGCAATATCGTCAGTGGATTGCAAGCGGGTATCGAGCAGTTGGCGAGTTCGGCTCATTCGCTGTCGGCGGTGACCGAACAGACCAATCTCGAAGTCAGCAGCCAAAAAGAAGAGACCGAGCAGGTCGCTACGGCGATGAACCAGATGACTGCCACTGTGCATGACGTGGCGCGCAACGCCGAAGAAGCAGCCCAGGCTGCACAGAAGGCCGACGACAAAGTTGAAAGCGGTCAGCAGGTTGTCCGTCAGAGCATGCAGCGTATAGAGCAGCTCGCGGACTCCGCCACCTCGGCCAGTACCAGCATTGAAAGTCTCAGTGCGCAAATACAAAACATCGGTACGGTGCTTGGTGTCATCAAAAGCGTGGCCGAGCAAACCAACCTGTTGGCGCTCAACGCAGCTATCGAAGCGGCACGCGCGGGAGAACAGGGCAGAGGCTTTGCGGTGGTTGCCGACGAGGTGCGGGCTTTGGCCAAACGAACCCAGCAATCCACGGAGGAAATCGAACGACTGGTGAGCGCTTTGCGTTCAGCCGCGCATTCGTCGGTGCAGCAAATTCAGAGCAGTGGCGAGCTGGTCAAACTGGCCGTCAGCGATGCGTTGCAGACCGAAAGCGCTCTGGGCAGCATTGCTGTTGCGGTGTCATTGATTCAGCAGATGAACCAGCAAATCGCCGCTGCGGCCGAACAGCAAAGTTCGGTGGCCGAAGAGATCAACCGCAGTGTCACCAGCATCCGCGCCAGTGCCGATCAATCGTCTTTGGCAATGCAGGGTAACGCCGCCTCCAGCATCGAGCTGGCGCAGCTGGGGGCAGAGCTGAAGGGGATGGTTGGGCATTTCCGGTTGTAGTAGGAGCAGCCGGTCGACGCTCGATTGCTCGCGATGGACGTTAACGATAACGCGTGTTTGCTGGATAAACGCGTCGCCCTTGAGTCCATCGTCGGAACGCCGCCCGGACCAATCGAGCGTCGACCGGCTGCTTCTACAATGGAAGCATCTCTTAGTCGTAAATCGCTTTCTTCTTCCAGTCAGCGTCGGCTTCCACTGTCTTCAGGCCTTCGGTCAACTCGTTGACGTCACCTTCTACCGGCTCAATGTTGGTCAGTACCATCGAGTTGGCGCGCGCCAGGAGTTTTTCCAGGTACTTGAGCTGCTCGTTATAGACCACCGGTTCCGGCTGCTTGCGCAGGTACTGCACGCCGCGTTCGAACGCCAGGCGCGCCTGACCAGGTTGATCCTGTTGTAGGGCATGCTGCCCCAGGTTGTTGAAGAACTCGATATGCAGCAACACCAGGATATGACGAACTTCTCTGATCCAGTGCTTGGCCTCATTGGCTGGCAGGAAACCGTCCTGTGCTGCCCGAGTAACCTGGCCGTGCAGCGCCTCTAATAGAAAGCGCACATCCTTGGCTTTGGCTTCGGTCTGGATCGGTGCCGGCGGATTGTTGACCGGAATCGATTCGCCCTGGGCGACCATGGCGTTGAGTTCGGTTACCCGCGCCTTGGTAGATGCGTCGGATTTGTTCAGGTTCAACAGGCGCTGAGTGACATTGAGCTCCAGTCGGGTCAGCAGCAGCTTGAGTGCCGGTGTCATCAACTGGCCGGGGAAGGTCTCGGTGATTTCGCCGCAACGGCGCAGGCGGTCGTTGAGTTCGACCTTGGTGCGCGCCTTTTCCAGCTTATTGTTTTCCACCACATGGTTCATGTAGCCAATGGCGATCAGTATTACGATCCCGGCTACTACTAGCAGGGTGATCATGAGTGGTGTCACCGTTAAGACCTCTTTATAGGGTTTGCGTGCGAGTGTAGTGGCTTAGCATTTGAGCGCATAGGGCAGTGCGACGAGTTGAAACGCGCTGTCGCGCCGCTATTAACGGTAGTTGCTGGATGAATGCACATTGCCATCATTTGCTGCGTTGGACTATAACGTCTTGTCGGGTGCCAGAATATAGGCGCCAAAGCCTGGGCGGGGAAAAGGCTGAAACAGCCCCCAAAACCATGGCGAAGTCATTGATTTAAATAAATTTATATCTGGGGGTTGACGACCTCCCAATCCATCCATAGAATGCGCGCCACTTACAGCGTAAAGCACACAGCGAAACGCAGTAAGTAGTGAATGTTGTAGGTGTGTCCCCTTCGTCTAGTGGCCTAGGACACCGCCCTTTCACGGCGGTAACAGGGGTTCGAGTCCCCTAGGGGACGCCAATGCGGGAATAGCTCAGTTGGTAGAGCACGACCTTGCCAAGGTCGGGGTCGCGAGTTCGAGTCTCGTTTCCCGCTCCATTTTTAAGCAGCTTTGCTCTAGGGCAGGGCTGGTGAAACCAGAACCAAGTCTTCGGACAAGGTTTTGGACACTGGAACATACACCATATGTTCCGGGCAGCGTCCCCTTCGTCTAGTGGCCTAGGACACCGCCCTTTCACGGCGGTAACAGGGGTTCGAGTCCCCTAGGGGACGCCATTTGCGGGAATAGCTCAGTTGGTAGAGCACGACCTTGCCAAGGTCGGGGTCGCGAGTTCGAGTCTCGTTTCCCGCTCCATTTATACAAAAACGCCGCTCTCTGAGCGGCGTTTTTGTTTGTGCGTCTTTTGTATCCAGCCTGAACGCGACAATGTCAAAAAGGCCCGCCAGTCATGCTGAGCGGGCCTTTTGCATTGAGAGTCCAATCACATCGACAGGATCAGTCGCCCAGCGAACAAAATCAGGATCACACCCATGGTCCGTTCAAACCAGTGACCCATGCGCATGAACTGCAACCGCACGCGGGCGCTGGAAAAGAACAGCGCAACAATGATGAACCACAGCGCATTTACAAAACACATCCAGACTCCGTAGAGCGCCTGAATCTTCAGTGGTGTCGAAGCGCTGATGACAGTCGTGAAGATCGCCAGGAAGAACAGCGTAGCCTTGGGGTTGGTGGCATTGGTCAGGAATCCGGTGATGAAGGCTTTGGGTAAAGTCTGACGTTCCATTTGCTCCGACCTGGCATTCCTGCCTTCAACAGCGGTTTTCGGTTTACTGCGCAGCAGGCTCACCCCCAGATACAGGATGTAGGCGCCGCCGACGATCCTGGCGACGCTCAGCAACCACGGTGTGGTGTGCATCAGCGCGCCAACCCCGAGCAAGGTGTAAAGCACATGCACCGAAATCCCTACGCCGATCCCGATGGCTGTGTACAACCCGACCACTCGACCGTAGCGCACGCTCTGACGGATGGTGACTGCGAAGTCCGGCCCAGGGGCGACCACCGCCAGAAAGTGGATCGTAGCCAGTGCGAGAAACTCGCCCAGGTAGTTCGAAAGCATTTCAACTCCAGTCAGTAATGGGTGAGGCATTGCCCCGATAGCCGACAAAAAAACAGGCTCGACTCTTTACGCGAATGGCGAGTGTTTCTTCATTGGCGAGTTTTTTATGCGCGTCGTATCGAGACGCTCGACGTCAAGCATTACGTCTGGAGCGATATCGCCAATGGATCAGTCCACGCTGTAGTGAACTGAAAGCGTTCCCTTCTTTTGCGAAAGGGTAGCGATCTTGACTGAGCCTAATTCCAGTAGGCGACGTACATGGGTGCCGCCGCAGCCATATGCCGGCAGCTCGCCGAAACCGATTTCGCGAGTGCCCTCGCGCAGGGAAATCAGCCGCGGCAGGTCATCTGCGATCCATTGATTCAATGCAATCTGCAGGGGGTCGACATCAAAGTCCTGTGGCCTTTCTCCCGGCTTGAAGGTAATTCGTCCCTCGCCGGGCCAGTGGTGGGCTTTGATCGGAATCCAGCCGAGTGATTCGGCAAAGTGGCCGATCAAATGGCCGGCCGAATGCATCCGGGTGTTGATCTGACGACGCGGCTCATCCACCCGTACTTGCGTCATGCCCGGCGTTACCGGATGGGTGACGTAATGCACGATCCGGTGCGGTTCCTGGGTGACGCGCAGTACCTGGCTTTCGCCGATCCAGCCGGTATCGAAGGGCTGGCCACCGCCTTGGGGGTGGAAGGGCGTTGCGCGCAAGGTGACGGAAAATTCGTTCTCGTGGGGCGTGCAATCCAGGACTTCCACATTGGCTTCGAGGTCATCGCTATGGAAAAACAGGCGAAGTGTCATATCTCATGCTCTTGTTGAAATTTCTATTTTTATTATATGGATGCTGGAATTGCGTGATAATCCATTCAAACATCAATGGACTTTTGCGTTGTGAGCATAAATCTTCCACTGCCTTTGCTGGGTGAAATGGCGATTTTCGTCAAAGTTGTCGAGACCGGCAGTTTCTCGGAAGCCGCCCGGCAACTGGGTTCGTCGCCTTCAGCGGTAAGTCGCAGCATCTCGCGACTGGAGAAGGTGCTGGCCATCCGGCTGCTGCAGCGCACCACGCGCAAATTGCGACTTAGCGACGGTGGCGAAGAGGTCTTCAAGCGCTGCCAGGAGATGGTCAGTGCGGCCAGGTCGGTGATGGAAATCAGCGGCCAGTACACCCATGAGGCCGAGGGGCTGGTGCGAGTGAGTGTGCCCAAGGCGGTAGGGCGATTTGTTATTCATCCGCACATGCCGGAGTTTTTGCGTCGCTATCCGAAGGTCGATGTGGAGTTGTTACTCGAAGACCGCAACGTGGACCTGATCGACGATAACGTAGACCTCGCTATTCGCATCACGGATCGACCGCCGGCCGGTCTGGTGGGGCGTCAGTTGCTGAGTATCGAGCACTTGTTGTGTGCGACGCCGCAGTATCTGGCCGAGCACGGGACGCCTACCCATCCCCATGACCTGCTCAACCACAGTTGTATTTATCTGGGTGAGACGCCGAGTGATGCGCGCTGGAAGTTCAGGCAGGGAACCAAAGCGGTAACCGTGGGGGTGCGTGGACGCTATGCGGCTAACCATACCGGTGTGCGGCTGGAGGCGGTGCTCCAGCATATCGGGATTGGCAGCTTGCCGTACTTCACCGCGCGTTATGCGCTGGAGCAGGGGCTGATCGTGCAGGTGCTGCCGGACTGGACCTTTCTCGCCTCGTATCACGGCGGAGCATGGCTTCTTCATTCGCCGACGCGTTATTTGCCGCCGAAGCTGCGGGTGTTCATCGACTATCTGGTGGCGTGCCTGGAGAAGGAGCCGACGCTGAGCAAGCCGGGGAAGTCGAGTGTTCCCAGCAAAGCTGCACTGGCGGATGAGCATGCGCAGAGCGATGGGTTGCTTTGATCTTGCTTACGCTGCAGTTCATCAGCAAATAAAAAGGCCCGCCGGTTTAACCGCGCGGGCCTTTTGCGTTTGGGCGTTGAATCAGTGCTTGACGTCCTGGTTCGACATCGACAGCAGCTGTTTTTCCTGGTTCCAGTCGAACGGCTCGTCGTTCTGTTCGGCTTCATAGCGACGATCTTCGAGGGCCTGGTACAGGTCGATCTCGTCGTCGGGCATGAAGTGCAGGCAGTCGCCGGCGAAGTACCACAGCAGATCGCGTGGCACCAGATGGGCAATCTGCGGATAACGCGCGATGACCTGGCAGAGAATGTCTTGCCCCAGGTATTGGCTTTCGATCGGGTCGACCGGCAGTTGCAGCATCAGTTCGTCGAAGCGTTCGAGGAAAAGTTCGTGGCTTTCTTCCGGAACCTGTTCGGCTTCACCCAAGGCGACCAGGATGCTGCGCAAGTGTGCGAGCAGGGCGAGAGTGTGGTCGAGCATAACGGGAGTCCTCTAGAGCTAAAGCAAAACGGGCGCGCAAGTATATAACTCCGACACCCGCTTTTCATAATTGAACAGCTATACGGACTGGTCTAACGGGTTTTCCCCGCGCTGAGCGTCAGTTCATCTTTGGCAAAGTCATCGACATCGATAACCTTGCGCCGTGCCGCCTCTGCTTCATGCAAGGTCTGGACTTCAACCGGTTGCAAGACGCCAGCCTCCAGCGCGGCGTCGATGGCATTCTCCCCGGCGGCAGGTTTGAGCTGACCGCTTTTGAGCGCCGTCTGGAGTTTTTTCTGCAGCGGCTGGGCAGCGCTCAGCAAGTCGCAGGCATGCTGCAGGGCGCCGACCGGATCCTCTGTCGATTGCGGGCGATAGCAGCCCCCCAGTAACTCTTCAAGGGTTGGATCGCCTTTGGCGCGACAGATGACCGCCGCGACTTCAGCTCCCATCTTGTCTGACGGCCCTTTGTGCCGACGACCGAGCGGGAATACCAGCACCCGCAGCAGGCAGCCGAGTACCTTGCTCGGGAAGTTGGTGAGCAGTTCGTCCAATGCGCGTTCGGACTGGCCGAGGCTTTCTTCCATGGCCCAGACGAACAGCGGATGCAGATGTTCCGGTGAGTCGAGGTCGTGATAACGCTTGAGTGCGGCAGAGGCCAGATACAGGTTGCTGAGCACATCACCGAGGCGCGCGGACAGGCGTTCGCGGCGTTTCAGTTCGCCGCCCAGCAGCATCATGCTGAAGTCGGCGAGCATGGCGAAAGCTGCGGCCTGTCGGTTGAGGGCGCGGAAGTAGCGCTGGCTGAGCTTGTCCCCTGGCATGTGTTCGAAACGCCCAAGGCCAAGGTTCAACACCAAGGTACTGGCGGCGTTGCTCACGGCAAAACCGATGTGTTTGAGCAGCAGGCCGTCGAATTCGATCAGGGCCTGTTGTTTGTCTTCGCGGCCGGCGAGGGCCATTTCTTTGAGCACGAATGGATGGCAGCGAATCGCACCCTGGCCAAAGATCATCAGATTCCGGGAGAGGATGTTCGCGCCTTCCACGGTGATGAAGATCGGTGCGCCTTGCCAGCTACGGCCGAGGTAGTTGTTCGGGCCCATGATGATGGCTTTGCCGCCGTGGACGTCCATGGCGTGGCTAATGCATTCGCGACCGCGTTCGGTAAGGTGGTATTTGAGAATGGCCGAGAGTACCGAGGGTTTCTCGCCGAGGTCTACCGCGTTGGCGGTGAGCATCCGTGCGGCGTCCATCAGCCAGGCATTGCCGCCGATCCGGGCCATTGCTTCCTGAATCCCTTCGAAGGCCGCCAGTGGTACGTTGAACTGCTCGCGAACCTGCGCATACTGGCCGGTCACCAGGCTGGTGAACTTGGCCGCACCGGTGCCGACGGCCGGTAGCGAAATCGAGCGCCCGACCGACAGGCAGTTCATCAGCATCATCCAGCCTTTGCCGAGCATTTCCTGGCCGCCAATGAGGAACTCCAGCGGCACGAAGACATCCTTGCCGGAGTTCGGGCCGTTCATGAACGAGGCACCCAGCGGCAGGTGACGACGGCCGATTTCTACACCAGCCGTGTCGGTCGGAATCAACGCGAGGCTGATCCCCAGGTCTTCATTTTCGCTCAGCAGGTGGTCCGGGTCATAAGCCTTGAAGGCCAGGCCGAGCAAGGTGGCAACCGGGCCGAGGGTGATGTAACGCTTTTCCCAGTTCAGGCGCAGGCCGAGGGTTTCTTTACCCTCCCATTCACCTTTGCAAATGACCCCGGTGTCGGGCATTGCTCCTGCGTCGGAACCTGCCAGCGGGCCAGTCAGGGCAAAGCAGGGGATATCGTCGCCACGGGCGAGGCGGGGCAGATAATGGTTACGCTGTTCGTCGGTGCCGTAATGCAGCAGCAGGTCGGCCGGGCCGAGGGAGTTAGGCACCATCACGGTGGACGCCAGGTCGCCGCTGCGGGTTGCCAGTTTCATCGCAACCTGGGAGTGGGCATAGGCCGAGAAGCCTTTACCGCCGAACTCCTTGGGAATGATCAGGGCAAAAAAACCGTGCTGCTTGATGTGATCCCAGGCTTCTGGCGGCAGGTCCATGGACTGGCTGATCTGCCAGTCGCTGACCATGGCGCAGAGCTCTTCGGTCGGGCCATCGATGAATGCCTGTTCCTCTTCACTCAGTTGCGCTTTTGGGTAGGCCAGCAGTTTGTTCCAGTCCGGGCGACCACTGAACAGCTCGCCGTCCCACCAGACTGTGCCGGCATCAATGGCGTCGCGTTCGGTTTGCGACATTGGCGGCAAGGTTTTTTGAAACCAGCTCAATAGCGGCGCCGTGAAGTATTTACGTCGCAGGTCCGGCAACAACAAGGGCGCGGCCACCGCCGCAAATATCACCCAGAAAATCAGTAACAGCCAGCCTGGTGCACGGCTGAAGGCGCCCATCGCCAGCAGGTAGGCAGCGATCATGCCCAAGGCGGGCAAGGGCGTGGTGCGGCGATGTGCCAAATAGGCGATCCCGACCACCAGAACCAGTATCCACAACAGCAGCATATTCAATCCTCCGTGAAACCAGGGGCAAAACCATCCTGAGAGCTTAGACGGCATCCACGAAACAGGGTGCTAAGAGCGATGTGTTTGAATCTGTAGGAAACATCGGGTGAACTTCGTAAGTTGTCTCGATAGCGGACTGTTGAATTCCTGCGTTAACAGAGCGGCAAGCTCTGATATTTGGCCGAAACGTCGTTATCTCTGTACCAGGGCTATCGCTAGACTCGTGGCTTCCCCAGGAGATTGTTCTCATGCACGAGTATCTGAGTCCCGGCCGCTTCATCGATAGTGACCATCCATCGGTGGTGGAGTTCGCCGAAACGCATCGCGGCAAGAGTCGTGACCGGCTCGAACAGGCGATCAATCTCTATTACGCCGTGCGCGATGCCGTGCGCTACAACCCTTATACCTTCAGCCGTGACCCGCAGACCTTGCGCGGCAGTTATGCGCTGGCGACCGGTGAAAGCTACTGCGTGCCCAAGGCGACCTTGCTCGCCGGATGCGCCCGGCATTGCGCAATTGCTGCACGGATCGGTCTGGCCGATGTGCGTAATCATCTGTCGACGCCACGCTTGCTTGCGCTGCTCAGAAGCGATGTGTTTGCCATGCACGGTTACACCGAGCTGTATTTGCAGGGCCGTTGGGTCAAGGCCACCCCGGCGTTCAATCAGCAACTCTGTGAGTTGTTCGATGTGGCACCGCTTGAGTTCGACGGAGTCAATGACAGCGTGTTCCACCCGTTCAATCGTCAGGGGCAACAATCGATGGAGTATCTGGTGGACCATGGGCAGTTCACGGATGTGCCTGAAGTTTTCTTCTTCGAGCATCTGGAAAAATGTTATCCGCATTTGTTCAGCGATCAGTTGTCAGCCCGGTCGGGTGATATGCAGACCGATTTGAGTCGCGCCTGATCCGGCGTAGACTGCCCCGGCATTCATCCATCAAGGGGCAGTCATGCTGAAGATCTGGGGTCGGAAAAACTCGTCGAATGTCAGAAAGGCACTCTGGTGCGCCGAAGAGCTCGGTCTGACCTACGAAGCGCTGGACGCGGGCGGTGCCTTTGGTGTGGTCGATACACCTGAATACCGGGCCATGAACCCCAATGGCCGAATTCCGGTAATCGAAGATGACGGCTTCGTGCTCTGGGAATCCAACACCATCGTGCGTTATCTGTGCGCCAGGCATGCCGCCGATTCGGCCTGGTATCCGGTGGATGTGCGGGCGCGGGCAGCTGCTGAAAAATGGATGGACTGGACCACCTCGACCTTGGCCGAACCGTTCCGTCATCTGTTCTGGGGCGTATTGCGCACCCCGGCGGATCAACAGGATTGGGTCAAGATCAACGCTGCACAGAAGACCTGTGCCGAGTTGCTTTCGATGGTCGATCAGGCGCTGGCCGAGCATCCATATTTGTCCGGTGATGAAATCGGCATGGGTGATATTCCGCTGGGCAGTTTTATTTACGCCTGGTTTGAAATGCCCATCGAGCGCCCGCAGATGCGCCACCTGGAGGCCTGGTATGAGCGCCTGAAGCAGCGCCCGGCTTATCAGAAAGCCGTCATGACTGCGTTGACTTAATACCGACTATCAATACACATGACTGTACTTGTGCGGCGTCGACAAGCACCATTGGCCTGGTTCGCCGCCGTTGCATTCTGTGCGGTCCGCCCTTATTTGTAACTTTCTTCCCTTCTTGGTGCGTAAATCCGATATGAGTTCCGCTCTGTCCATCCGGCAGCTAACCAAAACCTACGGCAACGGTTTCCAGGCCCTGAGTGGTATCGATCTGGATGTCGCCGAAGGTGATTTTTTCGCCTTGCTCGGCCCCAACGGCGCTGGCAAATCCACCACCATCGGCATTCTCTCCACCCTGGTGAACAAGACCAGCGGCACGGTGAATATCTTTGGGCATGATCTCGATCGTGAGCCCGCCACGCTCAAGCGTTGCATTGGCGTGGTACCGCAAGAGTTCAACTTCAACCAGTTCGAAAAGACCTTCGACATTGTCGTGACTCAGGCTGGCTACTACGGCATCCCGCCGAAAATTGCCAAGGAGCGGGCCGAGCAATACCTGACCCAGCTAGGCCTGTGGGACAAGCGTGATGTACCGTCGCGCTCCTTGTCCGGCGGCATGAAGCGTCGATTGATGATCGCCCGCGCGCTGGTGCATGAACCTCGTCTGCTGATCCTCGACGAACCGACTGCCGGGGTGGATATCGAGCTGCGTCGCTCGATGTGGACCTTCCTCACCGAGCTGAATCAGAAAGGCATCACCATCATCCTCACCACTCATTACCTGGAAGAGGCTGAGCAGCTGTGCCGCAATATCGGCATCATCGACCATGGCACCATTGTCGAGAACACCAGCATGCGGCAGTTGCTCAGCCAATTGCATGTCGAGACCTTCCTGCTCGATCTGAAAACCGACATGAAGGTCGCGCCGCAGCTGATCGGCTATCCGAACCGCCTGGTCGACAGTCACACCCTGGAAGTCCAGGTTGATAAATCAGTTGGCATCACTGCGCTGTTCGGTCAACTGGCCGCGCAACACATCGAAGTGCTGAGCCTGCGCAATAAAACCAATCGCCTTGAGGAGTTGTTCGTGTCCCTGGTGGAGAAAAATCTGGCGAAGGTGGCGGTATGAGTTCAGAGCTGCAGCCCAACCTCGTTGCGCTCAATACCATCGTCTATCGTGAAGTCCGGCGCTTTACCCGGATCTGGCCGCAAACCCTGCTGCCGCCGGCGATCACTATGGTTTTGTACTTCGTGATCTTTGGCAACCTGATCGGTCGGCAGATTGGTGATATGGGTGGTTTCACCTATATGGAATACATCGTGCCCGGGCTGATCATGATGTCGGTGATCACCAACTCCTACGGTAACGTGGTATCGAGTTTCTTTGGCAGCAAGTTCCAGCGCTCCATCGAAGAACTGATGGTTTCGCCGGTTTCGCCGCACACCATTCTGATTGGCTACACCTTGGGTGGCGTGTTGCGCGGGCTGATGGTCGGGGTGATCGTGACGCTGCTGTCGTTGTTCTTCACCGATCTGCAGGTGCATCACTTGGGCGTGACCATTCTGGTGGTGGTGCTGACGGCGACGATTTTCTCGCTATTGGGCTTCATCAACGCCGTGTTTGCACGCAACTTCGATGATATCTCGATTATCCCGACGTTCGTGTTGACGCCGCTGACCTATCTGGGCGGGGTGTTCTACTCGATCACTTTGTTGCCGCCGTTCTGGCAGACCGTGTCGCTGGTCAACCCGGTGCTGCATATGGTCAACGCCTTCCGCTATGGCATCCTTGGGGTGTCGGATATCAAGATCAGCGTGGCCATCGCCTTTATGCTGGTCGCGACAGTGGTGTTGTATATCGGTTGCGCACGGCTGCTGGTCAGCGGTCGCGGTATGCGCCAGTAACCTGCGAAAGCCTCGCCACGGTTGTTGCCAGGCAGCATACCCTGATCAACCTCCCAAAACAGAAACGGCACCCAAGGGTGCCGTTTTTGCATTTTTACAGTCGACTTTTCTTGCGCCGCGTCCATTGCCGGCTGACCCACCAGCGCCAGTAGAGCATGGTCAGGCAATAGGCGAGGGCGCCGAAGACCAGCCCAGTGACCACTGAGCCCAGCAGGAAAGGCTGCCATAGCGTCGACAACTCGCCGCTGATCCACTCCCAGGACAGCTCGTCCGGCAGGCTTCGGGCCGGTACGTTCATTAGCCAGGCGCCGGTCTGGTAGGTGCAGAAAAATACCGCGGGCATGGTAATCGGGTTGGTCAACCAGACCAGGCTGACGGCAATCGGCATATTGCCGCGCACGGTTATCGCCAGAATCGCCGCCACCAGCATCTGCAATGGAATGGGCAGAAACGCGGCGAAAAATCCCACCGCCATCGCGCGTGCTACCGAGTGGCGATTGAGGTGCCAAAGATTCGGGTCGTGCAGCAACGTGCCAAGAAAGCGTAAGGATTTGTGTTCCCGGATGCTGGTCGGGTCTGGCATGTAACGTTTGAATAGGCGCCGGGGCATAGGGCATCTCGGTCGGTTCAAGCGGCAAGTATGCCCGGATTCTACGGATGGAAAATTCAGACTTTGTGACAATTAATAAAGCTGCGCCCGTGCGGCTCGGCTATTCCGAGAGAAAGGATTCTCATGGACGGACTTATGCGCACAGGGATGTTTGCGCTCGCGTTGGGTCTGTTGACCCTGCGTTTCTTGCCGGCGCTGCCGCCGATCTGGCTATTGCTGCTATTGCCCGTGCCAGGATTGATGCTTTTGCCGTTTCGGACTTATCCACTGGCATTTTTTCTGTTCGGCTTCAGTTGGGCGTGTGCGGGCGCGCACTGGGCTTTGAATGATCGCCTGGCGCTCAGTCTCGATGGGCAAACTCGCTGGCTCGAAGGGCGCGTGGTGGGCTTGCCGCAGAACGCCGATGGTGTGGTGCGTTTCGAGCTTGAGGGTGGGCAATCGCGGCGGACCCCATTGCCGAAGTTGATGCGGCTGGCCTGGTACGGCGGGCCGCCGGTCCACAGCGGAGAACGCTGGCGACTGGCTGTCAAGCTCAAACGCCCCGGCGGCTTGCTCAATCCCCATGCTTTCGATTACGACGCCTGGTTGCTGGCGCAACGAATCGGCGCCACAGGCACGGTCAAGGACGGGCAGTTGCTCGCAAGTGCCCAGTGGGCGTGGCGCGACGACATCCGGCAGCGACTCTTGAGCGTCGACGCCCAAGGCCGGGCCGGTGCGTTGGCAGCCTTGGTGCTGGGTGATGGCGCCGGGCTGACATCCACCGATTGGCGGATCCTGCAAGACACCGGCACGGTGCATTTGCTGGTGATTTCCGGGCAGCACATTGGTCTGCTGGCCGGGTCGATTTATATGCTGATCGCCGGGCTGGCGCGGTATGGATTGTGGCCAACACGTTTGCCTTGGCTACCGTGGGCCTGCGCGATGGCCTTCGGCGCGGCGCTGGGTTACGGCTTGCTGGCGGGGTTCGAAGTGCCGGTACGCAGAGCGTGCGTGATGATCGGGCTGGTCCTGCTCTGGCGGCTGCGCTTTCGACATCTGGGGGCCTGGTGGCCGTTGTTGCTGGCGCTGAATGTGGTCCTGTTGCTTGAGCCGCTGGCGAGTTTGCAGCCGGGATTCTGGCTGTCGTTTGCGGCAGTGGCGGTGTTGATTTTTACGTTCAGCGGGCGCTTGGGCGCCTGGAGTGGGTGGCAAACCTGGACCCGTGCCCAGTGGCTGATTGCTATTGGTTTGTGTCCGGTGTTGCTGATTCTTGGTTTGCCCATCAGCATCAGTGGGCCACTGGCCAATTTGTTCGCCGTGCCTTGGGTCAGCCTGGTGGTTTTGCCTGCGGCCTTGTTGGGTACCTTGCTCTTGCCGCTGCCGTATCTCGGTGAAGGGTTGCTGTGGCTGGCGGGCGGCTTGATCGACTGGCTGTTTCAGGGGCTGGCGCTGGTGGCGGGGTATGCGCCTGCATGGGTGCCCGCAGCGATTCCTCTCTGGGTCTGGGGGATAAGCGTTATCGGTGCTTTTCTACTGTTATTGCCCAAAGGACTGCCGTTGCGGCTGTTGGGTTGGCCGATGCTGTTGTTGGTGGTTTTTGCGCCGCTCAGAACGGTCCCCCAAGGCGAGGCCGAAATCTGGCAACTGGATGTCGGGCAGGGGTTGGCCATTATCGTGCGCACTCGTCATCACACTCTGTTGTATGACGCCGGGCCTCGTTTCGGTGATTTCGATCTCGGAGAACGGGTGGTGCTGCCTTCATTGCGCAAGCTGGGCGTGCGAGGACTGGACCTGATGCTGCTCAGTCACGCCGATGCCGATCATGCCGGTGGCGCTCGTTCGGTTCTGCGAGGGCTGCCGGTGGCGCGCGTGGTGAGTGGCGACCCTGATGCGTTGCCTGCCGAGCTGCAAGCGCAGTCGTGCGAGAGTGGCAAGAGGTGGGAATGGGACGGGGTGAGTTTCGAACTCTGGCAATGGTCATCCGCGACCGACAGTAATCAGAAATCCTGCGTAGTGCAGGTCGAAGCCAACGGCGAACGCCTGCTACTGACCGGCGATATCGACGCCCAGGCCGAGCGCGCACTGCTGGACAGTCCTTTGGCCGTTGTTACTGACTGGCTACAGGCGCCGCACCATGGCAGTCGCAGTTCGTCTTCCATGGCATTTCTCAATACTCTTTCGCCCTCGGCGGTGCTGATCTCGCGCGGGCGCGGAAACTCGTTCGGTCATCCTCACCCGCAAGTAATGGCGCGTTACCGCAAACTGGGCATGATTGCTTATGACAGTGCCGAACAAGGAGCCTTGCGCGTTCAGTTGGGAAGCTTCAAGCCGCCCGAGGCAATACGCCAGCAACGACGCTTCTGGCGTGATCCGGACGGGAGTAAATAACCGCGAGTTATTAAAGCCGGACGACAGGCAACATCACGGTCTTCGGTGCGTCGAGGCCCTATGTTAGAGTGGCGCACTTTTTCGAGGGGACTGTCACTGTGTGGGAATTGGTCAAATCCGGCGGCTGGATGATGTTGCCGATCATTCTGAGTTCCATCGCTGCGCTGGCCATCATTGCCGAGCGTTTGTGGACCCTGCGAGCCAGCCGCGTCACCCCGGATAATTTGCTCGGGCAGGTCTGGGTCTGGATCAAGGACAAGCAACTCAATAAAGAAAAGCTCAAGGAACTGCGCGCCAACTCCCCATTGGGCGAGATCATGGCCGCGGGCCTGGCCAATTCAAAACATGGCCGCGAGATCATGAAAGAGTGCATCGAAGAAGCCGCCGCGCGGGTGATTCATGAACTTGAACGCTACCTCAACGCACTGGGCACCATCGCCGCTATGGCGCCATTGTTGGGGCTGCTGGGTACGGTATTGGGCATGATCGATATTTTCAGCGCATTCATGGGCTCGGGCATGACCACCAACGCCGCGGTATTGGCCGGTGGTATCTCCAAAGCATTGATCACCACGGCAGCAGGCCTGATGGTCGGTATTCCATCGGTGTTCTTCCACCGATTCCTGCAACGCCGGGTCGATGAGCTGGTGGTGGGCATGGAGCAGGAAGCGATCAAACTGGTCGAGGTCGTGCAGGGCGACCGTGATGTTGATCTGGTCGAGGGCAGAGCGTGAAATTCCGCCGCAAACAGCGGGAAACAATCGATATCAACCTCGCGTCGCTGATCGACGTGGTGTTTATCCTGTTGCTGTTTTTCGTCGTGACCACCACTTTTACCCGTGAAACCCAGTTGCGCGTTGAGCTGCCGGAAGCTGTCAGCGGTTCGCCGGCCGAGGACCAGCAAGCCAAGCAGCTGGATATCGCCATCAGCGCCGACGGTGTGTTCACGGTGAATAACCAATTGCTGCCCAAGAACGATCTGGCCAGCCTGATGGAGGCGCTGCAGAAAGAGTCCGCAGGCGATACCCACCTGCCTTTGTCGATCAGCGCTGATGGCAAAACCCAACACCAAGCCGTGATCACCGCCATGGATGCTGCCGGCAAGCTCGGTTTCAGCCATCTGCGAATGACCACCGTCGAGGCGGCACCGGCTCACTGATGGCACTTTCCGATCGTTTGCTTGCCGCCTGGTATAACGGCCATCCTGCGCTGAAGGTGCTGCAGCCGTTGGAGTGGCTGTATCGACGTGTGGTGCTGCGCAAGCGTGAACGCTTTCTGGCCGGAGAGGGTGAGATCTACCAACCCCCGGTGCCGTTGGTCGTGGTCGGCAATATCACAGTGGGCGGCACCGGCAAGACGCCGCTGATTCTTTGGTTGATCAAGCATTGCCAGCGCAGCGGTCTGCGGGTGGGCGTGGTCAGCCGCGGTTATGGCGCCAAACCACCGCAGCTGCCGTGGCGAGTCGAGGCCGGGCAACGTGCTGATGTCGCCGGCGACGAGCCGCTATTGATCGTTCAGCGCAGCGGTGTGCCGCTGATGATCGACCCCGATCGCAGCCGTGCCGTGCAGGCGTTACTGGCCGCCGAGCCTCTGGATCTGATTCTCTCTGACGACGGCATGCAGCACTACCGCATGGCCCGTGACCTTGAACTGGTGCTGATTGATGCGGCCCGCGGTTTGGGTAACGGTCGTTGCCTGCCCGCCGGGCCGTTGCGCGAGCCGATCGAGCGCCTGCAGAGCGTCGATGCGCTGCTCTACAACGGTGCTACGGCGGATCGCGACGATGGCTTCGGATTCAGACTTGAACCCACCACACTGGTCAATCTGTCGAGCGGCGAGCGACGCCCGCTCGACCACTTCCCGGCAGGGCAGGCCGTGCACGCAGTAGCCGGTATCGGCAATCCACAACGTTTCTTCAGCACTCTTGAAACGCTACACTGGCGGCCAGTCCCGCATGCTTTTGCTGACCACGCAGAGTACAGCGCGCAGGCTTTGAATTTTATGCCGTCATTGCCGCTGGTCATGACCGAGAAGGATGCGGTGAAGTGCCGCGCTTTCGCGGCAGATGACTGGTGGTACCTGGCGGTCGATGCGGTGCCTTCACCGGCCTTCGTGGCCTGGTTCGATACGCAGTTGATGCGCTTGTTGCCTGCTCGTCTTTTGCCTTAAACGCTTTTATCCAGGGAATTCTCATGGACACCAAATTGCTCGACATCCTTGCCTGCCCGGTCTGCAAAGGTCCGCTGAAGCTCAGTGCCGATAAAACCGAGCTGATCAGCAAAGGCGCCGGTCTGGCCTATCCGATTCGTGATGGCATTCCAGTAATGCTCGAAAGTGAAGCCCGCACCCTCAGCGCTGACGAGCGACTGGATAAATGACCACAGTCTTCACCGTCGTCATTCCGGCCCGTTACGCCTCCACACGTCTACCCGGTAAGCCGCTGCAAATGATCGCCGGCAAGCCGATGATCCAGCACGTCTGGGAACAGGCCTGCAAGAGCAGCGCCCAGCGGGTGGTGGTGGCCACCGATGATGCGCGCATCGTCGAAGCCTGCAAGGCATTCGGTGCCGAAGTGGTGTTGACCCGCGAGGATCATAACTCCGGTACCGATCGTCTGGCTGAGGTGGCCACGAAGCTGGGGCTGGCCGCGGACGCCATCGTGGTCAACGTGCAGGGTGATGAACCCATGATTCCGCCAACGGTGATCGATCAGGTTGCAGCCAATCTGGCAGCCCATCCCGAAGCGCGTATGTCGACGCTGGCCGAACCGATAGAAGACGTTGAAACCCTGTTCAATACCAATGTGGTCAAAGTCGTCAGCGACCTCAATGGCCTGGCGCTGACCTTCAGCCGCGCCACTTTGCCTTGGGCACGGGATGACTTCGCCAGGAGCCAGGAGCAATTGCCGGCCGGCGTGCCTTACCGTCGACATATCGGGATCTACGCCTACCGTGCCGGTTTCCTCCATGACTTCGTCAGTTGGGGCCCGTGCTGGCTGGAAAACACTGAGTGCCTGGAGCAGTTGCGCGCACTCTGGCATGGCGTGCGGATTCACGTTGACGATGCTCTGGAAGCACCGCCGGCGGGTGTCGATACCGCGCAAGACCTTGAGCGCGTTCGGCGCCTGCTGGAGGCTTGATGCGGGTTCTGTTTGTCTGCCTGGGCAATATTTGTCGCTCGCCCACGGCCGAAGGCGTGCTGCGCCGCAAGTTGCGTGAGGCCGGGCTGGCGGATCAGGTGGAAGTTGCCTCCGCCGGCACCGCCGACTGGCATGTCGGCAAGGCGCCGGACAAACGCAGCCAAGCGGCCGCGAAGTCGCGTGGCTACGATTTGTCCGCCCAGCGTGCCCAACAAGTGAGCCGTGCCGACTTCGCCACCTATGACCTGATTCTGGCGATGGACCAGAGCAATCTGCGCAACCTCAAAGCCCTGCAGCCGGCCAGCAGCAGGGCTGAGCTGGACCTGTTCCTGCGTCGCTATGAATCCCCCGTGGATGAAGTGCCGGATCCCTATTACGACAGTGATCAGGGTTTCGAGCAGGTGCTGGACTTGATCGAGCGTGCCAGTGATTTGCTGGTGATCGAATTGAAGGGGCGGTTATGACCTTGCAACTGCAAACGCAGGTTTCTCTCAAACCGTTCAACACCTTTGGCGTCGATGTCCGTGCGCAGGTGTTCGCCGAGGCTCATAGCGACGCCGATGTCTACCAAGGGTTGGCTTATGCGGCTGAACACGCATTACCTCTGCTGGTGATCGGCGGCGGCAGCAATCTGTTGCTCACCGCAGATATTCAGGCGCTGGTGCTGCGCATGGCCACGCGAGGTATTCGCCTGTTGAGTGACGACGGCAGCACGGTTGTCGTTGAGGCTGAGGCGGGTGAAACCTGGCACCCGTTCGTGCAATGGACCCTGGAGCAGGGTTTCTCCGGTCTGGAGAACCTCAGTCTCATCCCCGGTACGGTCGGTGCCGCGCCGATGCAGAACATCGGTGCCTACGGTGTCGAGATCAAGGACGTGTTTGCCGGGTTGACCGCGGTGGACCGTCAGACTGGCGAGCTGCGGGATTTCAGCCGGCAGGAGTGCAAATTCGCCTACCGCGACAGCCTGTTCAAGCAGGAGGCCGGGCGCTGGTTGATTCTGCGGGTGCGCTTGGCCTTGAGTCGCGTCGAGCATCTGCACCTCGAATACGGCCCGATTCGCCAGCGCTTGACTGAACAGGGCATCAGCCATCCGACCGCCAGCGATGTCAGTCAGGCCATTTGCAGTATTCGCGGCGAGAAGCTTCCTGATCCGGCGGTGCTCGGTAATGCCGGCAGCTTTTTCAAGAACCCGTTGGTGGCAGCGGCTTTGGTCGCTGAGCTTAAAAGCGAATACCCCGATCTGGTGGCTTATCCACAAGCTGACGGGCAAATGAAACTGGCGGCTGGCTGGTTGATCGAGCGAGCTGGCTGGAAGGGTTTTCGAGAGGCTGATGCCGGTGTGCATCGGTTGCAGGCCTTGGTACTGGTCAATTACGGCGCGGCGACCGGGCTGGAGCTTTTGCACCTCGCGCAACGAATCCAGAAAGACATTGCCGAACGTTTCAGGGTCCAGCTGGAAATGGAACCCAATCAGTATTGAGCTACGCTTGAAGTCTGAATCCAGAGCCCTGCAAACCTTTCGTGTGTGCAGGGCTTTTTTGTTAATGCTGGTTTAACTTGGCCTCCTGACGATGTATCTCTTTGTTCCATCTCTTTGCTTCCAGGTAAGACCCGATGAAAACCCGGCTGTTTTCATCAGAGAGCCGATTAGCCTGAGTTGATCTGCGTGCACCAGTACGCTGCATCACGCGGCAGATTGCTCGACCCCATAACCAAGAATATATGCGGGCGCGCCCATGATTACCCTGAAACTCAATGGTAAGGATCACCAGTTGGATGTCACTGAGGATATGCCGCTGCTCTGGGCTATTCGCGACGTGGCGGGTTACAGCGGCACCAAGTTCGGCTGCGGCATGGGCCTGTGCGGTGCCTGCACCATCCATATCGATGGCTCACCGGCGCGCAGTTGCATTACGCCAATCGGCTCGGTGACCGGCCAGCACATCAGCACCATCGACAATCTCCACAGCGACCCGGTCGGGCAAGTGGTTCAGCGAGCCTGGCTGGAGACGGCGGTCGCGCAATGCGGGTTCTGCCAGGGTGGGCAAATCATGTCTGCCACGGCCTTGCTCAAGGTCAATCCCAATCCCAGCGACGAACAGATCGAGGAGGCGATGGTCGGTAATATTTGCCGCTGTGGCACGTATAACCGGATCAAAACCGCCATCCGTCAGGCAGCCACTCATCTGCGGGAGGCCAAGGCATGAGCCAGTTGCCGAATGACTTTGCCCTGAGCAACCTCAGCCGTCGTGGCTTTCTCAAAGGTGTCGGTGCCGCGAGCGCGCTGGTGCTGGCAGCCAGTTGGGGTTGGCAGGACGCGTTTGCCGAAGAGAAGAAGTTCGGCGCCGACGGCATGCCCAATGGCTGGATCGATGATCCCAAGGTCTATGTCAGCATTGCCGCCGATGGCAGTGTGACAGTGGTTTGCAACCGCTCGGAAATGGGCCAGGGCGTGCGCACCAGCCTCAGCATGGTGGTCGCTGACGAACTGGACGCTGATTGGGCGTTGGTGAAGGTCCAGCAGGCGCCGGGCGATGAAGTGCGCTTCGGCAACCAGGACACCGACGGTTCACGCAGCATGCGTCATTGGTACGAGCCGATGCGCCGCTGCGGTGCCGCCGCCCGGACCATGCTTGAACAAGCCGCGGCCGATCAATGGAAAGTACCGGTGGCCGAGTGCCATGCGCAATTGCACAAAGTGATTCACCAACCCAGTGGTCGTGAACTGGGTTACGGCGCTCTGGCGGCTGCTGCCAGTGCGCTGGCGGTGCCGACGCGTGACAGTCTGCGCCTCAAGCAGCCTTCGGAATTTCGCTACATCGGCAAAGAGGCCGCGCGCGCCATAGACGGTGTGGACATTGTCAACGGTCGTGCCGTTTATGGCGCCGACGTGCATTTCGAAGGCATGCTGTTTGCCACCGTGGCACGGCCAGCTGTCTATGGCGGCAAGGTCAAATCCTTCGATGGACGTGCGGCGATGAAAGTCCCGGGCGTGATCAAGGTCATGCAAATCGAAAGCCGTCCGCTGCCATCGGAGTTTCAGCCGTTGGGCGGTGTTGCGGTGATAGCCAGCAACACGTGGGCTGCAATAAAGGGCCGCGAGGCGCTGAAGATCGAGTGGGATGATGGCGTCAATGCCGGTTACGACTCGATTGCCTATCGTAAGGAGTTGGAAGCCGCAGCCTTGAAACCGGGCAAAGTGGTGAGGAACATCGGCAACATCGACGAGGCTATGGATAGCGCTGACAGCAGCCTGGAAGCGGCTTACTACTTGCCGCATCTGGCGCAATCACCGATGGAACCGATGGTCGCCATCGCTCGCTTCAACGCCGGCCGCTGCGAGGCCTGGGCGCCGAGTCAGGCACCGCAAGTGACGCGCGAGCGCATCGCTGAGCGCCTGGGCATTCCCTTCGAAAAAGTCGCGGTCAACGTCACGCTGCTTGGCGGCGGCTTCGGTCGCAAATCCAAACCCGACTTCATCCTCGAAGCGGCGATCCTGGCCAAGGCTTTTCCGGGCAAAGCGATGCGGGTGCAATGGACCCGGGAGGACGACATTCACTGTTCCTACTTCCACACCGCATCGGCCGAGTACCTCAAGGCCGGCCTGAACAAGGACGGCATGCCGTCCGGCTGGCTACACCGCACCGTGGCACCGAGCATCACCGCGCTGTTCGCTCCGGGCATGAACCACGAAGGCGCGTTCGAACTGGGCATGGGCTTTACCAACATGGCCTATGCCATTCCCAATGTGCGCCTGGAAAACCCTGAAGCGGCCGCCCATACCCGGGTTGGCTGGTATCGTTCGGTGTCGAACATTCCCCATGGCTTTGCCATTCAGAGCTTTGTCGACGAACTGGCGCATCTGGCCGGGCAGGATCCGCTGAAATACCAACTCAAGCTGCTTGGCCCGGATCGCCAGATTGATCCGCGCACCTTGAGCGAAGAGTGGAATTATGGTGAATCCCCCGAGCATTATCCGATCGATACCGCGCGTTTGCGCGGCGTCCTGGAAACCGCGGCCAAGGCTGCCGGTTGGGGCCGTCAATTGCCCAAAGGACGTGGTTTGGGTCTGGCGGTGCATTACAGCTTTGTTACCTACGTGGCGGCGGTGATTGAGGTCGAAGTCAAAGACGACGGCTCGCTGATTGTGCACAAGGCTGATATCGCGGTGGATTGTGGTCCGCAGATCAACCCTGAGCGGATTCGCTCACAGTTTGAAGGCGCTTGTGTGATGGGCCTGGGCAACGCCGTGCTGGGGGAGATCAGTTTCAAGGACGGCAAGGTCCAGCAGGACAATTTCCACATGTACGAGGTGGCGCGCATGGACCTTGCACCGAAGGAAGTCGCCGTGCATCTGGTTACGCCTGTGGGTAACGTGCCATTGGGCGGCGTCGGTGAGCCGGGCGTGCCGCCGATCGCTCCGGCACTGTGCAATGCGATCTTTGCCGCGACAGGAAAGCGTATTCGCAGTCTGCCGGTTCGCTACCAGTTGCAAGGCTGGCAGCAGGCCAAAGCCTGATGGACAGTGTCGACCTGAATGTTTTACGCAGCGTGCTGCAATGGCGTCGCGCCGGGCAGAGAGTGGTGCTCTACAGTGTGGTCCAGACCTGGGGCAGTGCGCCCCGGCCCCCAGGCGCGATGCTGGCCTTGCGTGAAGACGGCGTGGTAATCGGTTCTGTCTCCGGTGGCTGTATCGAGGACGACCTGATTGCCCGCTTGCACGATGGCCGTTTGCCAGCGGATGGGCCGTCAGTCCAGTTGGTGACCTACGGTGTCAGCCGCGAGGAGGCCGCGCGTTTTGGTTTGCCGTGCGGTGGCACTTTGCGGCTGACCGAAGAGCGA
Source organism: Pseudomonas sp. GW821-FHT07G10 (assembly GCF_059418545.1). Taxonomy (NCBI): domain Bacteria; kingdom Pseudomonadati; phylum Pseudomonadota; class Gammaproteobacteria; order Pseudomonadales; family Pseudomonadaceae; genus Pseudomonas; species Pseudomonas sp. GW821-FHT07G10. Next base: position 1,463 of record NZ_JBWKQB010000027.1, on the reverse strand, counting down.
GTCGGTGATCCGGCCTGGGTGGCTGAGTTGTTGGCGCGTTGCGAGGCTCATGAGATTGTCGCGCGGGAGTTGAATCTGCTCACCGGCGAGGTCGTTCTCCACGCGGCAGGCAAGAGCGATGTGTTGAGCTTTGACGGCAAGACGTTGCGCGCAATCTACGGTCCGCGTTGGCGGCTGCTGTTGATCGGCGCTGGTCAGCTGTCCCGTTATGTCGCAGAGATGGCGCGGCTGCTGGATTTCGAGGTGCTGATCTGTGATCCACGCAAAGAGTTTGTCTATGGCTGGGAAGAGCAGCACGGCCGCTTCGTGCCAGGCATGCCGGATGACGCTGTGCTGAGCATCGAAACCGACGAGCGCACGGCGATTGTCGCCTTGACCCATGATCCGCGTCTGGACGATATGGCACTGCTCACGGCACTCAATTCTCAAGCGTTTTATGTCGGTGCGCTGGGGTCGCGGGTCAATAGCCAGAAGCGTCGGGAAAACCTCGCTGTGCTTGGGCTGACCGAACACGCTATAGACCGCTTGCATGGTCCGATTGGTTTGCATATTGGCAGTCACACACCTGCGGAGATTGCTTTGTCGCTGATGTCGGAGATTGTTGCGATCAAAAACGGCGTTGATCTGCCGCAGAAGCAGTCCTTGGGCGAGGCTGTGGTTTGAAGGCCCCGGTATGCGCCATCGTGCTTGCCGCAGGGCAGGGCAATCGCTACCGGCAAGTTGCCGGTGCTGAACAGGATAAGTTGCTGGCATTGTGCGAAGGTCGTGACGGTGTCGTTCGACCGGTCATTGAGCAGGTGTTGTTGAGCCTGCCTCCTGGCCTGGGTGAGCGGCTGCTGGTGACGACAGCTAATCGACCTGGAGTGATTCGGCTGGCGCAGGCTTATGGCTGCCAGGTGTTGCTGCTGGACGCTGCTGGCATGGGTGACAGCATCGCGGCAGGCGTTGCGGCCAGTCCCGATTCGGGTGGCTGGCTGGTGGTGTTAGGGGATATGCCATTTATCTTGTCGTCGAGTATCCAGCGAGTGGTGGAGGGGGTTCAGGACGAAGCCATCAGTGTTCCGGTGCATGGCGCTGAATATGGTCATCCGGTGGGGTTTGGGCGCTCGTTTGGCGCCGCCTTGATGAGTCTGTCCGGTGATCGTGGGGCGAAACCCTTGTTTACCTCGGCCAGGGTGCTGGAAGTGCCGGTGGACGATCCTGGTGTGTTGTGGGATGTGGATGTGCCGGCGGCGTTGGTTTTTACTTAAACTCCGAATCTCCGTTGGTGATTAAACTGCCTTCGCGGGCAAGCCCGGCTCCTACAGGGGCGCGCGGTCTCCTGTAGGAGCCGGGCTTGCCCGCGATGAACGAATACACGGAATGCCTGAAACACCGCATCACTGATGTCTAGTCCTGAAATAGGTTTACACCTGTTTCACTCTAACGCCCGATGCACCGCATCGGGCGTTTTGTATTTTAAA
>NZ_JBWKQB010000026.1:0-95328 GCF_059418545.1 Pseudomonas sp. GW821-FHT07G10 | reverse complement strand
GCGAGGAACAGCAACGCAGGATATGGGCTGCTGGCGCCGAAGTTGACTAACAGAACTAGCCACACAGGCCACTAGGCCGCCGACCGTTGTTGCGCCGGAACCGCCAGGCTAACCGCCCGCACTGAAGCACCGGCACTCAAGCCCAGGCTTTTCGCTGTTTGCGCATCGACAATTAACGTACCTGCTGCAACTCGCGCCGGCGCAGCGGTGATTCGGCAATTGGCGAACTGGCGGTTGTGAATCAGATAGGGCACTGCAAGTTCACCGGGTGTGCCGATACTCAGCTGCAACACCTGACTATCACGCACCGCACGAATGTCACCGGTGGCGCACTCGATCAGCGGCCCGCCGTCAAAGATATCGATGTAGTCCTTATGGTCGAAACCTTCGGCCTTGAGCATGCCCAACGCCGGTTCGGTATTGGGGTGAACCCGACCGATCACCGAGCGCGCCGCTTCAGGCAGCAAACAGGTTGGCAATGGAAACTTGGGCATCAACTCAGCGATAAAGGTCTTGTTACCCAGGCCGGTCAGGTAGTCGGCATCGGCAAAATCCATCTTGAAGAAATGCCGCCCCAGGCCTTCCCAAAACGGCGAAACACCCTCTTCATCCGAGTAACCGCGCATTTCGGCAATCACCTTCTCACCGAACTTCTCACGAAACTCGGCCAGAAACAGAAACCGCGCCTTGGACAACAACCGGCCATTGAGCCCTTTGCGGTGTCCGGCATGCAGGAACAACGAACACAGCTCCGAATGCCCGGTCATGTCATTACCCAGAAACAACGTCGGCAGCTGTTGATTGATCCCCAGATTCTTCGACGCTGCAACAAACAACCCGAGGCGGTAGTTGTACCAGGGCTCGCGCATGCCCACGGCACCGGCCAGTGCACAAATGCCGACGGCTTCGCCGCTCTCGGTTTCCAGCACAAACAGGTAATCGGCATCGGCTCGTTCGGCCTCGCCGGCGAAGGTTTTCTCCGCCCACTCCAGGCGATGGCGCAAACGCACGGCATCGGCCGGCAAAGTGGTCAAACCGGTGCCCGCACTGTGGGCCAGGGTCAATAATGCAGGCAGGTCAGCCATTGTGGCAGGACGGACGATCATCGCGATTGCTCCTTGGAGGCCAGATGGGTGGGCTGATGTTCAGGCAGACGCTCAGGTAGAAAAACTTCCGCCAGCATGCAGCGCGCGCTGCCGCCGCCGATGCGTTCGATGGTGTCGATATTCACCGGCAGCGGTTTGGCGTGACGCTCGATCAATCGGCGTTGCGTCAAGTCCAGCGATTGCCAGGCTGTACGCGACATCACCAGCAAGGGGTCGCCCGCCGCGTTATGGACTTCGAGCATGTTGCCGGCGAACGACTCCAGTTGCTCCCAGCTCAGGGCCATGACCTGTTTGCCGCTGTCCTCCAGCCGAGACTGCAACGCCGAGCGCTCGTTCAGATCGCTGACGGACTCCAGACACACCACGGCGAGGCTGCTGCCCACGCTCATCATCACGTTGGTGTGGTAGATGGCGACGCCCTGACGGTCCACCGCGTTGAACGCGCAGAGCTCATAACCCAGGTGGTCGACCACCTGATTCAAGGCCTGGGCATGGGTGCGAGTGGAATAACCGGCGTAACAAATTCGCTGCTGACGATCGAGAACCATGCTGCCGGTGCCCTCCAGGAACACTTCCTGCTGTTCCAGGCCCGAGAGGTCCAGCATCTGCTCGACCCGGTACTCGTCGCGCAACCACTCCAGTACGCCTTTGTCCCGTTCCAGGCGACGGTTGTGGCCCTGCATCGGGTACAGCACCAAAGTGCCGTCAGGATGGCTGCTCCACCAGTTGTTGGGGAAGATCGAGTCAGGGGTATGCGGCGCTTCGCTGTCGTTGTGCACCATGACGGTGACACCCTGCTCGCGCAATGCGGCGACATAGCCATCGAACTCTCGCAGAGCCTTGAGCTGCACGTCTTCGGCGAGCGCGGCCTGGCGCTGGAAACGGTTGTTGGCGGCCGTGTCCTGATTGAAGGAGAAACGTGTCGGGCGAATCATCAAAACGGTATTGGTGGTTTGCATGGGCACAGAATCAATGAGGGTTAAGAGGTACTCATTGTCTGGTTTGGCGGGCAGAAAACCCGGCTGATAACACGGGTGGGTGTGATGGAAATGGCTGAAAGCGAGGGGGTGAGCAGCCGATTCGGCGGGGAAAGATGTGCGCTGGATCGATCGTTCCCACGCTCTGCGTGGTAACGCCTCATCGGACGCTCTGCGTCCGCTTTTGTTACGCAGAGCGTCACGGGCTGCATTCCCACGCGGAGCGTGGGAACGATCTGCAAACCCGGCCGATAACGCGGGTCGGTGTGATGGAAATGGCTGAAAGCGAGGGGGTGAGCAGCCGATTCGGCGGGGAAAGATATGCGCTGGATCGATCGTTCCCACGCTCTGCGTGGTAACGCCTCATCGGACGCTCTGCGTCCGCTTTTGTGACGCAGAGCGTCACGGGCTGCATTCCCACGCGAAGCGTGGGAATGATTTCGTAGGGCTTACTCCATCGAAGTCTTGACCATCGCAAGCTCGGGATGGCTGACCAGTTTGTCGATGTGCAAGTCCGGGTCGTCGAACCAGACTTCGGTCAGCACCCGATAATGCTCCATGTCCCGGCAACGCATACGCAGGCTGTAGTCGAACGCGCCGCTGATCAGGCGGCACTCCAGCACCTGCGGACAGGCACGCACTTTGGCTTCAAACGCCTTCTGCGCCGCCCGCCCGCTCTGGTTCGAGAGCGCCACCAGCACCAGTAACGACAACCCCGGTGTCAGTTTCTTTTCGTCGAGAATCGCCCCATAACCGCGGATAACCCCGAGCTGTTCGAGCTTGCGCACCCGTTCCAGGCACGGCCTGGGAGTCAGGTGCACCCGCTCGGAAAGCTTCTGATAGGTGATGCGCCCTTCATGGCGCAGCACCTCAATGATTGCCTGATCGATACGATCAAGCACGATCGACAGATCGCGGATATCCGCCATGTACGTCTTGCCTCACTTCAAACGACCCGATAAAAATTGCTGCAAACGCTCGCTCTGTGGCTGGTCGAGAATCTCTGCAGTTCCCTGCTCCTCAACCCGGCCTTGATGCAGAAACAACACCTGACTGGACACCTTGCGGGCAAAGCCCATTTCGTGGGTCACCATCAGCATGGTACGGCCCTCTTCTGCCAGGGCCTGAATCACCTTGAGTACTTCACCCACCAGCTCCGGATCGAGCGCCGAGGTCGGCTCGTCGAACAGCAGAATCTGCGGTTCCACCGCCAGGGCCCGGGCAATCGCCACCCGTTGTTGCTGGCCGCCGGAAAGAAACGCCGGGTACTGTTCGGCCACTCGCTGCGGCAAACCGACTTTGTCCAGATAAGCACGAGCGCTTTGCTCAGCGTCCTTGCGACTGACGCCCAGCACACGGCATGGCGCCAGCATAATGTTTTCCAGAACGGTCAGGTGGCTCCACAGGTTGAAATGCTGAAACACCATGGCCAGACGCGTGCGCAGGCGCTGCAACTGCGCGGGACTGGCAACGCGCATGCCACCGGCTGCCGGCCGCGTCGCGATGACTTCGCCATCCAGCTCGATGGAGCCCTCGTCAGCCCGTTCAAGAAAGTTGATACACCGCAGCATGGTGCTTTTACCGGAACCGCTGGCGCCGATCATGCTCACCACATCGCCTGCACGGGCTTTCAACGAGACGCCCTTGAGCACCTCATTGTCACCAAATCGTTTATACAGATTTTCAACCGTCAGCTTGTACATGAAACACTCCTGGAGCCACACCGCTATCGGCACAGCTCTGGACAGAAAGAATGGAAATGAACAACCGCACGCAATGACTCAGTGAGCCGGACCGAGAAAACTCAGCCAGCGCTTCTCTGCCAGGCGGAATGCACCCACCAGCCCGAAAGACAGCGCCAGGTAAAGCAACCCGGCAATGCCGAACGCCTGGAAAGTCATGAAGGTCGCGGCGTTAGCGTCGCGGGCCACCTTGAGGATGTCCGGAATAGTCGCGGTGAAAGCCACCGAAGTCGCATGCAGCATCAGGATCACTTCGTTGCTGTAATACGGCAGTGCCCGGCGCAACGCCGAAGGCAGGATTAGCCGCAAGTACAAACGCCAGCCACTCAAGCCATAGGCGTGGGCCGCCTCGATTTCACCATAGGGAATACTGCGAATCGCCCCGGCGAAAATTTCTACGGTGTAGGCACAGGTATTGAGAGTGAACGCCAGCAAGGTGCAATTCATCGCATCGCGAAAGAAGGCTTCCAGCAGTGGCTGAGAACGGACCACCGCAATGCCATAGATCCCGCTGTAGCAAATCAGTAGCTGGATATACAGCGGCGTGCCACGAAACACATAGGTGAATAGCTGAACCGGCCAGCGCAGCAGGCCCCAGCGCGAGGTCCGCATGATTGCCAGCGGCAGCGAAAGGAAAAACCCCAGCACGATGCTCACGCAGAGCAACCACAAGGTTATCGCTAACCCGGTGAAGTTGTAGCCGTCACTGAAGAGAAAGGGTTTCCAGTATTCCGAAATCAACTCGATCATCGCGTCATCCCCCGTACGCCTTGGTTGTAACGACGCTCAAGCCCGCGCAGCACATAGTTCGACGCACTGGTGATCAGCAAATACAGCGCCGCCGCCAGCAGCAGGAAATCCAGCATATTAAAGGTGCTTTTACCGGCCTCCTGAGCGACCTTGACCAGGTCCGACAAGCCAATGATCGACACCAGCGCCGTGGCCTTGAGCAGCACCAGCCAGTTATTGCCAAGGCTGGGCAAGGCGAAACGCATCATTTGCGGGAATACCACGAAGCGAAAACGTTGCCAGCGGTTCAAGCCAAATGACGCACCGGCTTCCTGCTGACCGCGCGGAACGCTGAGAATCGCGCCGCGAAAGGTTTCAGTGAAATAGGCGCCGTAGATAAACCCCAGGGTGATGATGCCTGCCACGAACGGGTCGATCTCCATGTAGGGCCAGCCCAGGGCCTCGGTCAGGCTGCTCAGCCAGCCTTGCAGGCTGTAGAAAATCAACAGCATCAGCACCAGATCGGGAACCCCGCGGATCAGTGTCGTGTAGAACGTCGCCGGCAGGTTGAAGAGGCGCAGCGGTGAAAGCTTGGCTGCCGCGCCGACCAGGCCCATCAGCATGCTCACCAATAGCGACAATGCAGACAGTTTGAGGGTCACCCAGGTGCCGTGCAGCAACAGAGGGCCATAGCCTTGCAGGGCCGACATATCGAGCCCCAGAAAATGAAGGAAGGTATTCACGCAAGTCACCAGTCTTGAATTGCCACAGCCTGGCGCTGCATCGCACAGGACGATGCAGCGCTGTCGGTGCGAGGATCAGTTGTTGTAGAGATCGAGATCGCCGAAGTGCTTCTTCTGGATCTGCGCGTAGATGCCCTTTTCATGCAGGGCCTTGATGGCGGTGTTGATCATGCCTTTGAGCTCGTCGTTATCCTGGCGGATGCCGATGGCGATTTCCGACGGTACCAGCGGGTCGCTGATGCCCTGACTGTTCTGGAAGTCGGCACCTTGCGGCGACGTCAGGAAACTCATCTGCGCTTGCAGCTTGTCCTGAATCGACGCATCGAGACGGCCGTAAACCAGGTCCGCGTAGACCTGATCCTGACTCTGGTAGGCCCGCAGTTTCACGCCACCGGGGGCCAGTCTGGCTTTGGCATAGGTTTCTTGAATCGTGCCCTGCATGTAACCGATGACCTTGCCTTTGAGGGATTCGGCGGTGGGTTCAAGACCGGAATCCTTGCGGGTGACGATGGCGGTCGGGCCGGCATACAGGCGGTCGGAGAAATCGATCTGCTTTTTGCGCGCCTCAGTCACCGTCATCGACGACTCGATCGCATCGAACTTGCCGGCCTTGAGCGCAGGAATCAGCCCGTCGAAGTCGTTACTGACCCACACGCACTTGAGCTTCAGCTCGGCGCAGATTGCATTGCCCAGATCCACACCAAAGCCTTGCACGCCACCGTCGGCGGTGGTCGATTCGAACGGTGGGTAGCTTGGGTTGACGCCAAATCGCAGCTCTTTCCACTCTTTGGCGCTAGCGCCTGCCGAGCAGAACAACAACGCGAGTACCGGTAAGGCCAGCCATTTTTTGTTCATCTTCGTAAGTCCCGATTTATTTGGATTTATCGCGGCCAGGCACACGACCGAGCCACATTTATGGGCAGGAGCAGAGAGTCGATGCGGCATCCACCGCAACAGCGTTCTTATTGTTTTAAACCGGTGCGTCGCCACACCCCCACCCTGAAACCCTTGTCGCAGACGGCTTCAAATGGAACACCAGAATGCCAACAGAATGCTTGGGGCTGGTGTCGTAACGGCCCGCGCAGACAGCCCGGCTATGCTGATAAGCGGTATTGCACAGCCGAATCGGTCGTTTCCGGCACTTACCCGGCGATAACACCCTTCGAAGGGGCGAGTGAACAGGGTCATCCTGCAAAAATGCACACCAGACCTGCAGTTATCCGGGTTGTACATGGCAAATTTGCACTGTTACGATCCGGCATCGTTCGCGCGCGAACACTTCTATAAAGAACAATAAAAGCAGGGAGTTAGTGATGACTGCTCAGGTTTCATCCCAGGCGATACGGTCCGTGGATGCCACGCAAAACGAAGTGCTGGCCGAGGTCCGTAACCATATCGGCCACCTGACCCTCAACCGCCCCGCCGGCCTCAACGCCCTCACTCTGGACATGGTCCGCAGCCTGCACCAGCAACTCGATGCCTGGGCCCATGACCCGCAGGTACATGCGGTGGTGCTGCGCGGTGCCGGTGAAAAAGCCTTTTGTGCCGGTGGCGATATCCGCACGCTGTATGACAGCTTCAAAAACGGGCAAACCCTGCACCAGGACTTCTTCGTCGAGGAATACGCCCTCGATCTGGCCATCCATCAGTACCGCAAACCGGTGCTGGCGCTGCTGGACGGTTTCGTCCTCGGCGGTGGCATGGGTCTGGTGCAAGGCGCGGATCTGCGGGTAGTCACTGAACGCAGCCGTCTGGCGATGCCGGAAGTGGCCATCGGTTATTTCCCGGATGTCGGCGGCAGCTACTTCCTGCCACGCGTTGCGGGCGAGCTGGGGATCTACCTGGGCGTCAGTGGCGTGCAGATCCGCGCTGCCGACGCGCTCTACTGTGGATTGGCCGATTGGTACCTGGAAAGCGACAGGCTGAGCCTGCTGGACCAGCGCCTCGATCACCTGGAGTGGCACGAAACACCGCTCAAGGACCTGCAAGGTCTACTGGCTGCACTTGCCGTGCAGCAACTGCCCGACGCACCGTTGCACGCCTTGCGTGGGGCCATCGACCACTTCTTCGCCCTGCCCGATGTGCCGAGCATCGTCGAGCAATTACGCGAAGTCACGGTCGCCGACAGCCACGAGTGGGCCCTTGCCACCGCCACTCTGCTGGAAAGCCGCTCGCCGCTGGCGATGGGCGTAACCTTGGAGATGCTGCGGCGCGGTCGCCAGCTGAGCCTGGAAGAGTGCTTTGCCCTGGAACTGCATCTGGACCGTCAGTGGTTCGAACGTGGTGACCTGATCGAAGGCGTGCGCGCCTTGCTGATCGATAAAGACAAGAACCCGCGCTGGAACCCGCCGACCCTGCAAGCCCTCGATGGCGAGCATGTCGCGAGTTTCTTCCGCGGTTTCGACATGAGTGGGAGCTGAGCCATGCACGACCTTGAATTGAGTGAAGAGCAAGTCATGATCCGCGACATGGCCCGGGACTTCGCCCGCCGTGAAATCGCGCCCCACGCCCAGGCGTGGGAAAAGGCTGGCTGGATCGATGATGCGCTGGTGGCGAAGATGGGCGAGCTGGGTTTGCTCGGCATGGTGGTCCCCGAGGAATGGGGCGGCACCTATGTCGACTACGTCGCCTACGCCCTCGCAGTGGAAGAAATCTCCGCTGGCGACGGCGCGACGGGTGCCTTGATGAGCATCCACAACTCGGTGGGCTGCGGGCCGGTCCTCAACTACGGCACTGAGGAGCAGAAACAGACCTGGCTGGCGGACCTGGCCAGCGGACAAGCCATCGGCTGCTTCGCCCTGACCGAACCCCAGGCCGGCTCCGAGGCCCATAACCTGCGCACCCGCGCCGAGCTGCGCGACGGCCAGTGGGTGATCAATGGCGCCAAGCAATTCGTCAGCAACGGCAAACGGGCCAAACTGGCCATCGTCTTCGCTGTCACCGATGCGCATCTGGGCAAGAAAGGCCTGTCGGCGTTTCTGGTGCCCACCGATACCCCGGGTTTTATCGTCGACCGTACTGAACACAAGATGGGCATCCGCGCCTCCGACACCTGCGCCGTGACCCTCAACCAATGCACCATTCCTGAAGCGAACCTGCTGGGCGAGCGCGGCAAGGGGCTGGCGATTGCCCTGTCCAACCTTGAAGGCGGTCGTATCGGCATCGCCGCCCAGGCCTTGGGCATCGCCCGTGCAGCATTCGAAGCGGCGCTGGCTTATTCGCGCGATCGGGTGCAGTTCGACAAGCCGATTATCGAGCACCAGAGCATCGCCAACCTGCTGGCGGACATGCACACCCGTTTGAATGCCGCCCGCTTGCTGATCCTGCACGCGGCTCGTCTGCGCAGTGCCGGCAAACCCTGTCTGTCCGAAGCCTCACAGGCCAAGCTGTTTGCCTCGGAGATGGCCGAAAAGGTCTGCTCTTCGGCCATTCAGATCCACGGTGGTTACGGCTATCTGGAGGATTACCCGGTAGAACGCTTCTACCGCGATGCGCGGATTACGCAGATCTATGAAGGGTCGAGCGAGATTCAGCGAATGGTGATTGCACGAGAGTTGAAGAACTATCAGATCTGAAGGCTGAAAAGCATCGCGGGCAAGCCTCGCTCCTACGGGATTTAGTAACCTGTAGGAGCGAGGCTTGCCCGCGATGGCGTCGGTGAATCTTCTACATCACTTACCCTTGAACTGCGCCTCGCGCTTGGCGATAAACGCGGCCATCCCTTCTCTGCGATCTTCAATGGCGAACGCCGCATGGAACACCCGGCGTTCGAAACGCACGCCTTCGGACAGGCTGACTTCAAAGGCGCGGTTCACACTTTCCTTGACCATCATCGCAATCGGCAGGGATTTGCCAGCAATCACCGCTGCAACTTTCAGCGCTTCATCCAGCAACTCATCCACCGGTACGATGCGTGCCACAATCCCTGCGCGCTCGGCTTCCACCGCATCGATCAAGCGCCCGCTCAGGCACATTTCCATCGCCTTGGCCTTGCCCACGGCGCGGGTCAGACGCTGGGTGCCGCCCATACCCGGCAATACACCGAGGTTGATTTCCGGCTGGCCGAATTTGGCGTTATCGCCGGCCAGAATGAAGTCGCACATCAGCGCCAGCTCACAGCCACCACCGAGGGCGAAACCGGCCACCGCGGCGATGATCGGTTTACGACGGTTGGCCACTCGGTCGCTGTCGCTGAACAGGTCGTCGAGGTAGATCTGCGGATAGGTCAGCTCGGCCATTTCCTTGATGTCGGCACCCGCGGCGAAGGCCTTCTTCGATCCTGTGAGCACGATGCAGCCAATCTCGGGGTTGGCTTCCAGGCCGTCCAGCGCCTGGTTCAGCTCACTGACGATCTGCGCATTCAGCGCATTCAGGGCTTGCGGGCGGTTGAGCGTGATCAGGCCAACCCGGCCCTGAACTTCCAGCAAAATCGTTTCATAACTCATGGATGGGCTCCTGCCTTAGAAAGAGTAGAGATACAGAGTCAAAGATTGCGTGAAATGACCATGCGCTGAATATCGCTGGTGCCTTCGTAAATCTGGCAGACGCGCACATCACGGTAAATGCGTTCCAGCGGAAAGTCGCTCAGGTAGCCATAGCCACCGAGGGTTTGCAACGCCGAGGAGCAGACCTTTTCAGCCATTTCCGAAGCGAACAGCTTGGCCATCGACGCCTCCACCAGCGCCGGTTTGCCGCTGTCACGCAGGGCCGCCGCGTAATGCACCATCTGCCGGGCGACAGCGATCTGTGTGGCCATGTCCGCCAGGCGGAAAGCCACGGCTTGATGCTCGATCAGCGTCTTGCCGAAACTTTCCCGCTCGCGGGCGTAATCGCGCGCGGCTTCAAAAGCTGCGCGGGCCATGCCCACCGACTGCGAGGCAATACCCACACGCCCGCCTTCGAGGTTGGCCAGCGCGATTCTGTAGCCTTCACCCTCCTCACCCAAGCGGTTGGCGACCGGTACTTTCACGTCTTCGAAAAGTATCTGGCAAGTGTCCGACGCGTGCTGACCGAGCTTGTCTTCAATCCGCGCGACCTTATAGCCAGGCGAATCGGTGGGGACGATAAACGCGCTGATACCGCGCTTGCCGGCACTCGGATCAGTCACTGCAAACACAATCACGATGCCGGCGTTTTGCCCGGAGGTGATGAACTGTTTGCAGCCGTTGAGTACGTAGTGATCACCGTTCAAGCGGGCACGGGTTTTCAGGCTGCTGGCGTCGGAGCCGGCCTGGGGTTCGGTCAAGGCAAAGGCACCCAGCATCGCGCCGCTGGCCAATGGTTTAAGGAATTGCTCTTTCTGTTGATCGTTGCCGAACTTGAGGATCGGCACGCAACCCACCGAGTTGTGCACACTCATGATGGTCGAGCAGGCGCCGTCACCGGCGGCGATTTCTTCCAGGGCCATGGCGTAGGCCAGGTAACCAGTGTCGCAACCGCCCCACTGCTCCGGCACCAACATGCCGAAGAAGCCCAGTCCGGCCATCTCGCCGATGGCTTCCCTGGGGAAGCGATGTTCACGATCCCACTCGGCGGCGAACGGTTTCAGCCGTTCCTGGGCAAACTGCCGGGCCGCGTCGCTGATCTGTAGTTGTTCGTCAGTCGGGAGCATAAGGATTCCTTAGTACAGGACTTCAACAGCCATGGCCGTTGCTTCGCCGCCACCGATGCAGATGGCCGCCACGCCGCGATGCAGGCCTTTCTGGCGCAGGGCCGAAAGCAGCGTCACCAGAATCCGCGCACCGGACGCACCGATCGGATGGCCCAGGGCGCAAGCGCCACCGTGTACGTTGACCTTCTCATGGGGGATTTCCAGTTTGCTCATGGTCACCAGACTGACCACCGCAAAGGCTTCGTTGACTTCGAACAGTTCGACCTCGTCCAGCGACCAGCCGGTCTTGTTCATCAGTTTCTTGATCGCCCCCACCGGTGCCACCGGGAACAGGCCCGGCGTATCGGCAAACGCCGCATGGCCGTGAATCACTGCCAGCGGTTTGAGGCCACGTTTTTCAGCCTCCGAGCGGCGCATCAATACCAATGCCGCAGCGCCGTCGGAAATCGAACTGGAGTTGGCAGCAGTGACCGTGCCGCCTTCGCGGAACGCTGGTTTCAGCCCGGTAATCTTGTCCAGTTTGGCCTTTGGCGGTTGCTCATCGTCGCTGATCAGCTTCTGCTCCTTGCCGACCATCACCTGCAACGGCACGATCTCGGCGGCGAAACTGCCGTCTTTGATCGCCTGTTGGGCACGAGTCGTCGAAGCAATGGCAAATTCGTCCTGAACTTCGCGGCTGAAGCCGTTGGCTTCGGCGCAATCCTCGGCAAAGGTGCCCATCAGGCGGCCCTTGTCGTAAGCGTCTTCCAGACCGTCGAAAAACATATGGTCGATGACCTGGCCATGGCCCATGCGCAAGCCACTGCGGGCGCGGTCTAGCAAATACGGTGCGTTGGACATGCTTTCCATGCCACCGGCCACCACCACCTCGGCGCTGCCGGCCAGCAGCATGTCGTGGGCCAGAATGGCTGCCTCCATACCGGAACCGCACATTTTGTTCAGCGTGGTGCAGCGGGTCGACTTGTCGAGCCCGGCGCCCAGCGCCGCTTGCCGTGCGGGCGCCTGACCGAGACCGGCCGAGAGCACGCAACCGAATAACACTTCTTCCACCGCGCCAGGTGCAACACCGGCGCGCTCGACGGCAGCGCGGATCGCAGCGGCACCCAGTTGCGGTGCGCTCAGGCTTTTCAGTTCACCCTGAAAACCGCCCATCGGGGTGCGGACGGCACTGACAATAACAATCGGATCGTTGGTAATAGTCATGATAAATCCTCCTTACTTGGCGGCCATGCGCAAGGCACCGTCGAGACGGATCACCTCACCGTTGAGCATGCTGTTTTCAATAATATGCCTAACCAGCGCAGCGTACTCCGAAGGTTTGCCCAGACGCGGCGGGAACGGAACGCCAGCGGCGAGAGAGTCGCGCACTTCCTGGGTCATGCCGGCCATCATTGGGGTTTCGAAGATCCCCGGAGCGATGGTCATCACCCGAATGCCGTAGCGCGCCAGTTCACGGGCGGCGGGCAAGGTCAGGCTGGCAATCGCGCCTTTGGAAGCAGCATAGGCCGCCTGACCGATCTGGCCGTCGAAGGCGGCGGCCGAGGCGGTGTTGATGATTACACCGCGTGAACCGTCGGCATCGGCTTCGCCGTCGGCAATGGCCGCGGCTGCCAGACGCAGCAGGTTGAAGCTGCCGATCAGGTTGACGTTGATCACCTGGCTGAAACTGGCCAGCGCATGAGGACCGTTCTTGCCGAGAATCTTCTCGCCGCGCACCACGCCCGCGCAGTTGACCAGCCCGTGCAACCCGCCAAAGGCTGCGACCGTTGCCTTTACCGCCGCCTCGGCTGCCGCTTCCTGACAGATATCGGCCACGACGCTTTGCGCCTGTGAACCGAGCTTTTGCGCTTGGGCCGCCACGGCGTCGGCGTTCAAATCCACCAGCATCACCTTGGCACCAGCGGCCACCAGCATCTCAGCCGTAGCGGCGCCCAAACCGGACGCGCCGCCGCTGACGAGAAAAACCTTATTTTCGATCTGCATCGTTGTTTCCTTGGGTTCAAGCCTTGTGAGCCACGGCCTCTTGAGCCTTGGCGATTTCCTGATTGCGCAAGATAAAGCGCTGCAACTTGCCGCTTGGGGTTTTCGGCAGTTCGCTGACAAATTCGATTTCACGGGGGTACGAGTGCGCCGCCAGGCGCTTGCGCACGTGCTGGCGCAGCTCTTCGGCCAGCTGCGGCGCGGCACGGTATTGCGGACTGAGTACGACAAAGGCTTTCACCAGCTCGGTGCGTTCCGGGTCGGGTTTTCCGATCACCGCCGCCTCGACCACCGCCGGGTGTTCAATCAGGGCGCTTTCCACGTCGAACGGGCCGACCCGATAACCCGAAGTGGTGATCACGTCATCGCTGCGGCCGACGAAGCTGATGCTGCCGTCCGGGTTCAGCTCCACGGTATCGCCGCTGAGGTAGTAGTTGCCTACAAATGCCTTGGTCGGCGCACCTTCATAGCCGGCGAACCAGCACATCGGCGACTGGGTGCGATCAATCGCCAGAATGCCCGGCTGCCCGGCCGGCAGCTCCTGGTAGTGATCATCAAGCACCACAATTCGATGCCCAGGCGAGGCGAAACCTGCCGAACCGACATGCACCGGATGCTCCAGACCGTGGTGATTGCACAGCACCATGCCCAGCTCGGTCTGGCCGTAATGGTCGTGGATGACCACCCCCAGGTTATCGGCGAACCAGCGAATCACTTCCGGGTTCAGCGGCTCACCGGCGCTGCTGACGATACGCAGCTTGCCCTTGATCGAGCGGGCGAACTCATCACCGCCGGCGATCAGCAAGCGATACGCCGTCGGCGAACCGGTCAGGTTGGTAATGCCGTATTTGTTGATCACCCGGCAGGTGCTTTCCAGGGTGAACGGACCATCGTAGAAGGTGATCGGATGGCCCATGGACAACGGGCCGGTAACGCCGAAATAGATGCCGTAGGCCCAACCCGGATCGGCAACGTTCCAGAACGCGTCTTCCGGGCGAAGATCCACTGCATCACGGGTATAGCTCTGAAACGCGACAATCGCCTTGAGCGGTACGGCCAGCGCTTTGGACGGACCGGTGGTGCCCGAGGTGAACATCAGCAGGAAAGGATCGTCGCCGTTAAGCAGGACTGGCTCGCAGTCGGCCGAATAATTGGCTTGCTCGGCCCAGAAACTGAAGTCGCCGCGCACGATGCCCTGGCCCTTGGGCCCGCCCACGGTGACGATGGTCGGGCAGTCGGTCACTTCGCTGAGTTTGGAACGGTTAGCGGCGTCGGTCACCACCAACGCTGCACCGGAGCTGCTCAGCCGATGCTCGATGGCTTTGGGGCCGAAGGCGGTAAACAACGGCTGGTAGACCGCGCCAATGCGCCAGGTGGCGAAGACTGTAATTAGAAGCTCAACGTTGCGCGGCAAGAGGCCTGCGACTTTGTCGCCCTTCTTGACGCCTTGGGCCAGCAGAAAGTTGGCGAAGCGCGCGGCCTTGTCCTGCAATTCGCTGAAGGTGTAGGTTGCACTGGTGCCATCGCGGCCCTCCCAGAACAACGCAATACGTCCCGGCAAGGCATGCCGGTCGCAGCATTCGACGCACGCATTGAGCCCCGCCAGAGTGCCCTTCAGGGCTTCATCGACAGTGTGTTGATAATCGAATTGTGCAGTGGCAGACAAGTAATCGCGCATCACCAGAATCCCTCGGTCTTTTTATTAGTAGGAACCGTGAAAAATCCTGGAAATACTCGCTCCGTGTGGGGTGCTGGGCAATGGTCAAAGCTATCAAGTTACGTGACTGGTTTGGCCAAGATTTGAAAGATTGATCGTTCCCACGCTCTGCGTGGGAATGCCTCACTGGACGCTCCGCGTCCGCTTTGGCAGTGACGCGGAGCGTCACGGGCTGCATTCCCACGCGGGAGCGTGGGAACGATCAAATGCCCGGGATTGGACCCTGACCACTTGCGAAACGCTTTTGGATCGTTCCCACGCTCTGCGTGGGAATGCCTCACCGGACGCTCCGCGTCCGCTTTGGCAGTGACGCGGAGCGTCACGGGCTGCATTCCCACGCGGGAGCGTGGGAACGATCAAATCTATGCGCCAGGTGCTACCCCGCCTCATTCAAAATCAAACTCCGGTAATGCCCGGGATTGGACCCTGACCACTTGCGAAACGCTTTGTAGAACGAGCTGGCATCGGCAAATCCCAGCCGCGTGGCGATTTCGGCGAAGCTGATCTGCGGTTCGGCCAGCCAGAGTATCGCCAGCTCCTTGCGCACGCTGTCCTTGAGTCCTTGATAGGTCTGGCCCTCTTCGGCCAGACGGCGGCGCAAGGTTGAAGCCGACATGCACAGACGTTGCGCCAGGCTATCGGTTTCCGGCCAGTGTTCGGCGGGCAAGTGCCGCAGATCGTTCTTGATCCGGCTGGCCAGGCTTTCCGGGTCGCGATACTTGACCAGGATATTGGCTGGTGCATGGGCCAGAAAACGCTTGAGTTCGTCGCTGCTGCGCTTGATTGGCAGATCGAGGCAATCCGCCGAAAAAATCATCCGGGTCCGCGGTCGGTCAAAACGCAGGTTCTCGGAAAACATCACCTTATAGTCGTCGCAAAAGTCTGGCTCCGGGCAACGCAGCTCAATGGCGAGAATCGGAATGCGCCGCCCGGCCAGCCAGCAGGCAACGCCGTGGACAATCATCCAGTAGGTGAAATAGGTAAAGGCTCGCCGCGGTTCCTTGTCGTCTTCGAGCAGGACGATTTCCGCCAGGCTCTGCTGATGAACAAGCTGTGCCGGCAAGCGTTCGAGCATCAAGGAGAGAAACTCCAGCCCCGACGCCAGGCTCGTCGCAAGCGTCGGTTGCGCCATGCTGGAACGACACAGAAACGCCAGGCTACCGGACCTCAGCTGGCGCGGATCCATGCCAAAGAACTCATCGTCCAGGCGCCGGGCCAACAAGCGCCACAGCCGGGCATAGGCGGTGGCCGGTACGCGGGCGTCAGCGACCTCCAGCAGCATCGGATCGATCCCGACCTTGTGCAATACCTCATGCGTAGCGGTACCGGGCGCGCAACTCTGCAGCAGCGCTTCGCGCACGAGCTGGATGGAGATAGTGTCTTTTTCCGACATTGACGATTGCACTGCCCTGCGCAAATGAATGGGGCGGCCATCTTAACGTAGGCGCTGGCGCAGCCTGCGATCTTTTCGGCGCACCACAGAACCTTCTTTCGTTCAGCTTTCGTTCAGCATCCGTTCAGGTAAATACCAATCAACCCCATTTAGCAATGAGTATCATTATGTTACAAATTAGCCCCCATTAATCATTCTCAACACGGTGCTGAATGCTGGTTCCTTTTTTGATCATGCTGCGCGAAGGCATTGAAGCGGCGTTAATCGTTGGCATCATCGCCAGTTACCTCAAGCAAACCGGTCGTGATCAGTGGATGCCCGCCATGTGGATCGGTGTGTTCCTCGCCGCAGCACTGGCTTTTCTGGTCGGTGGCGGGCTGGAACTGGTCAGCGCCGAATTCCCGCAAAAACAGCAGGAACTCTTCGAAGGCGTGGTCGGCCTGATGGCCGTGGCCATTCTGAGTTCCATGGTGTTCTGGATGCGTAAGGTCGCACGCTCGATCAAGCATTCCCTTCACGCCTCCCTCGATCAGGCGCTGACCGGTTCCAGGCATCAGATCACGGCGCTGATCGTCATGGTGTTTTTCGCCGTCGCCCGGGAAGGCCTGGAAACGGTGTTTTTCCTGCTTGCGGTGTTCCAGCAAAGCGAAGGTCCGGCCGCACCGATCGGCGCCCTGCTCGGCTTGATCCTGTCGAT
Source organism: Pseudomonas sp. GW821-FHT07G10 (assembly GCF_059418545.1). Classification (NCBI taxonomy): domain Bacteria; kingdom Pseudomonadati; phylum Pseudomonadota; class Gammaproteobacteria; order Pseudomonadales; family Pseudomonadaceae; genus Pseudomonas; species Pseudomonas sp. GW821-FHT07G10. The sequence goes on along the minus strand of NZ_JBWKQB010000026.1, from coordinate 78,633 downwards.
TGTCGTGGGCTTTTTGATCTACACCGGCAGCATGCGACTGAACCTCGGGGCGTTCTTCCGATGGACCGGACTGTTCATTCTGGTAGTCGCCGCCGGGATCCTCGCCAGTTCGGTGCGCGCCCTGCATGAAGCGGGCCTGTGGAATCACCTGCAAACCGTGCTCTTCGATTTCAGCGCGACCTTACCGATGGATGGCCCGCTGGGCTCGGTACTGGCCGGCATGTTCGGTTACCAGGACGCACCAACCATCAGCACCTTGGGTGTCTACCTGATTTATCTGGTGGTGACACTGGTGCTGTTCTTCGTTCCGGCGGCGCCCCGATCTGCGCCAGGCCAACCCTCTTCCGTTTCCGCTCAGTAAGGGCCTCCATGTCAAACCAAGCCTCTGCACAGGCCTCGCCACCCCGCGCCTTGCGCTGGGCAGTGGCCGGTTCAGTGATCATGATGATCGCCGCCGGTGGGCTGTTCTATTACGCGTCGAAAATGGCCGCCGCCAAGCGCCAGGTCAGCCACGACGAAATCACCGTCACCATCGCTCCCCACAGCTGCGAGCCGAATGTCCTGACCCTGCCTGCCGGACACGCCAGTTTTCGTATTCTCAATCGCTCGGATCGTGCTGTGGAATGGGAAATCCTCGACGGCGTGCTGGTGGTCGAAGAACGCGAAAACATCGCCCCGGGTCTGAGCCAGGTGATCAACGCCAATTTGCGGCCAGGCGATTACGCGATCACCTGTGGCCTGCTGAGCAACCCGCGCGGCACGCTGCACGTGACCCCGACCGCCGAGTCCGAAGCCAGCGCCAAGGCGCGTCCATCGATGGTGGCGTTTATCGGCCCGCTGTCGGAGTTCCGGGTTTACTTGAGCCGCCAAAGCAGCGCATTGATCACCGCCGTCACAGCCCTTGAACAAGCGATAGCAGCCGGTGACCTGAGTCAGGCTCAAGCGCTGTATGTGCCGGCCAGCGCCGCTTACCAGCGCATTGCACCGGCCGCTCAGCGCCTGGCCGAGCTCGATCGGGCGATCAACGCTCGCGCTGACTACTTCGAGAAACGCGAGCAAGACACCGGCTTCGTCGGCTTGCACCGCATCGAATACGCACTGTTCCAACAACGCTCTGTCGATAACCTCACGCCCGTTGCCCAGCGCTTGCTCAGCGATGTCACCCAGCTCAAGCAACAGCTGATGGCGCAATCGCTGCCACCTGAGCAACTGGTGAATATCGTTACCCGGAGCATGCGCAGCATTGCCGAGGTGCGCGGCAGCAGCGGTGAAGAAGAACGCTACAGCCATAGCGACCTCAACGGTTTCGCCGCCAACCTGGAAGCGACGCGCAAAGTCGTCGACCTGTTGCGGCCGTTGCTGGCCAAGTCCGCCGCCGGGCTGCTGACACAGATCGACAGCGCCACCACCGCACTCGATGCCCAGTTCAATGATTTGCGCATGACAAACGGTTACAGCACCTACGACAGCGTCGGTGCCGATCAGCGCGTGCGACTTGCCAACAAGGCCAAGGCTCTGGCCGATGTACTCGATGGAATCGATCCCGCCCTTGGCCTTTCCGGCCTGTAGTAGAAGACCAACACACATGAACGACTCAAATCATTTCTCCGCCCAGCGTCGCCGCGTTTTGCTCGGCATGGGCGCCGCTGGCGTGGCGTTGGCCGGTAGCACGTTGAGCTGCCCGGCCATGGCCGCCAGCCCGGCGCAAGTCACCGAAGCACCGAGCAGTGAGAAAACTCACGATCGGCACGATTTTCATGGCAAACATCAGACCGGCATCGTCACCCCGCGCCCATCTTGCGGCATGCTGGTGTCCTTCGATGTGCTCGCCAGCGACCGCAAGGACCTGGAGCGCTTGTTCCGCACCCTCAACGAACGCATTGCATTCCTGATGAGCGGCGGTCCGGTGTCGCAGGTCGACCCGAAGCTGCCGCCAGTAGACTCCGGAATCCTCGGGCCAGTGGTCACCCCGGACAACCTGACCATAACCGTGTCGGTCGGCGAATCGCTGTTCGACGAGCGTTTCGGCCTGAGCGGGGCCAAACCCAAGCGCCTGATCCGCATGGTCGGTTTCCCCAACGACGCCCTTGATCCCGATAGCTGCCACGGCGACTTGAGCCTGCAGTTCTGCGCCAACACTGCCGACACTAATATCCACGCCCTGCGCGACATCGTGAAAAACCTCCCGGACCTGCTGTTGGTGCGCTGGAAACAGGAAGGCAGCGTGCCGCCACAAGCCCCTGTACGCCCCGGTGAACCTGCGCAAAGTGCGCGCAACTTCCTCGGCTTCCGTGACGGCTCGGCCAACCCCGATTCCAACGACAGCAAGAGCATGGACCAGATTGTCTGGGTCCAGCCCGGCAGCGATGAACCGGCCTGGGCGGCCAACGGTAGCTATCAGGCGGTGCGGATCATCCGCAACTTCGTCGAGCGTTGGGACCGCACGCCGCTGCAAGAGCAGGAAAGCATCATCGGCCGGGTCAAAACCAGCGGTGCACCGATGGATGGCCAGAAGGAAACCCAGGTCCCGGATTACGCCAAAGACCCCCACGGCAAACTGACCAAAATGGATGCGCACATCCGCCTGGCCAACCCGCGCACCGCGGCGACTCAGGCCAGCCTGATCCTGCGCCGGCCCTTCAACTACTCCAACGGCGTGAGCAAGAACGGTCAGTTGAACATGGGTTTGTTGTTCATCTGCTACCAGGCCGACCTGGAGAAAGGCTTTATCGCCGTGCAGACCCGGCTCAATGGCGAGCCCCTGGAGGAATACCTCAAGCCGGTGGGCGGCGGTTATTTCTTCACGCTGCCTGGCGTGACCGGCGACAAAGACTTCATCGGTCGTTCGCTGCTTGACGCAACACACTCCAAAACCACGGCTTAACCCCTAAACACAATAACCTTCTCGGAAAAGTCCCATGAAAAAGACGCCTCTTGCTTTGTTGCTGACCCTTGGCCTGCTCCACACTCCTCTCTCGGCTTTCGCTGCAACCGCGCCGCTGGAATTGGTAGGACCGATCTCGGATTACAAAATCTATGTCACCGAACAGCTCGACGAAATGGCCAGCCACACCCAGCAGTTCACCGACGCGCTGAAAAAAGGCGACCTGGCCACCGCCAAAAAGCTCTACGCGCCGACCCGGGTTTACTACGAGTCGATCGAGCCGATTGCCGCACTGTTCAGCGACCTCGATGCGTCGATCGATTCGCGTGTCAACGACCACGAAAAAGGCGTCAAGGCCGAGGACTTCACCGGTTTTCACCGTATTGAATACTCGCTGTTCTCCGAGAACAGCACCCAAGGTCTCGGTGAACTGGCCGACGGCCTGAACAAAGACGTCAAAGAACTGCAGGCCCGCGTAGCCGGCCTGACCTTCCCGCCAGAGAAAGTGGTGGGTGGCGCCGCCTCGCTGCTCGAAGAAGTCGCTGCGACCAAGATCGCCGGCGAAGAGGACCGTTACAGCCACACCGACCTGTATGACTTCCAGGGCAACATCGATGGCGCGAAGAAAATCGTCGAGCTGTTCCGTCCGCAGTTGGAGAAACAGGACAAAGCCTTCGTCGCCAAAGTCGACAAAAACTTCGCCAGCGTGAACACGATTCTGGCCAAGTACAAAACGGCTGATGGTGGTTTCGAGACTTACGACAAGGTCAAGGAAAACGACCGCAAAGCGCTGGTCGGGCCGGTTAACACCCTGGCAGAAGATTTGTCGACGTTGCGTGGCAAGCTGGGGCTCAATTAAGAGCAATTGCTTCAGCGTCGCCTGAACCGACGCCTCGCGGGCAAGCCTCGCTCCTACAGGTGTTGTGCGTTTTCTGTTCATGGATCGTTCCCACGCTCCCGCGTGGGAATGCAGCCCGTGACGCTGCGCGTCACATCCAGAGCGATTGCTACGCGGCCACGGAGGAGTTCCCACGCAGAGCGTGGGAACGATCAGTTGCCCCCCCCCTGCGTATATCTCCCTATTCATGCACTGATAATGTTGATCGCCTGTTGGCCTGCCGCCAGACAAAGGGTTCCCGGCCAAGCCTTACAGAATGCGGTAGAGCAAGCGCTCGATCCGCACCCGGCTGACCCGACGCAAAAACTTGCCGACCGCTGGCGGGTAGTCCGGCAGGGTATCAAGCTGCTGAAAATGTTCGATGCGACTGGTGTTGCGAAAAATCTCCGCCAGTTCAGTCTGACGCGGCCCCATCAGCTCGTTTTTCGGGTCATCGATCAGCAAGGCGTTTTCCAGATCCAGGCGGAACGCGCGCGGGTTGAGATTGTTGCCGGTCAGCAAGGTGTAACGCTGATCGATCCACATGCCCTTGAGGTGGTAGGTGTTGTCGCCGTCGCGCCATAGATGCAGGTTCAACTGACCGCTGTCGATCACCGGCTGATGGCGTTTGGCGAAACGTCGCAGGCTGATTTCGTAGAGATACGGCAGCGCCGCAATCACCTTGAACGGCTCACTCGGCGGAATGTAGAAGTCGTTGGCGGTCTTGTCGCCGACGATAATGTCGATTTTCACCCCGCGCGCCAGCGCCCGGTTGATTTCTCGGGTCACCGCCAGCGGCAGGTTGAAATACGGCGTACAGATCGTCAGTTGCTGGTGAGCGTTGGCGATCAACTCACAGATCACCCGGCTCAAGGGGTTGTTCTTGCCGACCCCGAGCAGCGGGCTGACCGACAAACCGCCCTTGTTGACGCTACCGAAAGTGGTGTCGTAAGCGGCGTGCTTCAGACGACTGCGCAGATCACCAATGTCATTGCGCAGGCTGCGGGTACTCGGCAGATTCGGCAGGTCCAGGCGGTGAACCGCTCTGGAGGCGATCAGGCCGTGCTCGATCAGGTGCTGCATGGAGTCGGCCAACGCGCCACACTGCAGCAAGTGGTAGCGATCAAAACGGTACTTGTCGAACTTGTGCAGGTAGACGTTATTCAGACTGGCGCCACTATAGATCACACAGTCATCGATCACGAAGCCCTTGAGGTGCAACACACCGAACAGCTCGCGGGTCTGCACAGGCACACCGTACACCGGCACTTGGCTGGCATGAGCGCGGGTCTGGGCCTGATACCAGGCCGAATTGCCCGGCTGCTTGCCGGCACCGATCAAACCACGCTGAGCGCGTAGCCAGTCGACCACAACCACCACCTCAAGCGTGGGCCGAGCGGCTTTGGCAGCGTGCAAGGCATCGAGGATTTCCTGGCCGGCTTCATCCTGCTGCAGGTACAGCGCCACGATATAAATGCGCTGCGTAGCCTGGGCGATTTTCTCCAGCAGACAGCGGCGAAACTCTGCGGCGCCAGAGAGGATGGTGACGGCATCTGCAGTCAGCGGAAAACTGCGCAGTTTTGGCAGCAGGGAGCGTTTGAAAAGCGACGGCATAAGGCTCGCAAGAGGTCGAATCCAAAGAGCGGATGAGCTTACACCATGGATTGGCCTGGGTCTTCTGGTGACCGCTTTTGTGGCAAGGGGGCTTGATCGTTCCCACGCTCTGCGTGGGAATGCCTCATTGGACGCTCCGCGTCCGCCGTCAATGTGACGCAGAGCGTCACAGGCTGCATTCCCACGCTCGAGCGTGGGAACGATCATCGCTGATAAAATAACCTATTGACCAAGAAGAACGATCGTTCTACTGTTGGCCGCATGAACGAAATCACTAGCAACGAAACGCGCGACATCATTCTGGATGTCACCGAAAAGCTGATCTACAAAAGTGGCATCGCTGCCACCGGCATGGATCTTCTGGTGAAAACCGCCGGTGTCTCCAGAAAGAGCATTTATCGCTACTTTGCGAACAAGGACGAGCTCACCGTCGCCGCCTTGCAGCGCCGTGATGAACGCTGGATGCACTGGTTCCGGACCGAGGTCGACAAGGCCCCGACCCCGGGGGCGCGCCTGCTCAATCTGTTCACCGTACTCAAGGGCTGGTTTGCCAGCGAAGGCTTTCGCGGCTGCGCGTTCATCAACACCAGCGGCGAAACCGGCGACCCGCAGAACCCGGTGCGCCTGGTGGCCAGAGAACATAAACAGAAGCTGCTCGACTACCTGTGCAAGCTCTGTACAGAACATGGCGTGCAAGACCCGCAGGAGCAGGCCCGACAGCTGCTTATCCTGATCGATGGCGCCATTACCGTTGCTCTTGTCATGGGCGATCAGAGTGCCGCCGATAATGCGCAATGCATGGCGCAAAAGTTATTGGACCTGTGATTGTTTTAAACAAGACAGCACCTGCTTGAACTTTATCTTTCTCTGGAGACTTTAAATGTCATCTAACGCTGAAGTTCGTCCGCCACTTCCACCTTTCACCCGTGAGTCGGCCATCGAAAAGATTCGCCTGGCCGAAGACGGCTGGAACTCCCGCGATCCACAACGGGTGTCCCTGGCGTATACCCTGGACACTAAATGGCGTAATCGCGCCGAGTTCGCCAACAACCGCGAAGAAGCCAAAGGTTTCCTGACCCGCAAATGGGCCAGGGAGCTCGACTACCGGCTGATCAAGGAACTCTGGGCCTTTACCGATAACCGCATTGCCGTGCGTTACGCCTATGAATGGCACGACGACTCCGGCAACTGGTATCGCTCCTATGGCAATGAAAACTGGGAGTTCGACGAACACGGGCTGATGTCCAACCGGCACGCCAGCATCAACGACATGCCGATCAAGGAAAGCGACCGCAAGTTCCACTGGCCACTGGGTCGTCGCCCGGATGAGCATCCGGGGTTGTCTGATTTGGGGCTGTAAGCAGCCACTTCCTGTGGCTTACCTGCCCCCTTGTAGGAGCGAGCTTGCTCGCGATGGACTCAAGGGCGACGCGTTCATTCAGAAAGCACGCGTCGCCCTTGAGTCCATCGTCGGAACGCCGCCCGGAGCAAGCTCGCTCCTACATGGTCCGCGCACGACCTGTGAGTGCGGACTTTGCCCGCGAATGCTCTACGACGGTCGCTGCAAGTGAAACATAGGGGTAAGATACCGTCCTTTCGCGCAGCCTCTTCTGCGCCCCGCCGAATAAGTCGATCCCATGCCTTTCGAACTCAGCGTAGACCTCGTCACCCTCGCCATCCTTGTCCTTGTTGCCTTCATCGCCGGTTTTATCGATGCCATCGCCGGCGGTGGCGGCTTGCTCACCACCCCGGCCTTGCTCACCGCCGGTTTGCCGCCGCACCTGGTGCTGGGCACCAACAAGCTCAGTTCCACCTTCGGCTCGGCCACCGCCAGTTTCACGTTCTACCGGCGCAAACTGTTCCACCCGCGCCAGTGGATGCACGCGGTTGTCGGAACGTTGGTGGGGGCCCTGGTTGGCGCAATTGTTGCGCATTACATGCCCGCCGATTGGCTGAACAAGATGCTGCCGGTGATCGTCTTCGCCTGTGGTGTGTACCTGCTGTTTGGCGGCACGCCGAAAGCGCCGCTGGACAGCGATGCGCCGATCAAAAAGAAGTGGCAGTCGACCCAAGGCTTCGGCCTGGGTTTCTACGACGGCGTGGCCGGCCCCGGCACTGGTGCGTTCTGGACTGTCAGCAGCCTGCTGCTGTACCCCATCGACCTGGTCAAAGCCAGTGGCGTGGCACGCAGCATGAACTTCGTCAGCAACATCGCGGCGCTGTCGGTGTTCCTGTTTTCCGGTCAGGTGGACTGGATCATCGGCCTGAGCATGGGCATCTCGGTAATGGTTGGGGCGTTCTTCGGCGCGCGCACCGCCATCAGCGGCGGTGCGAAGTTCATTCGCCCGGTGTTCATCACCGTGGTGCTGGGCTTGACCGTGCGCCTAGCCTGGCAACACTGGTTCAGCATGGCCTAAACGGCGCGCCACATAGAGATCGATGAGGTAGCGGGCAATCGAGCGTGACGCCGGCAACGGCGGCAGCGCGTGAATGTTGAACCACTGCGCATCTTCGATCTCGTCTTCCTGCGGCACGATTTCACCGCCGGCGTACTCGGCATGGAAACCGAGCATCATCGAGTGCGGGAACGGCCAGCACTGGCTACCGACGTACTGGATGTTCTTGACCTCGATCTGCACCTCTTCGCGCACTTCACGAATCAGGCAATCCTCGGCCGACTCCCCAGGCTCGGCGAACCCGGCCAGAGTGCTGTAGACCCCGGGGACAAAGCGTGGCGAGCGGGCCAGCAACACTTCGTCGCCGCGGGTGATCAGCACGATCATGCTCGGTGAAATCCGCGGGTAATGCCGCAGGTCGCACGGCTCGCAGTACATCGCCCGCTCGCGTGGAAGTTGCTGCATCGCCTGACCACAGTTGCCGCAGAAGCGATGTTCGCGTGCCCAGGTGCCAATTTGCGCGGCATAACCCAGCACCTTGTAGACGGTGTGATCCCCTTCGAGCATGAATGCCCGCAGACCTTGCCAGCGGCAACCCGGCACCTCGGAGGCGCATTTGAGCTCCAGCAGGTAAACCGGTTCGCCGTCCAGATGGCCAATGCCATGTTCTGCCAGAATCGACAGCTCCTGACGTTTCAGCCATTCGCGCGGGAACAGCGCGCCGTTGTCATCGAACAAAAACCCGTCGCTGCTGCGGGCCACGGCCCAGCCGCCGGGAACGTCGGTATCGAGTACTGCGGTGGTCCAGCGTAAAGTCATTTTTTATCAATCCAGAAATTCGGGTTTCTGCTTGCTCATTTGCGCGGCCATGGCCAAGCGTAGATCAGCGGATTGCAGCATGGCGGCGTTCCAGGTCGCGATGTATTCCAGTCCGTCGTTGATGCTGTGATCGCGCATGTAACTGATCATCTCTTTGGTCCCGGCAATCGCAATCGGCGACTTGGCGGCAATTTCCCGGGCGATGCCCATCACGCCGTCGAGCAGGCTGACCGCATCAGGGTAGCTGCGGTTGACCAGGCCAATGCTACGCGCTTCTTCGGCACCGATGGTGCGTCCCGTGTAAGCCAGTTCACGAAGCATGCCGTCACCAATGATTCGCGGCAACCGTTGCAAAGTGCCAACATCGGCAGCCATGCCCATGTCGATTTCCTTGATCGAGAACTGCGCGTCTTCGGCAGCGTAACGCATATCGCAGGCCGCAATCAGATCGATGGCGCCGCCCAGGCAATAGCCCTGAATCGCCGCCAGCACCGGTTTGCGGCAGTTGTCGACGGCATTGAAAGAGGCTTGCAGTTGCAGGATCTTGCGCCGCAGCAGTCGCGCGTTACGGCCGACGTCCTTGCCCAGTTCGTTGGCCACCGAAGCCAGCATCATCAGGTCGATACCGGACGAAAAGTGCTTGCCCGCGCCGCTGAGCACCACCACCCGGACTTCATCAGTGTCATCGATCCACTGGAAAATCTCGATGATCTCGGTCCAGAACAGTGCATTCATCGAGTTGATCTTTTCCGGACGGTTTATCTGCACATGAGCGATGTTGTCCGCCAGTTCGACGCGAAAGGCTTGGTATTCGGACATGACAGTAATCCTTAACGGGCTGAAAAATGAGGGCCAGACTATAACAAGCCATCGCGCTTGGCAGTAAGGCAGCGCATCGGCCAAATGCGGGACTCTCGGGCCTGTACGGCCCCCTGTAGCAGCAGGCTTCGCCAGCTGCTACAGGGATATGCACCGATATTCAGGCAGGCATGAATAATTAACCACCGTCAGGTGTTCTCTCTGTAGGTTCTTCAATACCTGTATCCCACCGATCGGAGCACCGCTGATGAACACCCGCCTCGCGATATTCACCACCCCGCTGCTGCTCGCCGGTTGTCTGGCAGCGGCGTTATCCAGCTCCCTGGTAATGGCCCATGGCGATGAATCCGCCCCGGCCAAACCCAACTGCCCGAAAGGCAAGGTCTGGGACACTCGCAGCAAAGGTTGTGTAGACCAGCAAAGTAGCCTGACCCCGGATGCAGACCGCACCGATTATGCGTTCCGTCTGGCCAAGGACGGTCGCTATGAAGAAGCCCTCGCCCTGCTCGACACCCTCAAACAGCCGAACACCGCCAAAGCCCTGAACTACCGCGGCTACGCCACGCGCAAACTGGGGCGTACCGACGAAGGCATTGGCTACTATTTGCAATCGGTCAAACTCGATCCGCACTATGCGCAAGTCCGTGAATACCTCGGCGAGGCCTATGTGATCAAAGGCCGGCTGGATCTGGCGCAAGAGCAGTTGCAGAGCATCAAGTCGATTTGCAGCACCACCTGCGAGGAATACAAGGACCTGGCCGAGGCCATCGCCGACTCGTCGAAAACCTGAAAAACCTTCCAACAACAATAACGGAGGCCGCTATCGCCGGCGATCAGACAATACGAGCAGAGCTGGGCCAGCATCTGGCGCGTTTATGGCGTTATGGCCTGGTGTTGTCTCGGCAACGGCACGTGGCTGAAGACCTGGTGCAGGCCACCTGCGTGCGGGCGCTGGAGCGTGCCGGGCAGTTTGTGCCGGGCACGCGCATGGATCGTTGGTTGCTGAGCATCCTGCATTCGATCTGGCTCAACGAGGTCCGCGCGCTGCGGGTGCGCCAGGGTCTGGGGTTCGTCGAAGCGGACAGCGTCTTGTCGTTCGATGGTGAACACGCAGCGCAGACCCACGTACTGGCCGCACAAGTGATCAAACGCGTCGACGCCTTGCCTGAGGCGCAGCGCGAAACGGTGTTTCTGGCCTATGTCGAGGGTCTGTCTTACCGGGAAGTCGCCGACCTCCTCGCGGTCCCCATCGGCACCGTCATGAGCCGTCTGGCTGCCGCTCGTTTGAAGCTGGCCGAGCATCCGCCCCTGCACTCAGTGCCCACCACCTCGACAGGAGAACGGCGATGACTGACCAGCGCTCGCAACAAGGACCATCGGATGAACTGCTGGTGGCCTACCTCGACGGTCAGCTGAGTGCCGAGGATCGGGACCGGGTCGATTCTGCACTGGCTAACGACGCAACCCTGGAACAGCGTCTTGAGTGGCTGTCGCGCAGTGATCTGCCCTTCCAGAGCGTCTATGCGGATTTACTCGATCAGGCGCCCCGGGACCGGCTGGCCGCAATACTCAACATCTTGCCGTCGCCGGCGACCAGCGCTGCGTTGAGCCGACGCCATTTCATCGCGGCTGCGGCAGGTTTTCTGGTTGCAGGCATCGCGGCCGATCGGCTGTTTCTCGGATCCACGCCCAAGGTTGAAACCAACTGGCGTGGATTGGTGGCCGACTACATGGCCCTCTACACCCCGCAAACCCTGGACAACCTGCCCGACGACGAAGCGTCTCAACGCGCACAGTTAAAAACCATCGACCAGCGCCTGGGACTGGCACTGGAACCGGCACAACTGGTGCTACCGCGACCTGTACTCAAACGCGCGCAGTTACTCCAATACGATGGTGTGCCGATTGCCCAGATCACATACCTGGACCCGATCCACGGTCCGTTGGCGCTGTGCATCACCCGCTCAAAAAACGCCACTCGCCCTCCCGCGCAAGAGCAACGGCGCGGGATGAATATCGTCTACTGGTCCGAAACCGATCACGCCTACATGGTCATCGGCCATAACCCGACAGCGGAGCTTGAGGCCATGGCGCAGCTATTTAGAAGCCGATTCAGCGCTTGATCACAGTTGGCACTATGCTTGGCATCTTAGTTCCAGGGAGGATCCCGGCATGACAACCACCACGGTTCAATGGAAATCACTCGGTACACCCCGCAATCGCAGCGTGCTGTTGGTCATCGACGTGCAGAACGACTTTATTCCCGGCGGCCAACTGGCGGTGCCCGAAGGGGATGTGATTGTTGCGCTGATCAATCGCATTGCCAGCCACTTCAAACAAGTGGTCATCGCTCAGGACTGGCACCCGGCCGGACATGCCTCGTTCGCCTCCAGCCACCCGGGGTGCAAGCCTTACGACAGTGTTCAGCTGCCTTACGGTGCGCAAACACTCTGGCCCGATCACTGTCTGCAAGCCAGCCACGGTGCCGAGCTTCACGCCGACTTGAATCTGCCCCACGCGCAACTGATCATCCGCAAAGGCTGCAACCCTGACATCGACAGCTATTCGGCCTTTGTCGAAGCCGATCGCACAACCACCACCGGACTGGCCGGTTATCTGAAAGCGCGCGGGATCGACACGGTCTATATGGTCGGACTGGCGCTGGATTTTTGTGTGATGTATTCGGCACTCGATGCGCGAGCGGCCGGGTTCAACGCCTTTGTAGTGGTGGATGCCTGCAGAGCGATTGACAGGGACGGCTCACTGGCCGCTGCCACGCAACGGATGCAAACGGCGGGCGTGCGGTTGATCACCGCGAACGATGTGGAGAGTGCGACGGCGTTTTTGTGAGAGATCCTGGGGTCAAGGTTTTGATCGTTCCCACGCGCAGCAAAGGAATGCCGCCCTGGACACTTCCGTCCGGCTGTGACGCAGAGCGTCACTGGATGCGTTACCACGCGGAGCATGGGAACGATCAGTAACCCGGCACTGGAATAAGGTTGTTCACTCCAGCACCGGCAACCACAACCTGAATCGCGCCCCGCCCAGCGGTGAAGTCTCGGCCGTAAGGGTCCCGCCCTGGGCTTCCAGCGCCCGGCGGCTGATGGCCAGGCCCAGGCCAAAGCCTCCGGTGGCGCGGTCGCGGCTGCGGTCCAGTCGATAGAAGGGTTCGAAGATCCGTTCGCGCTCGCTGTCGGGAATGCCGATGCCGTCGTCGTCGACCCAGATTTTGCAGCCTTTGGGGCATACCTCAACCCCCACCTGAATCCGCCGCTCGCAATAGCGCATGGCATTGCGCAACAAATTCTGGATCGCCCGAGCGGTCAACCGCGGGTCGAGGGTAAAGCGCTCAAGCATGCCATGCAGCAGGACATCGATCACGATGTCCGGGGACTCCTGCTCCTCATCGACGCTACCCAGAATGCTGTCGATGAACTCATCGAGGGACACCTCCACCTGTTCAGGCATCTGTGCCGGATTTTGCAGGCGGCTGTAGGACAGCAGCTCCAGCACCAGCTCATCCAGCTCGCGGATATGCGCTACCAACCCCTGCAAGCGCTCGCGGCTGGCCGCCGGCAAGTCGTCGGAAAGCGCCAGCGCCAGGCCGAAGTCGAGCCGGGTGAGCGGCGTGCGCAGTTCATGGGACACGGCGTTGAGCAGATCGCGTTGCTGGTTGAGCAGGTTTTCAATATCACCGGCCATGGTGTCGAACACATTGGCCAGGCTACCGATATTGGAGCTGGCCGGGATTTGCGTGCGCTCACTCAAATGGCCCTTGCCGAAGCGCTCGGCGGTGCCTCTCATACGTTCCAGATCACGCCAGTGCGCACGTAGCCAGAACAGCAGGCAGGCCAGCAACGCTGCGACGATCAGCACGTTCATGCTCCAGTACAGCAAGTTGACGTCCAATGGGTCCGGCGGAACGATCAGCTTGACCACCCTCTGCTCATCCAGCGGCGCTACGGCTAACGTGCGCCAGCCCCAATCGCCCAGACGGACCACTTTCTCGCCACGCTGCAAACGCTCGGTTTCGTAGGCGCTGAAGTCCGGGTCGTCGTTGCGCACCAACGCCACCTGCAACGGCCGGAACTGCTGATCCATTTCGGTTGCCAACGCCTGCCATTGCTCGGCCGGCACTGCGTGAAACTGTTTGACGATCAGGTTTTGCAGACCGCGGGACTGGTCCAGGTTGTAGTTCACAAAGCGCTCATGGAAAACCTTGATCACCAGGTCCGGGATCAGGTAAATCGCCGCGCTGAAGGTGACGATGGTGATCAGGTACAACCGAATCAGCGTTCTCAGCATCGGCTCAGCATTCCCACTCGGAACGACTGAACAAGTAACCCTTGCCCCACACCGTTTTGATTTTGCGTGCTTCACCGGCGTGATCGTCGAACTTGCGCCGCAGCTTGGAGATGGCCACGTCCACCGAGCGGTCGGTGCCGTTGAACTCGATGCCACGCAGGCGTTGCAGGATCTGATCGCGGCTCAGGACTTCACCGGCATGTCGGGCCAGCACCACCAGCAGGTTGTACTCGCCGCTGGACAGCTCCACCAGTTGCTCACGCCAGGTCACGCTGCGTTCCGACAAATCGATGCACAGGTTGCCCATCAAAATACGGTCGCTGGCCGTTTGCGGCTCGCTGAGACTGCTGCGCCTCAGCAAGGTCCGCACCCGCGCCAGCAGCACACGCGGCTCGCAGGGCTTGGTGACGTAATCGTCGGCGCCCATTTCCAGGCCCAGCACCTGATCGTGGCTGTCGTCGCGGGCGGTCAGCATCAGAATCGGCAACGTCGCCGAATCGGCCCGCAGCAAGCGGCAGACTTGCAGCCCGTCGAGGCCCGGCAGCATCAGGTCGAGGATCACCAGATCCGGTGGATTGACTCGCGCACGCTCACGCACCTGATCGCCGCGGCTGATCACACTGACCTGATAGCCATTGCGTTCCAGGTAGCTGGCGATTAGTTCCGAGAGCGCGGTGTCGTCTTCGACCAGGAGGATGTTGGGCATGGGTGTTTCCAGAAAGTGCTGTGGTGACTGTTAGTCCGTCTTCGCGGGCAAGCCTCGCTCCTACAGGAACGGTGCAAAACCGTAGGAGCGAGGCTTGCCCGCGATCGACCGCGAAGCGGTCGCAAAGGATATACGCCCTGCCGCACCCGCGAGCAAAACCTTCACACAATTTCACAGAGCACCTACAAAGCTTCACCGCTACCCCCGACGGCTACCCGTAGCATGCCTGAGTCATTATTGGGGTATTCACATGTCAAAGAACCTGTTTGCAAAGCTTGGCCTGATTACACTGGCATTAACGCTGAGCGCTTGTGACAAGTCCTCCACCGCCGAAGAACAGCCACCGCTGGCCACGGTCCGGATCGAAACCCTCCAGGCGCAGCCACTGTCTATCAGCAGCGAACTGAGCGGACGGATCGCCGCGCCGCGGATTGCCGAAGTGCGGGCACGGGTGGCCGGCGTCGTGTTGCAACGCACGTTCCGTGAAGGTTCCGACGTCAACAAAGGCGACGTGCTGTTTCGCATCGACCCGGCGCCGTTCAAGGCCGACCTCGACAGCGCCCTGGCCAGCCTGCGCAAGGCCGAGGCCAATGCATTCCAGGCACGCTTGCAGGAGCAGCGTTACAGCCAGCTGGTCGAAGGCAACGCCATCAGCGGCCAGGATTACGACAACGCCCGAGCCAGCGTCCGGCAGACGGCTGCCGATGTAGCGGCCAATCAGGCCGCGGTACAACGGGCCAAACTGAACCTGGGCTACGCCACGGTCACCGCGCCGATTTCCGGACGAATTGGCCGGGCACTGGTCACAGAGGGCGCACTGGTCGGGCAGAACGAAACCACACCGCTGGCGCTGATCCAGCAACTGGACCCGATCCACGCCGATCTGACCCAGTCGACCCGTGAGCTGAACGACCTGCGCCGCGCCTTCCGCGCCGGGCAGTTGCAGCAGGTCGGGCAGGATCAGGCCCGCGCCACCTTGATTCAGGACGACGGCAGCCTTTACCCGCTGCCAGGCAAATTGCTGTTTGCCGACATCAGCGTCAACCCGAGCACCGGCCAGATCATCCTGCGCAGCGAGTTCCCCAATCCGGACCTCGATCTGCTGCCGGGCAGCTTCATCCGCGTACGTCTGGAGCAAGCGGTCAACCCACAAGGCATCAGCGTGCCGCAACGGGCCATCCTGCGTGACAGCGCCGGTATCGCTCAGGTGCTGCTGGTGGACGCCGAGCAGCGGGTCAGTCAGGAACCGGTGCAGCTTGGTCAGGTGCAGAAGGATCGCTGGATTGTCACCAACGGCCTGAAACCGGGCGACCGCATTGTCATCGAAGGCCTGCAACATGCTCGCCCCGGCGAGAAAGTGCAGATCGACGACACCCCTCTTCCACTCGCCCAGGTTTCTGGCCAGTAGCTAGCAACAGCCCCCAGGACGCACCTCCCATGCCGCAATTCTTTATCGACCGCCCGATATTCGCCTGGGTGGTCGCGTTGTTTATCCTGCTGGCCGGCGCCCTGGCCATTCCGCAATTGCCAGTGGCGCAGTACCCCAACGTCGCGCCGCCGAAAGTCGAAATCCACGCCACCTACCCCGGCGCATCGGCGCAAACGGTGGACGAAAGCGTGGTCAGCCTGATCGAGCAGGAGCTCAACGGCGCTGACCACTTGCTGTACTTCGAGTCCCAGAGCAGCCTGGGCAGCGCCACCATCACCGCGACCTTCCAGCCCGGCACCAACCCGGAAATGGCCCAGGTCGACGTGCAAAACCGCCTTAAAGCGGTGGAGCCGCGCCTGCCACAATCGGTCACCCAGCAGGGCTTGCAGGTCGAAAAAGTTTCGGCCGGCTTCCTGCTGTTGATCACCCTGACCTCCAGTGACGGCAAGCTCGACAATGTGGCGCTCAGCGATTACCTGGCGCGCAACGTGATGAATGAGATACGCCGCCTGGATGGCGTCGGTAAAGCGCAACTGTATGGTGCCGAACGAGCCATGCGAATCTGGATCGATCCGCAGAAGCTGATTGGCTTCAACCTGACCCCGGCCGATATCAGCGCCGCGATTGCCGCCCAGAACGCCCAGGTCTCGGCCGGAAGCATCGGTGACTTGCCGACCCGTTCGACTCAGGAAATCACTGCGACGGTGCTGGTCAAAGGCCAGTTGTCGACGCCCGAAGAATTCGCCGACATCGTGCTGCGGGCCAATCCCGACGGTTCGAGCGTGCGTATCGGCGACGTTGCCCGGGTCGAGGTCGGCAGCCAGGAATACCAATTCTCCACCCGCCTGAACGGCAAGCCGTCGACCGCTGTCAGCGTGCAGCTGTCGCCGGGTGCCAACGCCTTGAGCACCGCGACGCTGGTGCGGGCGAAGATGGACGAACTGGCACGGTATTTCCCGCTCGGCGTGGAGTACAAGATCCCCTATGACACGTCCCCGTTCGTCAAAGTCTCGATCACCAAAGTGATCTACACCTTGGGCGAAGCGATGTTGCTGGTGTTTGCGGTGATGTTTGTGTTCCTGCAAAACATCCGCTACACGCTGATCCCGACGCTGGTGGTGCCGGTGGCGCTGATGGGTACCTTTGCGACCATGCTGGCGCTGGGTTTCTCGATCAACGTGCTGACCATGTTCGGCATGGTACTGGCCATCGGCATCCTGGTGGACGACGCCATCGTGGTGGTAGAGAACGTCGAGCGGATCATGGCCACCGAGGGCCTGTCGCCCAAAGAGGCAACGCGCAAGGCGATGAAGCAGATAACCGGCGCAATCATCGGCATCACCCTGGTGCTGGTGGCGGTGTTTATCCCGATGGCGTTCATGCAGGGCTCGGTGGGGGTGATCTACCAGCAGTTCTCACTGTCGATGGCCACCTCGATTCTGTTCTCGGCGTTCCTCGCCCTGACCTTGACCCCGGCGCTGTGCGCCACGTTGCTCAAGCCGATCGCCAAGGGTGAACATCACGCCAGGGGCGGGTTCTTCGGTGGGTTCAACCGACGCTTCGAGCAACTGAGCGACGGCTATCAACGCACGGTGGTCTACGCGCTCAAACGTAGCGGTCGCTATCTGTTGATCTACGGCGTGCTGTTGATCGGCCTGGGGCTGTGTTTCAGTCGCCTGCCCTCCTCGTTCCTGCCGGTGGAAGACCAGGGTTACACCATCACCGACATCCAGTTGCCACCCGGAGCGAGCAAGAACCGCACGGTGCAGGTGGTGGAGCAGATCGAAGCGCACAACGCCACCGAGCCCGGAGTGGGCGACAGCACGGTGATCCTCGGTTTCAGCTTCTCCGGCAGCGGGCAGAACGCGGCGCTGGCCTTCACCACGCTCAAAGACTGGTCAGAGCGTGGCAGCGACGACTCGGCCGCCTCAATCGCTGACCGGGCCAACATCGCCCTCAGCAAGGTCAAGGATGCGGTGGCTTACGCGGTGCTGCCGCCGCCAGTGGACGGTCTCGGTACCTCCAGCGGTTTCGAGTTCCGTCTGCAAGACCGTGGCGGCGTCGGCCATGCCGCGCTGATGCAAGCGCGTACCGAACTGCTGGCTGCGGCCGAGAAAAGCCCGATTCTGGCCAACGTCCGGGAAAGCGCCTTGGCTGAAGCGCCGCAAGTGCAACTGCAAGTCGACCGCAAGCAGGCCAACGCCTTGGGCATCTCCTTTGCCGATATTGGCAATGTGCTGTCCACCGCAGTGGGCTCGGCTTACATCAATGACTTCCCCAATCAGGGCCGGATGCAACGGGTGGTGGTGCAAGCTGAAGGCGATCAACGCAGTCAGGTGGCGGACTTGCTGAACATCCACGTGCGTAACAACGCCGAAAAAATGGTGCCGCTGTCGGCCTTCGTCCAGGCCAACTGGACTCAGGGCCCGGCGCAGTTGACGCGCTACAACGGTTATCCGGCCATCAGCATTTCCGGGGAACCGGCACCGGGTCACAGCACCGGTGAAGCCATGGAAGAAATCCAGCGGCTGGTGGCGCAACTGCCCGCGGGCCTGGGCCAGGAATGGACCGGATTGTCGTTGCAGGAGCGCCTTTCCGGCGCCCAGGCACCGATCCTGCTCGGACTGTCGTTGCTGATTGTGTTCCTGTGCCTGGCGGCGCTGTACGAGAGTTGGTCGATTCCGACGTCGGTATTGTTGGTGGTGCCGCTGGGCGTGCTCGGTGCGGTGCTGGCGGTGACATTGCGGGGGATGCCTAACGACGTGTTCTTCAAGGTCGGGCTGATCACCATCATTGGTCTGTCGGCGAAGAATGCGATCCTGATCATTGAGTTCGCCAAGAGCCTGTATGACGAAGGCCACGACCTGATCGATGCCACGGTGCAAGCCGCACGCCTGCGATTACGACCTATCGTCATGACTTCGCTGGCGTTCATCCTTGGCGTGGTGCCGCTGGCTATTGCTACAGGCGCAAGTTCCGCCAGCCAGCAAGCCATCGGCACCGGAGTCATCGGCGGGATGATCACCGCGACCCTGGCGGTGGTGTTCGTGCCAGTGTTTTTTGTGGTGGTGATGAAGCTTGTGAAGAAGCGGCATAAGGCGGATTGAGCCGCTTTTTGTAGCAGCTGGCGAAGCCTGCGTTCGAGCGCGCAGCGGTCGCAAATCGGTGATCGGGGTCTTTCAGGAGGATCTCGGTCGCACCTTTTACGACTGCTTCGCCCGAGCGCGGACCGAGCCGAACGCAGCCTTCGGCAGCTTCTACAGGTCTCTGCGTCCAGCCACATGCTAAGGTTCGTCAAAGCCCCGCCGCAGAGAACAACCATGCCGCACCTGGTCCGCACCCATCCTCGTTTGACCGCCGCTGCCCTGCTGGGTGTGGTGGTCAGCATTCTGGCTCCCGCCGATTCGGTTATCAGCAAAACCCTCTTTGGCTGGAACGCCGGGGTCTGGACTTACCTGGCGCTGATGTTCTGGCTCACCGTGCGTTCACGGGCCGATGACGTGAAACGGATCGCCGAGGTCGAAGACGAAAATGCCGGGCTGGTGCTGTTGCTGGTGTGCATCGCAGCGATTGCCAGCCTCGCGGCTATTACCTTCGAACTGGCCGGCAGCAAAGACCTGGACACCACCCACAAACTCTTGCGCTACGGCTTCACCGGGTTGACGGTGATCGGCTCGTGGCTGCTGATCGGGGTCATTTTCAGCGTGCATTACGCACGGCTTTATTACACCTGGGGCGGCAAGGAACCGGCCCTGCGCTTTGCCGAGGGCCTGGTGAACCCCAACTACTGGGACTTCCTGTATTTCTCCTTCACCATCGGCGTCGCGGTGCAAACCTCGGACGTCGGGATCGCTACACGGGGGCTGCGCAAGATCGTCCTGGCGCAGTCGCTGATCGGCTTTTTGTTCAACACCGCGATATTGGGTTTCTCGATCAATATCGCGGCGGGGTTGTTTGGGTGAAAGAGTGCGTGCAGTTTTTCGACCAAGGAGAATGGAGGGAAGACACCACCGCTGAATGAACGCCTCACTGCGCCGAAAATTATTTTTTGATTACAACGAGTATTACGGCCGGCTCGGAGGCATTCCCGGAAAGATCCAAAGCACGTACCTGAAATAAGTGCACACCGGGAAACAAATCGACGGCGGTATACTGGGTAGCTAGTGTCTCGTCGCAATACTCGAAATTATCGTAGATAACATAACCATGCATACCGATGTCGTCCGTTGATTCATCCCAGGTCAGCGTCACTGAATCAGATGTCGAGGCAATTTTACGCAATTTTCCCGGAACACTGGGCGGCGTGACGTCCTTGGGTTCATAGACAAGGGTAGTCGGTTCGGAGAACTGCCCAGGAAACTCAAAAGCAGACACTGCAATTGAATATTCAATGTCAGGGATCAGGTTGTTCAAATGTTTAGATTTAAAAGGAGCTATTACAGGGTCGTGGTACTCACCATTGATCATGATGCTTGCACCTCTAATGAGAGCCTCGGGAGATTTGTCCTCCTTGAATGACCACTCCAGCAGGGCTGAAGTGGATGTCTTGGCAATGATACTTACGTCTGGCGCAAGGGGCCGACGGTGGGACGATGGCCCTGTGGTTTTGAACCTGATCTCACTGGGAAGAGATTTATTTCCCGCCTCATCCCCTGCGCGCACGGTGACGAAATAGTAGGTACCGCTGCTCAAGTCGGTAAAAGTGTATTTAGCATCCGGGGTACTCCCATTCGGAACCCCATCTACGCGAACCATATATTTGGTCACACCTTCATTGTCGCTCGACGGCTCCCAGGTCAGTGTCGCCGAAGTGTCTGTTAAATCACTGACAATGGGGGTGCCGGGTTGACTCGGGGGCACAACGTCATACACCGTCGCTTCCAGTGTGCTCACTTCCGAGAAGACGCCATCAACTTGAGCGCGGGCCTCGAATTTGAAGTGGTGCGGGACAGGACCAGGCGATAGATCGGTCAGTCTAAAGTTGTAACCCAAGCGGCCAGGACCTGTGGTGAAGTTTTTGCCATTGATGGATATCTCATGAGTCGGGAACTTCCAGTAATTCGGAGCCCAGGCCAGCCTGCCGAGCCCGTTACTTTGGCTAAACCGTAATATCGGCGCACGCAACAAGGTTTTGAACGTGACCGAGGCGGGTACGGAGGCGGGCGACATGCCAGAGGTATTGACTGCACGAACCTTAACGTGAAAGTCGGTAAAATTTCGCAGGTGCGAGATAGTGAAATGGAGTTGGCTGGTCTCCGCGATGAGGGAACCATTAAGATAAACCCTGTAGCGGATCTCCCCGCTATTGCTGGTTGACGCAGCCCAACTCAGCGTTGCGCTATCGGCTGTCAGCCCTGTGGCCTTGAGCCCTTTCGGTTTGGTAGGGGGTGCTCTATCGTGGGTCACGACGGTGATCGACTGCGAAAGTGCAGGAGGTTTATCCGCCGTTCTGCGGGGCTGAACCCGAAACTGGTATGCAACTTCAGGTACCAGGTTTCTGGCAATGTGGTCACGCGCAGTGGTACGAACAGGATCCCGCCCCGGACAGGTGATTTCGTAATCAAGCAGACCTGACGAGTCGACGGGAGCATCCCATGTCAACCAGGCCTCGGAAAAACTTCTCCCCGGGTTACTCAGGTTACGTGGTTGTGTCTGGTCTGCAGCGAGTGTGGCCGTGACCTGTGAACGCTCCGGCTCGCCACTTGCGTCCACTGCAGTCGGGCACTGAAGATGGAGCGCCGCTTCGTCGACGGAGTTCATCTTTCTATCTCCTTGTGAATGACGCTCCTGTCGAGGAGCCTCGCTGCGTGATCATTACAGGCCATTGATACGTGCGGCGCCACTAACAGATCTGTTAGTGGCGTTCCTCAATCCTCTCTGCTATTCGCAGAGCGAAATCGCCTTACTCAGGCCTTCTGGTTCAAGCTACTGGTCGCCGCAGTGCAAAATCCGGTCGCCGCAGGACGCTTTGACGTCTGACGGGCTGCGTAAGGTGATGGCACGGCGCACGAAGACGCCGAACCTCACAATAAACGACCTGCCGAGCGAGACTTCTCACATGAAAAGACTGTTCAACCGTTGTCTGTTGATTCTCTCCGGCACCGCACTGCTCAGTGCCAGCGTCATGGCCAGCGAAGCGGCCTCCTGCAAAACCGTGCGCATGGGCGTGGTCAACTGGACGGACGTGATCGCCACCAGTGGGATGGCCGACGTGCTGCTCACCGGCCTTGGCTACGACAGCAAACAGACCAGCGCCGTGCAGCAAATCGTCTTCGCCGGTATTCGTGACAAGCGGCTGGACATCTTCCTCGGTTACTGGAAACCGGCGATGGATCAGAACATCGCCCCCTTTGTCGCCGCCAATCAGCTCAAGGTCATGGACAAACCCAGCCTGGCCGATGCCCAGGCCACCTTGGCAGTGCCTGAGTACGTTGCGGCTGCGGGGCTGAAAACCTTCGCCGATATCGCCAAATTCAAAGACCAGCTAGGCGGCAAGATCTACGGCATCGAACCCGGCAGTGGCGCCAATACCACCATCAAGACGATGATCGAGACCAATCACTTTGGCCTCGGTGGCTTCAAACTGATCGAGTCCGGTGAAGCCGGGATGCTTGCCGCGGTCCAGCGTGCGGTGAATCACAAAGAGTTCGTGGTGTTCGTCGGCTGGACCCCACACCCGATGAACATCAACATGAAGATGACCTATCTGACCGGCAGCGAGGACGTCTATGGCCCCAACGAAGGCGCCGCGACGGTCTCCACCGTGACCGCACCGGACTACGCCCAGCGTTGCCCGAACGTCAACCGCCTGCTGGAAAACCTGACCTTTACCGCCGCGCAGGAAAGCCAGTTGATGGTGCCGATCATGGCCCGCAAGGCGCCTCAAGATGTGGCCAAGCAATGGCTGCGCGATCACCCGGAGGATCTGCAACGCTGGCTGGCGGGTGTGACCAGTGTGGATGGTAAGGATGGCGTCGCTACCGTACAGGCCAGTCTGAAACCTTGACGCCCAACCGAGTGCCGTATGACCGATTACCCGCTCTCTCCCGAACTCCTGGCATTCGTCGGAAAAACCTTGAGTTTCAATAGCCTGGATAGCAGTCTTAAAGGTCTACGCGAAGCTTATAGCCGCATGTGCCGGGCGTTCACCCCGCCCCGGCCTGCGGGGTTGGCCGTGACGGAGTTGCGTCTGAATGACGTACCGGTGCGCGCTTACTGCCCGACCACTGCGATGCCCACCGATGGCTGGCCGTGCATCGTCTACGTGCACGGCGGCGGCTGGGTCGTTGGTGACCTGGACTCCCACGACTTCATAACCGCCGAACTGGCAGCCCGACTTCAGGTGCTGGTGCTGGCGGTGGATTATCGGCTGGCTCCAGAGCATCCGTTCCCGGCAGCCTTTAACGATTGTCTGGCGGTGTGGCGAGCGCTGGACAGTGATGGTTGCCCGTTTCAACTGGACCTTGAACGGCGCGTTGTGGTTGGAGACAGCGCCGGTGGCAATCTCGCTGCCGCGTTGTGCCTGGCGTTACGAGACGCCCATGAGCCGTTACCTGCTGCGCAGGTGCTGATCTATCCAGGGCTGGGCGGCGATGCGAGTTTGCCGTCACGCAGTGAATGCGCCGATGCGCCGTTACTCAGCACCAACGATCTGGATTGCTATCACGCGCTGTATTTACCGGGTCCAACGCAGCGTTCGCCCTATGCCATGCCGTTACTGGCAAACGACTTCAGCCGTCTGCCACCAGCGTTTATCGCAGTGGCGCAGTTCGATCCATTACGCGATGACGGCGTATGTTTCAGTGATCGGCTGAATGCCGCTGCCACACCGGCCCTGCTGTATCAAGGTCAGGGCCTGATCCACGGCTGCTTGCGGGCGCGTGGTCTTGCCGTTGAAGTTGATAAGCTTTACGAGGCACTGTTCGAGTATTTACGCGGGTTTCCTGGAACCCATTGTGGCGGGGAGGCTTTGTTGTAACAGCCGGTCGACGCTCGATTGGTCCGGGCGGCGTTCCGACGATGGGCTCAAGGGCGGCGCGTTTATTCAGAAAACACGCATCATCGTTAACGTCCATATCGCGAGCAAGCTCGGCTCCTACAAAAAGCTGCGTTCGCTTAACTGAACAGCATTGTGCTCCTACAGGGCATTGGGGCTTGCCCCCTCGCCACCGCCACAATTTTTTTATTCCTTTCCTTCCCCCTCTTGACGACCTATCAGGTTCTGGTGTCTCCTGAAACCGGTTTCAGCGAAGTCTCATGACCGCTGCTTCCCAATAATTCCAATAAGAAGGTCGTACACCGTGAACAGTTTTTCCGCCGCCCAACGCAGCCGCGTCACCATGCTCGATGTCGCCGAACGCGCCAGGGTCTCCAAGGCCAGCGTGTCACGCTTTATCGGCGAAGACCGCGCCTTGCTCTCCGATGCCATTGCCTTGCGCATCGAACAGGCGATCAGCGAGCTGGGTTATCGCCCGAACCAGATGGCCCGAGGACTGAAACGCGGGCGCACCCGCCTGATCGGAATGCTGGTGGCCGATATCCGTAACCCTTATTCGATTGCCGTGATGCATGGCGTGGAAACCGCCTGCCGTCAGCACGGCTACAGCCTTGTGGTGTGCAACACCGACCGCGATGACGAGCAGGAACGTCAGCATTTGGCGGCGTTGCGCTCCTACAACATCGAAGGCCTGATCGTGAACACCCTCGGCCATCACCTGGACCAATTACGCGAACTGCACGATGAAATGCCCATGGTGCTGGTAGATCGCAAGGTCGACCAGTTGCACAGCGATCTGGTCGGCCTGAATAACCCCGCCGCGGTCCACACCGCCCTCACGCACCTTGAACAACAAGGTTATCGCGATGTGTTGATGGTCAGCGAACCCTATGACGGCACCAGCTCGCGGATCGAACGGGTCAGCAGCTTCACCGCCGAGATCGCGCAGCGCCCGGCCCTGCTCGGCAGGGTTGTTGAGACCGGTGCCGAGCTGACCGCACGCCTGCAAGCCTTTCTCGCCACGCCCGGCCCCGGCCCGAAAGCCCTGTTCTGCGCCAACGGCATTGCTGCGCTGGCCAGCACCCGCGCGCTGCGTGAGCTGGGTTGCGGGCTGTTCGAGGATGTGGGCTTGATCGCCCTGGATGATCTGGACTGGTACCCGCTGGTGGGCAGCGGAATCACCGCCCTCGCCCAGCCCACCGAAGCCATCGGCGCCAGTGCATTTGACTGTTTGCTCAAGCGATTGCGCGGGGATGACGGGCCGGTACGGACGCTGGATTATCCGGCGCAGTTGATTGTTCGAGGCTCGACGCGAGGGGTTTGCTGACTGACAGGCCTCTTCGCGAGCAATCGAGCGTCGACCGGCTGCTCCTACAGGTTCAGCGCTGTCCTTGTAGGAGCGAGCTTGCTCGCGAAGAGGCCCTCACAGACAACACAAATATCCGATCAGCATCATTCAAATTTTTTGAACCTTTTTTTGAACAAAAATGAAACCGGTTTCAGAGGTCGATAACCATGAATCAATCACCCGTTTCCATCAGCCTTTCCAGCTACGGCGCCGAGCTGGTTCGGCAACGCGGGCAACTGGCATTCGTCGAGTTGCTGGCCAGCGCCGGAGCCAGGCGCATCGAGTGGCGTGAAGAACTGCTCACCGCCGAAGACCCGCGCGAACTGACCCGAGCCATCGAACAACAGGGACTTGAGGCGGTGTTTTCTTCGCCGCTGGAACTCTGGGTGGCCGGGCAGTCGCAACCCAACCCACTACTGGCCGCGACCCTGAAACGGGCACAGTCCTTCGGCGCACGATGGCTGAAAGTGTCCCTGGGTTACTTCACCGACAACAGCGACCTGCACAGACTTGCGTCCTGCCTGGCACTGCATCCGGTCCAGTTGCTGGTGGAAAACGATCAGACCTTGCAGGGCGGACGCATCGAGCCGTTCCAACGGTTCTTCGCCCAGGTCGAGCAACACAAGCTGCCGGTGCAGATGACCTTCGACATCGGCAACTGGCAATGGCAGGACCAATCAGCCGCCACCGCCGCACGCTTGCTGGGCCGCCATGTAGGTTACGTGCATTGCAAGGCTGTCACGCGCAGGGCCGACAGCAAGTTGGTGTCGATACCGCCCGGCCCCGGCGACCTGCATCTATGGGAGCAGCTGCTACAGCACATGACCCAAGGCGTAACCCGGGCGGCGGAATACCCGTTGCAAGCCGATGACTTGCTGCAATTGACCACCGAGCATGTCGCTGTCCTGGCCCGACTGGGTCAGTCACGGCTGGAGAGCGCCCATGTCTGAGATCGATATTCTGTCGTTCGGCGAAACCATGGCCATGTTCGTCGCCGAGCAAACCGGTGATCTGGCGCAGGTCGGGCACTTTCACAAACGCATCGCCGGGGCTGACAGCAACGTCGCCATCGGCCTGTCGCGGCTGGGGTTCAACGTGGCCTGGCTGAGCCGGGTCGGCGCTGATTCCCTGGGGCGTTTTGTGGTCGATACGCTGCAATCCGAGGGTATCAACTGCGCCCATGTCGAAGTCGATCCGCTGCACCCGACCGGTTTTCAACTCAAATCCCGCGAAGACGACGGCCGTGATCCGCAAGTGGAGTACTTCCGCCGGGGTTCGGCCGCCAGTCATCTGTCGATCGAAGCGATCCGTCCACAACTGCTACAAGCCCGTCACCTGCATGCGACGGGCATTCCGCCGGCGTTGTCGGCCACGGCCCGCGAACTGTCT
The DNA here is from genome assembly GCF_059418545.1 of Pseudomonas sp. GW821-FHT07G10. Classification (NCBI taxonomy): domain Bacteria; kingdom Pseudomonadati; phylum Pseudomonadota; class Gammaproteobacteria; order Pseudomonadales; family Pseudomonadaceae; genus Pseudomonas; species Pseudomonas sp. GW821-FHT07G10. Next base: position 52,051 of record NZ_JBWKQB010000026.1, on the reverse strand, counting down.
CGCGAGCTGATGACGCAAATGCGTGCGGCCGGGCGCAGCGTTTCCTTCGATCCCAACTTGCGGCCGGCCTTGTGGGCCAGCGAACAACAAATGATCACTGAAATAAACAAGCTGGCCGCCCTCGCCCACTGGGTATTGCCGGGGTTGAGTGAAGGTCGCTTGCTCACCGGCTTCGAAGACCCGGCCGACATTGCCGCGTTCTATCTGGACCACGGCGCTGAAGCGGTGGCGATCAAGCTCGGCGCTCACGGCGCTTACTACCGTACCCGTCAGGATCAGGGTTTTGTCGAGGCCGTGCCGGTCGAAAACGTCGTCGATACCGTCGGTGCCGGTGATGGTTTTGCAGTGGGCCTTATCAGCGCGCTGCTGGAGAACGACAGCTTTAGCGACGCGGTGCAACGCGCCAACTGGATTGGCAGTCGTGCGGTGCAGAGCCGCGGGGATATGGAGGGGTTGCCGACACGTGCCGAATTATCAATTGCCCTCGATTGCCCGCGAAGAGGCCATACCAGTCACTGTAAAACTTGAAACAACCCCGTTACCTGCTGCGACAAAAACAACAAGCTCAGGAGCAACATCATGCAAACGTCCAAACTCGCCACCCGCCGCTGGTGGTACATCATGCCCATTGTGTTCATCACCTATAGCCTGGCGTATCTGGACCGGGCCAATTACGGCTTTGCCGCGGCCTCCGGGATGGCCGCCGACCTGATGATCACGCCGGGACTGTCGTCGTTACTCGGCGCACTGTTTTTCCTCGGATACTTTTTCTTCCAGATACCGGGGGCGATCTACGCGCAAAAGCACAGCGTGAAGAAGCTGATTTTCGTCAGTCTGATTCTCTGGGGCACCCTGGCGACACTGACCGGGATCGTCTCCAACGCTTACATGCTGATCGTCATCCGCTTCTTGCTCGGGGTGGTCGAAGCGGCAGTGATGCCGGCGATGCTGGTTTATCTCTGCCACTGGTTCACCCGCGCCGAACGCTCGCGAGCCAACACCTTTCTGATCCTCGGCAACCCGGTGACCATGCTCTGGATGTCGGTGGTGTCCGGCTATCTGGTGCAGCACTTCAGCTGGCGCTGGATGTTCATCATCGAAGGCCTGCCGGCAGTGCTCTGGGCATTTATCTGGTGGCGTCTGGCCGATGATCGTCCGGCCCAGGCCACGTGGCTCAGCGATACCGAAAAGCAGGACCTGCACAGTGCGCTGGCCGCCGAACAGGTCGGGATCAAAGCGGTGAAAAACTACGCCGAGGCCTTCCGTTCGCCGAAGGTGATCATCCTCGCGCTGCAGTTTTTCTGCTGGAGCATTGGTGTCTATGGTTTCGTGCTGTGGCTGCCGTCGATTCTCAAGCACGCGGCACAGATGGACATGATCGAGGCCGGCTGGCTGTCGGCATTACCGTATCTGGCTGCGGTGATTGCGATGCTCGTGGTGTCGTGGGGCTCGGACAAAATTCAACGGCGCAAGCGCTTCGTCTGGCCGCCGCTGCTGATCGCTTCCGTGGCGTTCTATGGCTCCTACGCCCTGGGCGCCGAACATTTCTGGTGGTCATACGCCTTATTGGTAATCGCCGGGGCCTGCATGTACGCGCCTTATGGACCGTTTTTCGCCATCGTCCCGGAAATCCTCCCGGCCAACGTTGCCGGTGGCGCCATGGCCTTGATCAACAGCATGGGCGCCCTTGGTTCTTTCGGCGGCTCTTATCTGGTCGGTTACCTGAACAGCTCCACCGGTTCGCCCGGTGCTTCCTATCTGTTGATGAGCGGCGCGTTGCTGCTGTCGGTAGTGCTGACGATTTTCCTCAAACCGGGAGCCAGTGACCGGGCGCAGCCCAAGGTCTCGCCAAGACGTCCTCTGGCCGCACACTCCTGAATTGAACTGAAGGTGAACACGATGAAAAAGCACGTCGTCCTCTACAAGAAACTCTCGCCAGAACTGATGGCCCGTTTGCATGAACAGGCACAGGTAACCCTGATCGACAAGCTGGACAGCGACGGTTTGAGGCGTCTGCGCGATGCCTTGCCCAGTGCCCAGGGTTTACTCGGAGCCAGCCTGCGTCTCGATGCCGACTTGCTCGATCTGGCGCCACAGCTGGAAGCCGTCGCCAGCGTCTCGGTGGGCGTCGACAACTACGACATCGACTACCTGACACGGCGCAATATTCTGCTCAGCAACACCCCTGATGTGTTAACCGAAACCACCGCCGATACAGGCTTCGCCTTGATCCTGGCGACGGCCCGGCGAGTGGTCGAGCTGGCCAGTCTGGTCCGCGCCGGGCAATGGAATCAAAACATCGGGCCGATGCATTTTGGCAGCGACGTGCATGGCAAAACCCTTGGCATCATCGGCATGGGGCGAATCGGCGAGGCGCTGGCTCAACGTGGGCATTTCGGCTTTGGCATGCCGGTCATCTATCACAGTCATTCACCGAAACCGGCAGTGGAGAAGCGCTTCAATGCGCAGTACCGCAGCCTTGCGCAGTTATTGCAGCAAGCTGATTTCATTTGCCTGACCTTGCCACTGACGGCCGAAACCGAAGGTCTGATCGGCGCTGAGCAGTTTGCGCTGATGCGCCCGGAAAGCATCTTCATCAACATTTCCCGGGGCAAGGTGGTCAATGAAGCCGCGCTGATCGAGGCGCTGCAACAGCGGCAGATCCGCGCGGCCGGGCTGGATGTGTTCGAACGCGAACCACTGGGACACAACTCGCCGCTGTTACAACTGAACAACGTGGTGGCGACGCCGCACATTGGCTCCGCCACCCATGAAACCCGCGAGGCCATGGCCCGTTGCGCGGTGGACAATCTGCTGGCGGCACTGGCCGGCGAGCGGCCGCTGAACCTGGTGAATGGATCGGTGTGGGAGAAGCGATTGAAGGTGGTCTGATAGACATCAGGTGCCTGTTACACCGCTATCGCGAGCAAGCTCGCTCCTACAGTTGATCTTGGGTGTGCACCGAATGTGTGTCTGACGCAGATCCAATAATGTAGGAGCGAGCTTGCTCGCGATGAGGCCGGCCCCATCGCCGCCAATACTCAGACCGGCCGCTGTTCCTGCAAATCCGCCACGCACCGCACTATCCGCCGACACGCCTCGGCCAGGCGCTGCTGATCCACTACCAGGCCGATCCGGATATGCCCTGCCGCGCTGGGGCCGAACGCCTCGCCGGCGAGCACCGAGACGCCATATCCCTCCAGCAGGCGCTCGGCAAATACCTGGGCGCCAAGCCCTGTTTCACGAACATCGACCATCACAAACATACCGCCGTCGGGCGTCACGGCAGTGATACCGGGGCAATCGGCCAGGCGTGCACAGACCAGATCCCGTCGCCGGCGATACTCGTCACGCATCTGCGCAAGCTCCGGCAAATCGGCATCAAGGGCGACTTCAGCCGCCTTCTGAACGAAATCCGGCAAGCCGAACAGCATGCACAGCGACAGATGGATCAGGTGTTCCGTCAGAGGCTTTGGGCCGATCACCCAGCCGACCCGCCAGCCGCTCATGGCGTGGGATTTGGACAGACTGTTAAGGGTCGCCGTGCGCTCGGCCATGCCCGGCAGGCTCGCCGGGCTGATGTGCTCGCCTTCGTACAACAGGTCGCTGTAGACCTCGTCGCTGATCAGCCACAAATCGTGCTCAATGCACAGCCGCGCCAGTGCCTGCCAGATTGGCAGCGACAGGCTTGCTCCCGATGGGTTGTTCGGACTGTTGAGCAACATCGCCCGGGTCCGGGGCGTGATCAGCGCTGCAACGTCGACCGGATCAACGCGAAAGCCATTCTCCGGACGCACCGCCACCGGAACCACCTTGGCCCCGCAGGCGCCGAATACACCTTCGTAGGTCACATACATCGGTTCGGCGACGATCACCTCGTCGCCCGGATCCAGCAGGCATTGCGCGACCGAGTACACCGCACATTGCGCACCGGGTAACACCACGACGTGATCGGCCTCAATCGCCTGACCACTGCGCCGGACATGGCGCCGGGCGATGCTGTTGCGCAGCGAGCGGTTGCCACGCACCTCCGAGTAATGGGTATCGCCGGCCAACAGGCTGTCGATGGCGGCCTGGACAATCGGTTTGGGGGTGTCGAAGTCCGGGTCGCCGACTGACAACAGCACCACATCGGCGCCCTGCTCCAGCAACTCCAGTGCTCGGTAGTGAATCTGCCAGGCCGCTGCTCCGTCGCCGGCAATACGTTGGGTCAAGGCTGAATAGCGCATGTCTCTCTCCTGTTGCGCGAACTCCAGCCTAAACCCTAACTTAAATCACAAACCGCGCCACCATTGCATTCAAATCCACCGCCAGTCGCGACAGCTCATGGCTGGCGGCGCTGGTCTGGTTGGCACCGGCAGAGGACTGGCTGGCCAGGTCACGGATGTTTACCAGGTTGCGGTCCACTTCCCGCGAAACTTGCGCCTGTTCTTCCGAGGCGCTGGCGATCACCAGGTTGCGTTCGTTGATCAGGTGGATCGACTGGGTGATCTGCTCCAGGGCAACGCCGGCAGCGCGGGCCATCTCCAGGGTACTTTGAGTGCGTTGATTGCTTTGCTGCATCGACTCGACCGCCTGGCCAGTACCGTTCTGGATGCCAGCGACCATTTTTTCGATTTCCTGGGTCGATTGCGCCGTGCGATGGGCCAGCGCGCGAACTTCATCGGCCACCACCGCGAAACCACGACCGGCTTCACCGGCACGAGCGGCTTCAATAGCAGCGTTGAGCGCCAGCAAGTTGGTCTGCTCGGCAATCGCCCGGATCACGTCCAGCACCTTGCCGATGTCACGGCCCTGCACGGCCAGGCCTTCGATCATCGCCGAGGTGGTTTGCACATCCAGAGTCATGGTCTGGATCGCACCGACGGTTTCCACCACCCGGTCGCGACCTTCGCGGGCCGCCTGGGTCGACTGGTTGGACGCCTCGGAGGTGGAGACCGCATTGCGCGCCACTTCCTCCACGGCGGCGGTCATTTCGTTGACGGCGGTCGCTGCTTGTTCGATTTCGTTGTTTTGCTGTTGCAGGCCGTGGGACGCTTCCTCGGTGACCGCGCTGAGCTCTTCAGCGGCTGATCCGAGTTGCGTCGCCGAGCCGGCAATCTGCTCGATGGTCTTGCGCAGATTGGCCTGCATGGTGGACAAGGCACTGAGCAGGCGCGCCGGTTCGTCGTTACCATCGACGATGATCGGCTTGGTCAGGTTGCCGCCGGCAATGATTTCGGCGGCTTCGACCGCCTTGTTCAACGGCGTGACAATGCTGCGGGTGAGCAACCAGGCCAACAACACGGTAATCAGCGCCGCGACCACTGAAACACCGATGATCCCGTGCCTGGCAGTGTCATATTGGTCACCGGCCTCGGTATTGGCTCTTGTGGCATCGGCTCTGTTGATTGCAATGAGTTTGTTGAGCTGCTCGCCCATCTGGTCGGTGCCGTCCTTGATTCGGGTATTGATCAAGGTACGCATCTCATCGACTTTGTTCTGCCGCGAGAACTCCATCATCTGGTTCTGCGCTTGCAGATAACTGTCCAGGGTCACTGTAAAGCTCTTGTACAGCGCCGCTTCTTCGCCTCCCGCAGGCAATGCCGCGTAGCTCGATTGTGCCTGCCTGACCTTGTCCATCAGTATGACGATACGTGTTTCAGCTTCCTGCAGACCGGCCGCCTCACGGTTGACCAGCACCCGGAACGACAAAATGCGCAGACGCAATACGTTTTCCGTGATGCTCCCCAGGAAAGCCACGCTGGGCAGCTGGTTGCTTTCCATGTCAACCGAAGCCTGGCGGATGATCGACATGCGGTTCGCGGCGAACACGCCCAACACGACGACAAGCAACGCAATGAACGCAAAACCGAGGAAGGCTCGAGGCGCGATATTCATACTTCGTAGGGACATGGGATAGCTCTCGGGTGATGTAGGGCTGCGAGCATCCATGCGGTAGAGACTGCCAGGCACGGGACCGTGCTTCACCGGACAGTTGGGCGCCACTCTTGGGGTGTCTTGTGTGGACCTGTCACTGATATCGGCAGAGCTTGAAGTTTTATGCGGCCGGCCCTGAAATATTCCTCAAAAAGCGACGAGCGGTGCAGGCGAAGGAATCCTGACTCCATAGCAGGCGCTTCGTCGCGCCTACGCGGTGAATATGCCTACTTGAATCAATGTCAGTGGATGACAGAAACGCCTTTGACCTCTGAATTAAAGTGCCGCACCTGTTAGTTCTTACAGGTTCCAAGGTCGTTGAATCCGTTTATAACTAGCCCGAGCCCACAGCACCGAAACAGGTGTCTGTAAGCCGGTCGCGCGAACCACGCCCGTTTGAAGTAGGAAGGATCCGTTGCGCCCACATCATAGATGGATAAATGGGAGAGTCTTTCATGCACAGTTCGAACCCGATCACCGCCCGGTCCTCCGTTACCCAGTCCCCTCTTCACGCAGTGGGAACCGAGCACCTGGAAGGCATAACACTCACCAAAAGAGAAAAAGAAGTCCTGCAATGGAGTGCCAGAGGCAAATCTTCCTGGGAAATTGGCCAGATCTTCAGCTGCAGCGAAGCCGGCGTGAATTACCACTTCTGCAACATTCGCCGCAAATTCGGCGTGAATTCGCGTTGGACTGCGGTGATCAAGGCGCTGGAACAAGGCTTGATCCATTTGTCTTGAACCGGGCTGGCCGCGGTGTCCGGCGCTCCAATGGCCCTCATAGAGACACCGCATGAACCCGGCACATACGCCCCTGCGCCCGCCCCTTGTTCAACCCCTTGGTAATGCCTGCGACGATGCCCTCGTATCGCGCCGGCATTGCAACCCAAGGCCCCGGCGCATCATCCTCGCCGACGATCACCCTGTGGTGCTGATGGGCGCCGGAATGGCCCTTTGTTCACCGGCCCCTACCCCCTACATCATTGTCGCCGAAGCGCAAAATGCCGATGAATTGATCGACCAACTTGAGCGCACACCCTGTGACATTCTTGTCAGCGACTATTCGATGCCTTATGGACGTTTCCCCGACGGCCTGGCGCTAATGGGTTATCTGAAACGTCATTTCGGTCATGTATCGCTGATCGTGATGACCATGTTGCGCAACCCTTCCCTGTTACAAGCCTTGCTCAACAGTGGCGTCTGCGGCTTGTTCGACAAGCGCAGCCCCTTGAACGAACTGAAACTGGCAGTGCAAACCGTGAGCAAAGGGCGTCGCTACCTCAGCCCTTCTTTTGCCGACATTCTCAAGGCCCAGACCTTGCCCCGCGCAAGTACTGACGCGCCGCGGGTCAGCCTTTCCGAACGAGAAATGGAAGTGGTGCGCCTGTTCGTCCAGGGCCTGTCAGGCCGGCAGATCGCCGCGCAACTGAACCGCAGCGAAAAAACCATCAGCCGACAAAAACGCACCGCCATGGACAAGTTGGGACTTGGCCATGACAGTGCGTTGGTGGAGTTTGCGCGGGTGAGTGGGCTAGGCGGATGAAATCATCAGCGACGCACACTAGAAGCGGATTGTTCTAGCGTCCATTTTTCTAGTGTCCATTTTTTGATTTTCTTTTCATCAATCATGTAATCACGGCGCTTACTCTGCTCTTTGAGAATTTTTCTATCCAGTTCATCTATTTCAGATTGGTAGGGGTTAGCTTTCGGAGCACTTTTTGGTGATGCTCTTGCCGGTTTAGCTACCGGCCTCGATGGGCCAGGAAGAGGCATTTGCCCTCGTGCCGATTGATCGATATATCCGGAAGGATTGCGGCTTTTTGCGAGCTCAGAGATATTGCCTCTTTCAACATATAGTTTGCTGGGCTGGATGGTTGTCGAAACGGGGGCAGTGCTCGGCACCGCTGAGAGACTTGGCGCACCGGATGCCTTGCTCCCCCCTTTGATCACGTCATCTGCATTGCCACTGACCAATTTGCTTGTACCCGCGGTTGCGTTGGTCGAGGAGGTAGCCGCACGAGCAGCAGTGACAACAGTGCTACTCTGCGCCGTTCGCGAAGCCGTTCGAGCTACACCTGTGCCAAACTCTTCCGCTACTTCTTGAAGTGCCTGTCTAATAAAGGAAACCGGCATATGCCCCGTCGGGTCCGTATGTTTAATCGGATTCCCCAGACAATACGTATACGTATTCAATCCCCCCTCCCCAAACGGGCTCCAACTGTCCGGGCTGTGAAACCGCATCAATAACGGACTGAACGCCCGATAGCCTTTACCCAGCAAATACCAACCGGTTTGCGTTTCACGCAGCTCGCCGTTGTAACCCAAATGGCTGCTGACCGACGATTCATCAGAGCGATGACCATAGGGCGAGTAAGCGATGTCCTGGAGCGCATCCCGACTGACCTCACACAGCACGCTGTTCTTGTCGTCACTGGCCAGCAACAGAGACTTTGGGTCAGCACCGGCCTGGTGCTCGGCGAGCACAATGCCATCAGCTCGTACGAAGGTACTGCTGGTGGAACCCCGAAGCTGATTCGCCAGCTCGCCGTTCTGGTAGAAACGCTGTTCGTTGCCGCCAGACGTACCGCGTCCGTTCAAGGTGTCCATTGAGTCATAGTGATAGTCATGGGGCGTTTCGCCGGACAAGGCGCTGACGCTGATCAGACGGCTCAGGCTGTCGTAGGCCAGGAGGCGACCGGCTTCATCCTGCAACAGGTTGCCGTCAAGGTCGTAGGTAAACTCGAGTCTGTCTGGATAGTCCGGTTGCAAGGTATTGGTGATCGCCGTCAGTTGGCAGGGATCGGCCTTGTTTGTGTACTCGTAATAGCTCGAATTGCGCCCCCCCTCGAACGTGGTCTCCACGAAGTCCAGATTGTCCTGCGCATCAAAACCAAACAGCTGGCTCTGGATGACCTTGCCGTAAGGGTCCTCGGGCGCCTGGCTGCCGTTGCAGGTGTATTCGACCAGGCGTCCGCGCGGGTCATAGACGTAGATTTCGTCACGCAGCGTCTCAGTGCCTTGCCTCAAGGTACGCTGAGTCAGCCGGTCGACCTCGTCGTAGGTCTGGCTCAGCGTCTGTTCGATCCCGTTGCCCAGGTCGAATTGACGCAGCACTTCCCGACCGAAATCATCGTACTCAAGATCGATCTTCAGCTTTTGCACGCCATCGATGGTTTCGATCGTCTTGAGTTGTCCCAGCTCGTCGTAGGTGAACGTCGAGCGTGTATTACCCAGCGCGGTAGCGGTCAATCGGGCGTATTGGTCGTATTCGTAGGTCTGGGTTTGCTCGAGCACATCGGTATAACTCATCAACCGTGCTTGCCGACTGTACTGATAAGACATCAAACGCGGCTCTTCGCCCGCCTGCTCCCGACGCTCGCTTTTCAATTCGCCGGTGCTGAAGTACTCGCGAATGAGGGTATTGCCCTGCTCCTGCGTGCGTAGCAGACGAGCGTTTTGGGGGTCATATTCATATTGGGCGGTACTCTCGACGGCGATCCGTTGCTCCGGGTCTTCGCCAAGTTCGGGTCGGTAGACATAGCCGGTTTCCACACCGCTGGGACGCTTGACGCTTTTGGGCTGGCTTTGCCCCGGATCGAATGTATAGACACTTTTACGCCCGCCGGTAATGGAAACGATCATCCGGTCCAGACCATCGAAGACTTGTTCCCCCAGTACTACGCCGTTGACACTGATCTTCACCGGCAGGTCTTCGCTGCTGTGCCCGGCATATTGGCGCTCGACCTCGTTGCTGTCTGGCAACAGGGTTTTGGTCATCCGGTCGAAAGCGTCGTATTCATAACGCGTCCAGTTGCCGACAGCGTCGTATTCCTCGGCGGTCCGCCCAGTACCGTCATAATGGTAGAGATGTTCGCTAATCTGCTGACCGCCCAGGTCGATACGTTTGACGCTGTCAGGCTTGTCGAACAGGTTATTGGTAGTAATGGTTTTCCCCATGCCCTCAAGCCATTTTGTGGTGGTGCGGGCAATCGGGTCGGTGACCTCATGTTCCTCGACACCATCGGGCCGGATCACGCTGCGCTGCTCATTCCAGTCGTCATAGTTGAAGAGGCTGGTCAAGGGCAGGTCTTTTTTCCCTTCCCAATCGGTAACGGTTTCACTGGTCAATTGCTCACGGTTGTTGTAGGTCGCACGGTAGATCTCACGGAACGCCTGCGGATCGCCGCCCAGGGCATCGGCGTCCCGCCGGGTTTCTGTGAGCACCCGGCTGTGCCCGTCCAGCCAGGTGATGGTCTCGACGCCCTTGACATCCCTGGCGCTTTGCTTCGCTTGCTGGCCAGTTGCGTTGGTCAGCGTGTAGGTATAGTTGCGGCTGGCCTCATAGCGTGTGTCCGGGGCCACGGTTTCCTTGGTCACCCGACCCAGCAGGTCGTACTCGTAGGCAATTTCCACATCATTGTCGTCACGGTTGAGCAGCGGTTCGCCATTGAGTAGCGAGTGTTCCAGCGTGATGACTTTTTTCTGCCCGTCAAACCCGCTCAAGGTGCTGACAGTGTGCAATACGGTTTCACCGGCGCGCACGTTTTGGGTTTTGCTGTAGGCGTAACCAGTGGTGGTGGTTTTGCCGTTGAGGGTCAGTGCGTCCTGCAGTTTACGGCCGTGTTCGAACGCATTTTCGGGGGCCTCGATGTAGCTGAAGGCGCTGTGTTGCAGAGCCTGCTCGCCATTAAGCAGTGTCTCGTCGCTCAAGGCCAACCAGGGGCCGCTGCCGGTCAGTCCCTTGTATTGGGCGTAGCGATAGCGGGTGTGCAGGGTCGGTGCACTGCCGTAATCGGAGTGGGCCGGGGTCACGGTTTTACTCTTGAGGTTGCGCACAAACCCCTGCGGATCGGCCGGGCAGCCGTCTTCGCCTTCGGCTTTGTACCAGGTGCTGGTTTCGGTTACGCCGTTGGCGTTGACCTGGGTCAGCAGGTTGCCGAAATTGTCATAGGTGGTACTGACCACTTCGGTGTGCCGGGGCACGGTGGTGCTGACGTTGCGCCAGGTCTGGGTCACGGTTTTCGGCAGTTGGCAATACGCCGGCTGGTCCTTGAAGTTCAGATTCGGATCGATGTAGTACTCGGTCTCGGTCACCAGCAGAGTACCGTCCTTTCCGGCAGCGGCGGCCTTTTGCGACACCTCTTCGCGCACCATCAGATGAAAACGGTTGAAGACCCGTCGGGTTTCTCGTACAGGCTTGCTGGTGAAGGCGTCCCAGAGGATCTCGGTGGTCTGGTACTGATAAGCGCCGGCGACTTTATAGAGGTTGTCCAGGCCATCGTCGCTCCACGACACGCCGCTGCCAAAACCGAGAAAGTTGCGCCCGGCCTTGTCGTACTCATAGCGGGTTTCGATCGGCGGCTGGCCGAAGCCGGGATCGCGCACGTGGGCTGCAACCCGGGGCAGGCTGCGGCCACTCAGGCCCGGGAAATGGTGCGGCGTGCCCGAATAGCTGACGGTTTCATGGCCGCCGCTCGGGGTATACACGTGCTTGAGGCAGGTCAGGTCGTTCAAGAAGGTGTAGTCGAAGCGCCAGGACGCCTTGTCCTCGGTCGGCAGGACGATGCTCCTGGTTTCACCGCCAACGATATGGAGCACGAACAGTGCTTCGAACGCGCTGCCCGGGTGCAGCTTGAGCTGCAGGACGTTGCTGGTGCGCTCAAGGCTGAGCAGGAGTGTGCCGTCGGCATTGCGGATGCGGCTGAGCAGCGGGTCGGTGCCGAAGGCCTGGTACTGGAGCGTGACGCTGTGGCCCTGGGGCGACCGCATTTGCACCGGCATGGCCAGCTCGCCTTGTCCGACCTCAAGAATCTCCACCAGGCCGGATTTATGCTCGACTCGGTATTTCGTTTTATTATTTTCCTGAAACTCATGAAAGTGAAAGGAGTCGAGTTTCTTCTCCGGAATGACCGTCCCGTTGGCATTCTGATCGACCCGGAAGCTTTCGCCGGTGTACAGCGACAGCACCCGACTGTTGGGATTGAACTGCGAAAGTTGCAAGTTCCAGCCTTTGCCGAAACCGCTGTCACCGGCATTGAGCGGGTTGAAGTTCAGTTGCAGCGGCACGACCGGGCCGCACAGGTGATTGGCCTTGAGTTCGGGCAATGAAATGGCGCAGGTGTATTGTCCGGTACGCGGGTCGACCTGGCTGAGTATAAAACTCATGAAGTTGAAGGCGTTCGAATGCACAGAGGTAGACGAAGACATAGTGCCCTTCCTGAAAAAACAGTGATTTAAAACGGCGCGACCTGGATCGGTCGCGCCTCGACAGAGTTGCCGATATTACTGACCGATGATCTTAAGCCTGTTTCGATTAGTACCATCGAAACCAATGTTTACACTGTGTTCATTTCCATAATGGTCATAAACAATCACATCGAGGGCCGAGCCGAAATCGGCATTCGCATATTGATCGTATCGCCAGTACTCACGGCGTTGCAGACTGAACAATACTTCACCTTCCGGTACTGGAAACCCTCGTTGAACAGTTTCAGCTGGAAGCTGAAGTTGCTCGCCCAACCGCAAGCGCCGCATGAGAAGCTCATCAATATGCAAAATAGTATCGCCATCATCGTTTTCATCATCGCGAAGGGCATACCCGGTGATACTGTGAATATCCTCAAGTGAGGTATCACTTTCCCACTTGACCATGCTCGAGTTGCCGACGAACTTGATATTCTTTATAGACACCTGTTGGTTGTTGATCAACAGTTTCAAATAATAGTAATCCAGCGTGCTCAGATCGTCTTCATCGTCTCCATCGCCAACACCCACGCGGGTAGGGTCACTTAATTGAAATACCACACCGCCCACGGTCCCCCCTTCCGGTGGTTTAACGGCGACCAGGTTAACGACTGTGTGATTAGCCTCTCCGTCATCAGCGGAGGGATTGGAATAGAACGTCTCATAGCTATCGCTGCGCAACATGGCAGCGACACGCAGGTCTTCGACTTTATGACACTGAACGAAAAATTCCTTGACGCGCAACGCATTCGGCTTGTTCCCCTGAACCTTTAATGTAGGAGCAAGGCGTTGATGAGGGTATTTGTCGAAATTATTTTCAGCCTCGCTGTAATGCCACTTACCGCCTTGTGGTACGCCGTCCGCCCCCACCTGCGGTAACGGAATTTTTTGATCTGCCGAAACAAGACGGATACTGTCAAATTCACTGTCCGACAACTCCACCTCTTGGCCGTCGACATCACTGGGCCGCGCCCGAACCACTACCCTGGCCTGTTGCAGGCCGTTGGCGTACACCGTGGGGGGCATGGCGGTCACTTCAAAATCGAATACATCCATCTCGAACCAGTTCGACTGCCGGGCGTACTCGGATAAGTGAATGATGCTGTAGCCGAGCGTATCGAAAAAGTCATCCTCATAGGTCACCTTCACGACACTGTAAGGTGACGAAATAACCTTGGGCGCGGTAAACTTTCCAGTTAGTGGATCAATTTCCCCGCCCCCGGCAACCACTTCCCATTTAAACTGCTCTGGCTTATAAGGGCTCGGGACTCTCAGTAATGCAGAGCGGTCAGGCCTCACCCCTGGATGGAAGGCCGGTGTGATGTCCAGCGCGAAATTCCCTTGAGTCAACAATACCGTGGCAACGGTTTTTTCGCGGGTAATGGTATCTTCGACATCGAACAGCACCGCCTGCAGCGTGCCGTCGGGTAGATCCGTTGCCGGCGGAGTGTAGGTGGCCTCGCCCCCATTGGGAATCAGCGTGCCTACGCTTCCCCGCGGCGTCCACTTCAAGGAACCGCCGCCTAACGACGTCGCCTTGAGCGTCACGCTTTTGCGATCACTCATGTTGATCTGCGACATCGAAGGCGTCACCACCAGGCCGGCCAGCACCACTGTCAGCAATGCCGAGGCCGTCACTTCCTTGCCGGTGGCCTGGTCCACATACGTCGCGGTGACCACGTTGCGTACGGCGGTGCCTCCTAGTAACTGAGCGGCCGGCGCCGTGTACTCGCCATTGGTTATGCTGCCCTGCGCCGCGCCTTCGACAGCGCGAACGGTCCAGGTGACATTCTCAGCTCTTAAGCCCAGTTGCCGAATGGTGAAGGTTTGTTTCTCGCCGGCCTTGATCACCGGCAGCAGAGGGTCGAGGGTAAAGGTGGTTTCTTTCGGGTCGATATGACCGACCATGAGCAGATCGCCCGGCAGTCGCGCTTCGGTCAGTTGCAGGGCATTGCGTTCGGGGAATAGCAGGTTGCTGATGGCCAGGGCGCTGATTTCGGGAAGTTCAATATTATCGAAAGAGGTAAATTTTTCATTTATCGGTTGAGTGAGCTGCCTTACGAAATCGGCTTCGAAGTGCTCATGGAACCTTTCACTTCCCAACGCGTAATATTCATCCAGATTTATAGGACAGTCAACGACCGACTCTGGCAATCGCTTCAATGCAACCGTATTATTGGATCCGACTACCGGATCCAGAATGATATTCACTGCAGGTGAAGCATAGATATTAAAAGGCTTATTAAAGTATCTAGGAGGAACAATAATAAGCGGATTATAGCCATAAAGATTAAAGGGCTGCGTCTGTTTGCTATTCCATTCGAGTACACATCTACCTTTATCGTCACTCAATACGTTCAACGACTCATTCGGATCCCAATGTAAAAACTCAATACCCAGAGGACCCAGATTCGTTAATTTGTATTGATCAGCCGAATTACGAGAGTTCCATTCAAGAGAAATACCAGGGATATCGAACTTTCCCGCAATGGCTCGTAATGTTCGAGAAATCCCATTAGATTCTGACACTCGCTCAAATCCAAGGTTGTTACCAATCTGTTTCTCCAGAAAAGCCTGAATATACCAGTCATACATCACTCGACTGGCCAACACCAACGATCCCGAATAAATAGCTTTACCCGTCGCCGGATCCCGATCATTGGGAATCAAATAATCAAGCGCTTCTTCCGCCGGATCATTCCCATCTTCCGGATTGCCCTTGGTCCTGACCAACAGCACCACCGCCCCTTCACCGTAATCGTCGGAGGTGAGGTCTTTCCCTTCATCGGTCGCCATGGTCCGGATCTGGAAGGACTTCGGTGCTAGCAGATCGGCGTCCCGCAGGTCCAGCATACCCAGCTCGTAAACCCGGTCCTCGGGTTTTTGCTCCAGGAACAGGTCCCTGAAAAATTCCCCCAGCGTTTCTTGGGCCTTGGACTCTTTCACCAGATTACAGCTGCATTTAACGCCCGTGCCGAGATCGAGAATAACCCTGCCTTGTTCATTGACCGTGCCCGTGCTTTTGGCCAGGTCGATGTCCATGGTGAGGGTATGCCCCAGATTGGCGCTCACCATGTAACTATAGAGGACGGCCCCTGGCAGCTGCTTGGAGCCCTTGCGCACATACGAGACGGTGCCCGAGACAATATCCATGGTCGCGGTCACTCGCGAATCACGCAAAGAAGCCTTTTCGAAGCTCAAACGCGGGTGGCTTAATATCAGCCCGCTCAGCTCGAGCACTTCCTTGCCATCCGGAGTCATTACCGGCGCACCAAAGATCCGTTTCATAAAGCTGTCGCTATTGAAGCGGGTAATATATTGCTGCTCTAACAGGCTATTAACCTTGGCGCGGTTCATGAACACCACAGCGTCCCAGCCGAGGGTAATTGAATTGCCGTGCATTCTATTAGTCAGTTCAGCCAATGAATAGTTAGCCATGACGTGTTTACCTTCAGTAGCGCTAAAAGGGAAAGTGCCGACAACCGGGTTGCAGTCGCCGGCGTTATATCCTGCGGGGTCAACCTGCACTCAGGGTGACGTTTACTGTTTTAATCAATTCGGCGTATTTACCAAGGGGTAGCGGAATCGCTGCGACGGCATGGGTATCCTGAAAATCGCCTTCAAGTGTGGCTGACACCACAATAAAACTACCCGGGGCCGGGGACACCGGCTCTATATAATCACCGGTCTTGTCATTGAAGGTGCCCTCCCCCGCGAGCAACTTCCAAATCACAAGGCTCGGGTCTACAGGGCCTTTTTTGCCCCTGATCTCAAATTGAACCTTACCCGTTGATGGATCGCTCGCCTCAGACATCAGCAACGGGGTCCCGATCATCTGGTTATGGATCAAGACGTGGATATAGGCGTAAGACACTACGCCATTAGTGGTTTTTTTAATTTCGATCTTGTCCACAGAAAACGGTATCGCGGGGTCATCACTGCCGCCAGCGGTATACGCGCGTTTGTTGGAGTCATCTGCGACCACTGCCAGCGTAGAGCCCCACTGCGGTGTCAGAATTTTCCACGCCAGTTGGTCTCCACTTAACGCTTGGGCAGACAGCTCTTTAGTGTCGCCGGGGTCGCAACTGTCATACATCGGGTTGACCACGAGGGCGCCGTGGAGCACCGAGACCAAGGCTGAGCTTTGTACAGGTTTTCCGGCCAAAGTCCCTTGGGCGGTCACGATGACCGTGACAAAGCCATCGGGCAATGCGTCTCGAGTCGGCGCGGTATACAATCCGGTCGCACTGATCGTGCCCGGAGCGGCAATCTCCCCGTCCACATCCCTCACACTCCATTCGACGTTTTGCGGCATGGGCGTCAAGCTGAATTGCAAGGTACTGCCGGCCTCGATGGTCGAGTTCAAGGGCGCCATTACCGTGGTAGTGCGAAGCGGATCGATCTGACCAAATACGGCGAGATCCCCAGGGACGAACGCTTCGGTCAGTTGCAAGGCGTTATGGCCGGGGAATAGGAGGTTGCGTATGAGGAAGGTGTCAAGGGTGGGCGTTGATAATTCCTTGAGTATTTCAAGGAGTTTAGGACGGAAAAAATCTACAATTTTAGGGACCATATGGGTACCTACGTTCCCTATATCAGGTAAATTTTCATACCCCGTCATTTCCATATTGAACACAGATGAATCCATATTACGCTTGAAGCTGACGACACCCGTGTTTTTATCTAAAGCGACATCAAAATTAACACTGTAGTTGCATACGAATTTTAAATCGCCATAATCCCATTCATCACCTGATGGCCAGCTCCAATGAATCACCCGACTGTATCGAGGGGTGTATGTTTTATTCCATGTAAACTCAATGCGCGTACCACCACCCTTTATTGTAAGGGCAGGCCCTCCCTCATCCAGATTGAAATCCGAGTGCAAATCCGTTTCGAACGTCGCATCAAAATCATCGGCGCGAACTCTATAGTGATGAGTGAATTTCTCAGCGATCCCACCGGTACGGCCTCGCAAACTCCAGCCAATATCCTGTCCTCCACCATTCCCCGGAGTGTAATCCAGAAAACTTATCCCGTTTCCGATATCTTCAGTTGCCGGCCCTCGCATGATTTTGTCGAACAGCACCCGACTCGAGAGCAACATCGCTCCGGTGTATTTGGTCCCTCCCTCATCTGTTGGTATCAGATAAGTAGAATTTTTATTGGGGAAGCTGGTGGAATCCTGACCATCCTTCAAGGTAATGAACATCATGACCGCGCCGTCACCGTAGTTTTCAGCCCCCATCACCGCGAGAGGGTTGGATGCCATCGTCCTTATTTCGAAATTTTTGGGGGTCAATACGCCATTCAGGTCACCACTCAAACTTCCCAATGAAAAACGCTTCTGCTCCGGGGTTAACGTTTTCTGAAAATAGTCCTCAAAACGATCCCCGATTTGTTTCTGGGTAAGTGCACCTATCACAAAGTTTGCATTGAAGTTAGTTGCATTACTGATATCAATCAACACTGCACCAGGGCCGGTGACGGTGCCCTTTGTCACGGGTTGATCCATCCACAATTGCGGCCCGCCAACCGGCAGCACTTGCAGCATTTTCGAAACAAAGGTCGCGCCGCCAGAGTATTTCTTTGTGCTGACAATCATACCGCCGACCATATCCATGGTCAGACGAGCACGGGCTGGCTGATCGGGGGCAGACTTTTCAAATGAAAGCCAGGGTGCACTCAGCTTCAAGTTGTAGAGATGCTCCTTGTAACTATCGTCTCCCCACGGCATTACCATGGTGACAGGCTCAATATAACCATCCTCTGTATTGAACCGCTCGACATACAACTGAAACAACAGCTCATTGGCCTTGCGTTGATCGTAGAGCGTCACTGCGTCCCAACCATAGGTCAGGGATTTACCTTGCATACTGCTTACTAATTGCGCCAACGTTTGTTTGCTCATGATTCGATCACTCCAAAATAAACAATTGAACAGCACTGCACCCAACGTCAGGCCAACAGTTTCAGTGGCAACGGGTTCTTGAATACGGTTGTTGTATTGCCGCCATCGAAACTCACGCTGACTCTCAAGGTGAATGTCGCATTCAGCGCAATACCCGCCAGGTGTGATGTCAATAAACGAGCCGTGACACCACCCGCGCGCTCTTCAGGCGTGACCGGACGTACAGTAATAATCTCCCGCTCTGGAATGCCGCTGGCGGTTAGCCACAGTCGCACTGTTTGTTCCGTCGAAATGAATGACCAGAGCCCCACGCTCACCAAGGCGCCCCCTGCGGGGATATCCGAGAGTTTCAAGGTGGCCGGTGAACCAATCTGCATGCCTTGACATGCGATGGACGGATGGCTGGCAAGCTCGCGAACAAAGAGTTGCAAAGGAGGTTCGGCGTCTTGTCCGGCTACGCCGTACGTCACTTCAACGGTTTTACCGAAGTTGGGCGGTAATACGGTCGAGGGCACTTTGAACTTCATCGGCTCCAATTGGCTGGGAACCCGCATTTCACACGAACCACTGGCGCCGAAGCCCTTCCAGTACGCCGTCACCGTATCCCCGTCACCGATCGTGGCTGCGAACGGAATCGCGATATAGGCACCGTTGATGGCCCTGATCGGATTCAGCTCGTCTCGATTCCCGGCTCCCACCACACTGTGATCAACCGTCGGTGTCGGCAACACCAAGGGTTCTCGCACCGTCAGCTCCAGCGGGATACCGGAACCAGCGGCATCGGCTCGCGCATACTGGTAGCGCAGGGTTACGGCGCCACCACGATTGTCCAGCAGCCACTGGGCCGCGATCGGTACTTCAATCCTGCCGCTGTCGATAATGGATCGGTCGATTTTCAAGTACTGGATGGTGTTCTTGTTCGGGCCGCTGCCTGGTCCGGTGCGTGTTCCGTAAACCAGCACTTCGTCACCAATGCGAATGCCCGGATAAACCGGGATCACCACGCGAATGCCATCGGGAAACTGGCCGGGGTTGATCACGGTGCCGGTCAGGTCCTTGACACTCGGTGCTGCAAGCTCAGGCGCCGTGGGCGGTGTCACCAGAATCGTGCGCTCAGCCGACACGGTGTCAGCCTGTGCAGTGGGCGACGCATAGGTGATTTCGTAATGCAGGGTTATCGAGCCCCCGCGCAGCGCTACGGCGCTGATTCTTGGCACTGTCCAGCTCAGCACCTGCCCCGGGTTGTTGGCAGGATCGGTATCGGTATCGCTCAAGGTTTTGGTAAAGGGCCCAACGCTGGGACCGGGATTACCATCAGCGCGTATTCCCTTCCAGAAAAGTTTGACCACATCACCGTTGGACATGACGGTGTAAGGCACTACCGCAATTGTCATGCTGGAGCC
Organism: Pseudomonas sp. GW821-FHT07G10; assembly: GCF_059418545.1. NCBI lineage: Bacteria > Pseudomonadati > Pseudomonadota > Gammaproteobacteria > Pseudomonadales > Pseudomonadaceae > Pseudomonas > Pseudomonas sp. GW821-FHT07G10. The sequence goes on along the minus strand of NZ_JBWKQB010000026.1, from coordinate 32,576 downwards.
TTCAATCGCGTCGGGATCCAGCTGGTTATCATGGGACTCTTTTATCTGGGGGGCGGATAACAGACCGTCTTTGCCGATACCGAAATGGATTCTTCTGGACTCTTTCCTTGGCTCGCCTGCACGCTCAAGAAAAAACGAATAGAACACCTGCCCCTTATCCAATGCCTGCACAAAGTGATTGGCGATCTCCATCAGGAAACCCCACTCCCCCTCATTGGCCGGATCTACATCGATCGGGATACCCGTAACATCTACCGGCGTACCGTCCTGCGCGCGGCCGAGCCAACTCTGATAAAGGGTATCGCCAAGTTCAGGATTATCGTACTTGGCATAGGTTTGGAGTGGCCCACCGTTCAAGGCTTGAGGATCAATTGTATTGTTGATCAAGAGTGGAATGATCGGCCCCTGCAGTTCTCCTGCCATGTTGTTTTCCTCACGCTAATACTAAAAACCGTGGGCTTTAGCCCACGAAAAAACCCGAATATTTCATACGTTTTACGCTTGATTAATCACTTGCGGTACTAGCAGAACTGCTAGGTTGTCAACGTTGTTTTCGGTGCTAAAGTCGGGCAGAAGGCAACATCACTCCCACTTCACACAGTCCCGATTCGAGGTATACGATAATGAATTATTCAAAAACAGTACTGGCCACTTGTGCGGGGATCATGTTGTGCGCGATGAGCAGTTTCGCCGCAGCGCAAACCGTTCCGGTCAAACAAGACGACTCTCGGAGCGGGTATGGGCGAATACACTTCAACAATGATAAAGGTGAAGAAAAGTGCACATTAGCCGTACCCGAAAAAAGCCAGATCTTTAATTTCGGTGCAAGCAATGAATATTGTGAAAACAATATGGTTTCCACTTTCTGGCTGGAGAATGTCCCTTCGGCCACGTTAATTCAGTTTTATGAAGACGAAAGCTGTTCGGATGGTAAATCCAACGATAATTTCTACTTCAAACTTAAAACCGTTAAACAACCGACTGATTGGTCACAGCCCCCCAACCTTCCTGCAACCCTGTCCGTTGACGGGCTGAGAAATTCGAAGGCTGGCGAACTGATCACGAAAAAAAATACGCGTGTGGAAGACGCTTACGTGGGGCCTGGTTTGGCAACCAAAAATCTGAACGAGCGACTCAGCTGCGTTTATATCGAACGCTCTCAACCGGTCAACTAATCACCTCCGTTGATTGTCTGGTATCACTATCTTCCCCGTTTGTAACGAGGCTCTTTCCATGGCCATTTCCACGTCCGTGTCCTCTAACGCCTTCAACTTCATGAATTTCATACAAAGCCAGGTCGATCCGCGTACCGGGCAATACACCTGCGCTATTTCATTGCCCGAACTCAAGGCCAATCACCTGTGCGGCCCGGTGGTGCCGCTGCAACTGAATTTCAACCCGCTCAATAGCGGTGACAGCGGTTTCGGCAAAGGCTGGAACTTGCAACTCTCGCAGTTCAATCCCAACAGCCGGGTGCTGTCGCTGTACACCGGCGAAAGCTTCCGGGTCGATCAGGGCGAAAACGGATCGGTCATTCCGGAAAAGAAACTCGACTCTTTTCACTTCCATGAGTTTCAGGAAAATAACAAAACGACGTACCGAGTCGAGCATAAATCCGGCCTGGTGGAGATTCTTGAGGTCGGACAAGGCGAGCTGGCCATGCCGGTGCAAATGCTGTCGCCCCAGGGCCACAGCGTCACGCTCCAGTACCAGGCCTTCGGCACCGACCCGCTGCTCAGCCGCATCCGCGATGCCGACGGCACGCCGCTGCTCAGCCTTGAGCGCAGCCCCAACACCCTGCAGCTCAAGCTGCACCCGGGTAGCGCGTTCGAAGCGCTGTTCGTGCTCACTATCGTCGGCGGTGAAACCAGGAGCATCGTCTTGCCGACCGAGGACAAGGCGTCCTGGCGCTTCGACTACACCTTCTTGAACGACCTGACCTGCCTCAAGCACGTGTACACCCCGACCGGCGGCCATGAAACCGTCAGCTATTCGGGTACGCCGCACCTTTTTCCAGGCCTGACCGAGCGCACACTGCCCCGGGTTGCCTCCCACGTGCGCGATCCCGGCTGTGGCCAGCCGCCGATCGAAACCCGCTATGAGTACGACAAGGCCGACAAAAATTTTCTGGGCTTTGGCAGCGGCGTGTCGTGGAGCGACGATGGCCTGGACAACCTCTATAAAGTCACCGGCGATTATCAGTACCAGACCACCGAGATCCTCTGGGACGCCTTCAGCAGCAAGCCTGTACGAGAAACCCGACGGGTCTTCAACCGTTTTCATCTGATGGTGCGCGAAGAGGTGTCGCAAAAGGCCGCCGCTGCCGGAAAAGACGACACCCTGCTGGTGACCGAGACCGAGTACTACATCGACCCGCGGTTGAACTTCAAGGACCAGCCGGCGTATTGCCAACTGCCGAAAACCGTGACCCGGACCTGGCGCAACGTCAGCACCACCGTGCCCCGGCACACCGAAGTGGTCAGTACCACCTATGACAATTTCGGCAACCTGCTGACCCAGGTCAACGCCAACGGCGTGACCGAAACCAGCGAGTGGTACAAAGCCGAAGGCGAAGACGGCTGCCCGGCCGATCCGCAGGGGTTTGTGCGCAACCTCAAGAGCAAAACCGTGACCCCGGCCCACTCCGATTACGGCAGTGCACCGACCCTGCACACCCGTTATCGCTACGCCGAATATCAGGGATTGACCGGCAGCGGCCCCTGGTTGGCCTTGAGCAACGAGACACTGTCGCAGAGGGTCGATGGCCGTGCGCAAACGGAATTACGGCGCATTGTCCATGAGTACATCAGCGCCCCTGAAGACCCTCAACGGCATGGGCTCATCAGCCAGATGCAGCAGACCCTGCATGGCCAGGCCGATACCCTGACCACCACCGAATACGCCTACAGCATCACCCGTAACGCCCGTGCCGGTGCAATGGCATTGCGGACAGTCAGCACCTTGATCGGTTTTGACGACAACGCGGCCAAACCGGTACGCAAAGTCATCATTCAGGAACATGCTCTGCTGAGCGGTATCAAGTTGCTCAGCAATGACGGTAACGACGCCGAAATCAGCTACCAATACGATCGCCTGGGCCGTGTGACCCAGGAAACCGTGGCGCCGGGCACAGACTACGTGGCCAGTCGCACCTATGCCTATGTGCTCACCAATGGAGGGGTTGGCCAGCAGGCGCTGCAAATTGCCACCGACGTCAAAGGCGTGGAAACGAAGACCTGGCTGGACGGGCTGAACCGGGTGCTTAAAGAAGAGCGTCAGGACGCCGACGCCCTGGACGGCTATCCGCAGGCGTTCCGCGAGACCTACCGCGCGACCTACAACAACCTTGGGCAATTGACCAGCGAGACCGCTACCGACTGGGAAGGCAGCAAAGACGTCCCCCTGACCAGCACCTTTCAATACGACGCCTGGGGAGAGCAATACAAGGTCATCGGGCCTGATGGTGTGGCACACGTCACCGAAAACGATCCGTCTACACAGACCCTGCACACCTGGACCGAAAGCGCCGGGGCACCGGTGAAGTTCAGCGGCAGAAGTCGCACGACGCTCAACCGATTCGGCAAGGAAGACAAAATCGAGGCACTGGACGCCGACGGGAAGCTCGTCAGTGAGCGTCAATACTTGTATGACGGCTTGGGCAACTGTGTTGAGCAAATCAACGAAATGGGCGAGTCCACTCGCTTTGAGTACGACCTGTTCTCCCGGGTGCGGACCACAACGCTGCCCGACTCCACTGAAATCCGCCGCACCTATGCGCCCCACAGCAGCAGCGAATTGCCTGTCGGCCTGGACGTTACCGCCAGCGGGACAGCTGTCAGCGTCGGCATCCAGACCTACGATGGCCTTGACCGCCGGACCACGTTGAAGGTCGGCCCGCGTCTTCAGCAGTTCCAGTATCAAGGTGGTCAGCTTCAGGTGAGTACGATGATCACCGCCAGCAACAAGCCCATCACCTACGAATACAAGCCAGGGCTGGTAGGCACGCCTGTCGGCAGCATCGCCCCGGACGAGCAATCGAGCTTCAACTACGACGATCAAAGCGCGCAACTGACCCTGTCGCAAAATACTCAGGGCGAGAATACATTTGCCTACAATTCCACCGGCCAATTGCGCTGCGAACGCTGGAAGGACATACATTCGGGTAAACAATGGGAAACCACCTATACCCACACCCTGAGCGGACGACCGCTGACCCGTCTGGATGCCAACGGTTTGACCTGCGCCTATACCTATGACGAAAAGGCCCGGATCAAGAGCGTCACTCAGGGCCAGATCCTCGCCACCTTCGACTACGACAACCTGGGGCAAGTGAGCCTCATTACCACCCGCAACAAAAGCACCGACCAAGAGTTGGTAACCGGCCTGACCTTCGACGATCAGGGCCGGGAAATCATCCGCCACATGACCTTGAGCGGAGGTCACCCGAACCAGACCATCATTCAGACCTACCGTGCCGATAGCAAGCTGCAAAGCCGACACCTGCAGTTGGGCGACCAGACCGAGCTGCTGGAGACCTTCGACTACGATCAGCGCGGCCGGATGGTGCAGTACAACTGCGAAGGTACAAACCTGCCCAAGGACCGCTACGGCAACGCCATCCGCGAGCAACTGTTCGCCTTCGACGCGCTGGACAATGTCACCGAGGTGTACACGCTCTTTGCGGACAGTAGTCGCGACGAAGCCATCAGCTCTTTCGCCCAGAGCGATCCGTGTCAATTGGTTAAAGTCACCCACAGCCACCCCGCCTATCCGCCCAGCTGCGTGCTCGACTACGACGAAGATGGCAACCTGCTGCACGATGAAAACGACCAGACCCTGCACTACGACAGCCAAGGGCGGTTGTTGCGCGTCACCGATGCCGACGGCAGCAACGTCAGCCAGTACCGTTATGACGCGCATAACCATTTGCTGGGAGTCATCCGCGGTACGCAAACCGAAACCTTGCATTTCTATCAGGACGAACGCCTGAGCAGCACCGAGCAAGGCGACAAAAAAATCCACTACCTGTACCTCAATGACCAGCCCTTGGGCCAGCAACAGCAGGACGACCCCGAGCAAACCCTGCTGCTGTTGACCGATGGCAAAAACAGCGTGCTCGCCGAAAGCGGGCAAAACGAACTGCGCAAAGCAGTGTACGGCGCTTATGGCGAACGCAGCACGGATGACGACCTGCAATGCCTGCTTGGCTTCAACGGCGAAGTGCGCGACGAACTGAGCGGCTGGTACCTGCTTGGCCGAGGTTACCGGGCCTATAACCCGACGCTGATGCGCTTTCATAGTCCGGACTCGTTCAGCCCGTTCGGGGCCGGCGGGGTCAATCCTTACGTCTATTGCGCGGGGGACCCGATCAACTTTGTCGATCCCACGGGGCATGCCAATCGGGGGGTTAACTGGATGGGGGTGTTGGGGGCAGTACTTTCGGCGGTCGGTATCGCGCTTTCAATAGCGGCGGTGGTCGTTTTTCCACCCGTTGGAGTGGCAGCCGTCGCGAGCACCACCGTCTTTACGGCGATTGGTATCGGCGGCGGTGCTTATGGTATCTATGAGGGCGTCAAGGCCACTACCGCGACTAGATTGATGGATCGCGAGAGACACCAGACGAGTTCTTTGATCTCGGGCGGCCTGGACGTCGCATTCGGTGGTTTCGGCCTTTATCAGGCGTTCAAAGGCGCTGCCAATGCGGCCAAGAATGCTGCTGCACAAGCGAGTTGGCATACCAAGCTTAAGGCTGACTTGGGTAATATCAATGAGTTAATGGGCGCAACGACCAATAACGGTCGTGGGGCCGGAGCGCTGTCCAACACAGGAGCCGGCCGTTCGGGCCAGGCAGGTTCCGGGCTAGACGCTGAGATGGTCAGCAGAGCCACGCAGACCAGCAGGAAGATCCCGAGTAACCCGGGGTCTCCGCCCCCCGCACCTCCTGAGCCCGAAGTAGATTACAACGCTCCACTCGCGCCTCGAAAGCCAACGCCAGCGCCAGAAACCAATAGGCCTCTTCCTGTGTCTTCTGCACAACCCACCGCAAGTGGTCAATGGACAAAAGTAGGAGGTAGTTGGCGCGTAGATGGAGGTAATGAATTTGTTTACGAACGTCAGTTCATCAGAACTATTGCGCTGCCCAAGTGATAATTCCGTAACTAACCATTAGTTACGATTTTCCAAAGGCCCCAGTCTCGCAGAGAGGAATGGGGCCTTTTTATTATTATTTTTCATTTCCAGTTAATCGTGACGTGCTGAATACCCTTCACTTAAACCTGAAGACAGAACAACAAAGAACTGAGAGTTCTCTCATATCCTCACCCCCACCCGCCTCTCTACACTCCTGCCACCGAGACAACACACTCTCCCCCCTCTACTCACATCGACCGTGAGTTCTTCCGGCACTGTCTCGCTCAATGAACGCTGGATTCAATCAACTAAAGGATTTGTTACATGAAGACATCTTTATTCGCACTACCGCTTGGTATGGCCCTGAGTATGGCGGCGACTTCGGTATTCGCCGTTGATGGCAGAATCAACTTCTCCGGCAAGATCAGCAGCTCCACCTGCGCCATCGAAATCGTCAACCCGGAAAACGGTAGCGTGAGCAATCTGGTTTCCCTGGGCTGGATCGACTCGAGCGCCTTCCTTGGCGCTTCAGGCACCGTCGCCGGTGAAAGGGCCTTTCAAATGCGCGTGACACCTGGCTCCGGGTGCGTACTGGACCCAACCAAACTCAATGCGACGGTGACCTTCAACTCGGTGTATGGCGGTGGCGGGGATCATTACGGACTCAAGCCGACCGGTAACCCTGCGACAGGGATTGCCGTGGCAATCAAGGACAAAACCGGCGCCTATATCAAGAACGGCGACACATCCGCTATCTATGTACTGAGCGAAACTGATCCGACACTCATGGACTTCACCGCCATGTACATCGCCACGGCCACCACCGTGACCGGTGGCCCCGCCGATGCTGACGTCGAGTTCACCCTCAACATCAACTGATCACCTTCGCTGTCGTCGAACAGCGGGCTGCACCGCCCGCTGTTTGAAAGCAAGTCCTCGATTCAGAGATTTTTTTATTATGTTTGGCCTCATTAAACTCCCCGCCCGGATCAGGTGCGGCGTACTGCCCTGTACGCTGTTCGTTGCCCTCTTTACATGGCTTCCAGGCAGCTATGGGGCGTTAACCGTCAGCAGCACGCGAGTGGTGTTCGACAGCGATAAACGCAATGTCTCGTTGACGGTTTCCAATCCGAGCGGCAAGCCCTTCGCCGTGCAGACCTGGGTCAATACGGCTGCCGACGATCAAACCACCGCGGTGCCCTTTATCGCCTCACCGCCGCTGTTTCGCCTCAATGCCGCTAAAGAACAACAGGTGCAGATCAATGGTTTGCCCAATACATTGCCCAGCGACCGCGAGTCGCTGTTCTATTTCAATGTCCAGGAAATCCCTCAACTTGAGACCGGTCAAGCCAACCAGCTGAATATCGCTTTGCGCACGCGCATCAAGTTGTTCTACCGTCCCGCCGAACTCAAGCGTAATACGCTGGACACCTTAAAAGACTTGAGTTGGTCCATAAGAAAGGTCGATGGCAAAAACCGTCTGGTGGTGACCAACCCCACGCCCTTTCACGTGTCTTTCGTGCGCATCGAACTCAGCGCAAACGGACAAACCGTCAACCTGAAAGACACCCCCATGGCACTCCCTCTGGACTCCCAAACCTATGACTTGGACGGATTGAAGCCCCGCCCGGGGATGCAAGTGAGTTTTTCCGTGATCACCGACTACGGCGGTTATACAACGCCCATGACGTTGCCGGTCGGCCTTGATCTTTAACATTGCGCGGACTATCACATGCCTCTTTTCTTTCGGCACTGGAGCTCGCCTCCTGCGCAACGCTTGTTTCATCTCATTGTTTTCACCAGCGGAAGCTTCGTTTTACCGGGAAATAATGCTGCGCACGCCAGCACCGCAGTGCAATTTCAGTCAACGTTCATGCGTCAATTGGATAATCACGCCAGCGACGCCGGAGCGCTGGCGTTAGACGCACTGTCCAACAGCCTGGATCTTGTTCCGGGGCGTTACCTGGTGAGTATCGAGGTCAATCGAAGCTTCTTCGACCGCCGGGAAATCGAGTTCACAGCCAATGCTCAAGGCGATGGGCTCTCGCCTTGTTTATCCCTGCAACTGATCAAAGACATCGGCGTAAAACTCGACAGCCTGGCTGAGCCTGAGGCGGCGCTGGGCATTTGCGTCGACCTGCAGCGCCTGATTCCCGGAGCGCTGACCCAGCTGGATGGTGGCCAGCTATTGCTGTCGATTTCCATCCCGCAGATTGCCATGCGCCGCGACGTGGCCGGTTATGTCGACCCGGACCTGTGGGATTACGGCATCAATTCGGCATTCGTGAACTATCAAATGACGGCTCAACAAGGCCGCAACAATCAAACTGGCCACAGCAGCAACCAGGACCTGTACTTGAACAGCGGTTTGAATCTGGGAGCCTGGCGCTTGCGCAGCAATAACAGCTTTCGCAGCGACGCCCAGGGCGAGCGCACATGGTCGCGCGCCTATACCTATCTCCAACGCGACCTCCCCGGCACTCATTCACAGCTGACCCTGGGCGAAACCTACACCCCGGGCGATGTGTTCAAGAGCGTCCCCATCAAGGGTGTGCAGATTGCATCGGACATGAGCATGCTGCCCGATTCGCAACAGAACTATGCGCCGATCGTTCGCGGTGTGGCGCAGACCCGGGCCAGGCTCGAGATACGCCAGAATGGTTACCCGATCTATTCCACCTATGTCAGCGCCGGCCCCTACGAGATCAACGACCTCACCACCGCCGGTGGCAGCGGGGAATTGGAAGTCATCCTGACCGAGGCCGATGGCCAGGTGCGGCGTTTCACTCAACCCTATGCAACGCTCAACAACCTGCTGCGCGAGGGGGTCTGGCGCTACAGTGCCAGTGTCGGTCGCTATAACGCACCGTCTTTTTCCGTGGATGATGCGCCGCTCTGGCAAGGGACCCTGGCGACCGGTGTCGGATGGAACTCGACATTGTACGGCGGGCTGATGGCCAATGATTTCTATCAGGCCGGCACGCTTGGCATTGGTGAAAATCTCGGGGCGATCGGTGCGCTGTCGTTCGACGTCACGCGCTCCGCTGCCGATATTGATCTCCATGACAGCCGTCGCAATGTTCAGGGCATGAGCTACGCGGTGAAATACGGCAAGACATTCGACACCCGCACCAACCTGCGTTTTGCCGGCTATCGCTACTCCACCGAGGGTTATCGCGATTTTAGTGAAGCGGTGCGTGAGCGCAGTGCCGACCAGCGCTTTCTCGGAAGCCGACGCAGCCTGCTTGAAGCCTCGGTGTTCCAGGACATCGGGGCCGGGAGTTCGCTGAGCCTGACGTTATCCCAGGAAGATTTCTGGCGGTCCGATTACCAGCAGCGCCAGTTCCAGTTCAATTTCAGCACCCGCTATAACACGGTGAGCTACAACCTCTACGCCTCGCAGTCGCTGAATGATGACCAGCTCAATGACCGTCAGTTCGGCTTGAGCATCTCAATGCCGCTGGATTTCGGACGCTCGACGACCGCCACATTCGACGTACGGGAGAACCGTGGCCAACTCAATCAACGCGCCTCTCTGTCCGGCCGAAGTGCAGGAGACCTGCTCAACTATCGTGCGTCCTTGTCCAACAATGAAAGCCAGCAACAAACCGCTGAGTTGTCGCTGGGCTATCAGGCACCTTTTGCCAGCGTTGGCGCGGGCATTACTCAAGGCAGCGATTACAACAGCCTTTCACTCAATGCCAGCGGGGCACTGCTGCTACACGGCGCTGGCCTCGAATTGGGGTCCTATCTGGGCGAGACCAGTGGCCTGGCCCACGTTCCGGACATTGCCGGCGTCGGATTGCTGAACGCCTCCAGCGCCAGGACCAATGACCGCGGCTATGCCTTGATTCCCTATCTACAACCCTATCGGGTCAACCGGGTGGTCCTCGATACCGACCAACTTGACCCGAATGTGGAAATCGACAATGGCGTGACTCAAGTGGTGCCACGGCGCGGCGCGGTGGTCAAAGCCACCTTCCCCGCCCGAACGGTACACCGGTTGGTGTTGACTACCCGTGACCACCGAGGCGGCCCGCTGCCTTTTGGTGCTCAGGTCAGCAACGCCAAGGGCGAACCCCTGGGGATCGTCGGGCAGGCCGGTCAGGTCCTGCTGGGCACTGTCGATGGTCCGCAAACCTTGTACGTGCGCTGGGGCAACACCGCCACTGAGCAATGCCAGTTGCAACTCGATATTCAGAGCATGCCCATGGAACAAGGCTATCGGGTTCAAGACTTGATTTGCCGCTGACTCAACGCTTCGTTTACTCACACTCGATGCACCTTGCGGTGCCTCGAGTTGTTTCTGCCAGGATAGAACACAGCATGTCGATCAGATTATTTCCAGGCGTTTTGTTCGCGCTCGCAGTCAGTGGGCTGATGCCGCTGAGCGCCACCTATGCAGCCACCAATACGTGTTACTGGGGGGGCGGTACGGGGCCGATTCGTTATGTGGCCAATGTGGGCGCACTGTATGTCCCCAGAGACGCCCAGGCAGGCGACCCGATAGGCCCGATAGACCAACCGTTCATTCAAGGTGGCGCAGGGTTGACCATCCACTGCGTGACCGACGGCACCCGACTGACGTTCAACGCCTCGTCCGCCGTAGCACCGGTGCCCGGCCCCATCCCCAGAAAGAACGGTATGAATACAAGCGGTGCCTTGCTGCAGACCAACATCGCCGGGGTCGGTGCCCGGATCAGGTTCGGTAGTCCATACGATGGCATCACCAACGGCTTCTGGAAACTCAGCGGCCCCGACAGCGCCGTGCCGTTCGATGGCTACATCGATTTCAGTACACCCTTTGTCTTGCAGCACTCGGTGTTGCGCGGCGCTATCACGCTGATCAAAACCGGTCCGATCGACCGAGGCATGCAACCGCTGGACGCGGGACGGGAGTTGGTCAATGCCTCGTTCACCGGCCTCCCCAATGCCTTCGGTCTGGCCTTGAGCGGTTCCGTCACTCAGGCAGAATGCACCCTGTCGGCTAATCCGGTGAGCGCTGACCCCGTCAAGCTGGGCGACTGGCCGACCTCAGAGTTTACCGGCGAAGGTCATACCACCGATCCAGTGCCTTTCACCATTGCGTTGAACTCGTGTCTTTCCGACCCACTGCCAGGCGGCACAGTGACTAACGCGCATATTCGCCTGGAGCCAACGGCAGGCTCGACGACCCTCGATGCAGGCCTGGGCCTGTTCAGTCTGGGGGGCAGTTCCACCGCGCAAGGTATAGGCATTCAAGTGTTGGGACGTGATGCACTTACGCCTGTTGCACTGGAGGCGGATGTGCTTCAAGGCGCTATCCCGGCCACCGGAGGCATGCTGCTGGAGTTCAACGCTCGCTATTACCAGACCGGTCCCACCAGTAATATCGTGGCCGGCTCGGCAGAGGGTGCCCTGGCGTTCACCATTACCTATAAATGAACCCGCCCGGCAGGTCAGCCCTGCCGGGGGTCCTTGAGTGCATCGACTACGTGACGACTTTCATCCGTAGGACCTGGAAGGCGTGATAACTATGGCCCTGATCGAAACTGACACTGGCGTATACGGCGAACGTTTCATTGAGGGGCCGTTGGTCTACGTAGTCTTTGGGTAACAACGTCTTGAATTTTCCGTTGGTATCAAGCGGTACACCGTTCAGAAAATCTGTTCGGACACCGTCAGCAATCGCCCACACATTCATGAGCTGAGCAGGGTCCTGATAAATCCATTTCTCTATTTCCAGATCCGCACCACGTGCCGGGACAGCTCTTTTGGAGAGCGTCGCCGGTGAACCGATCTGCGCCTGAAGGCAAGTGACCTGACCAAGCTGCGCTGCTGTCAACTCGCTAATGCTCAGCGTATAAGCCGCTGAGTGCTGAGCGTCATGACCGGCCCAATAATGAACGTCAACCTTGCGTCCATCGCGATCCACAGGAATGTTGGCCGCAACGACTGCAGCAGGAATGGCAAACTCCAGTCCCCCAGGGGTGATCGGTTTCACACCCGTAACAGAACCGACACCGCCTTCGCCTCCAAGACCGACAAAATCCACGGTCACCTCTTCGTCCGGATCGACCTCCGATGCTGCCACCACCACGGTCACTCCGGCCCCACCTCTGAAGGGATTGAGCACGCCAGTGCCGGCCGGAGTATTCGACGCCTCCTTGACGGTTGGAAACTTGCGCGGGGTGGGTGGGCGAATATTGACGTTCAACAGCACATCGCTGGACAGCGCCGACTCGTTGCCGGCTCTGTCACGGACCCGATAGGTCGCGTATCGCACCCCGTTATCGCTGTAACGAAGCACATCACCGCTCAAAGGCAGCAGCAGCGTTTTGCCCAGGTCGTCCAGCTCGAGCGTCCTGGTGCCTGCAATATCCCGTCCGCCGGGAGATCGCTCCCAGTACCAGGTGATGACATCGCCGACTTTTTTTTCGGTGTAATCGGGCAGCGTTGCCAGCACCTGATCCTGATTCGCGGGATCGGCGAGGTAAGCGGCGGTGATTGTGTTGGGAGGCAGGACTTCGGAAGGAAAGATCAATTGGCTGGAAGGATTGAGCTGCGGCGCTTCTTTATCGATGGTGATGGTGAAGGGATGCGACTCCTGGGATGTGCCACTCCAGATAGTCACTTCATAGGTAAGGCTGTGCTCGCCCGGGGTCAACTTGTCAGCACTGATGGGCACAAAAAAATCACCTGGGCTGATTGGGGCATTCCATTCCTTGTAGCCGATTTCGCTAGTGCCCAGGAAAATCCTGATCTGCTCGGGGTCCTGCACTGTGGGCGCCGAGTTCTCCCATGGATCGAATTTCACCTTGAGGGGGTTGTTTGGGGCGCTCCAGGCCGATCGAGGTAAAAGATTGGTTTCACCTCCCTCTATATCGCCCAACGGCACCGGGTCAGTCGACGGTGCCGGCAGTAACGCAGTGGCACGCGCTTGCTTGCGCAGATTTGCGGGTGACATTGATGCTCTCCTTCGCTAAGTGTCGGACACGGGAGACTGAGTGAGTCAATGTGACCCGACCGTTGTGATGAACATTCAACACCGTATTGAGGGGCTTGAATACTGTCATAAATGACAGTATTCAAGCGTAAATGAGCGTCACCACCAAGCCTGCGATTACCAGCTATATCGCACACCCACGTTAGCCCCCCACGGCTGCTCGATCTTGTCGCCGTTGCTGTAATCGAAATCGGCGTGGACCGAAACCTTGTCGGTCAGTGTCATGGCCACGCCCGCGCCCAGCTCGCCACGGGAGCCCGAGAGGTCGTTGTTGAACACATTGTTGTTGACCTTCACTTCGTTGTTGTTGGCGAACTCGTGTACGTAAGCGGCACGAAGATACGGCTGCACCACCTTGCCTTCGCCCAGGTTGAAGTTGCGCCCGGCAGTCGCACCGGCTTTGCCCAGCAACGAGCGTGTGCGGTTGCCCTCGGCGGACAGGCCGTTGTCCAGATCGTAGTCTTGGCCCTGAATGATCACGCCCGACAGTTGGGTGAACGGTTCGACAAAATAGTCGTCGGCCAGCGTGATGTGGCGACCGAACTCCAGGGACGCACCGACACCGTTGTCGTCGTAACTGCCCTTGGTCTGCTTGCCGTCGCTGAGCTGTACCTTGGACTCATTCTGAAAGCGGTTGAACTTGAGCACGCCGTCGAAGTAGTAGCCGCTTTTGTCATCCAGCCAGGTGGTGTAGGCACCGACGTAGTAGCTGTTGACCGTACCAGTGGTGCCGTGACTCAGGTCCAGATCGGACTTGCTGTAACCACCCAACAGGCCGACCAGCCACTGTCCATTACCGATCGGCAACGGAGCGTCGGCGCCGAACGACAGGCCCTGCTGGGTTTGTTGGTAAGCCACGCCGGAACTGGCGTTGACATCGAACTTGTTGCCATAGGCACGCACCCAGCCACCGGCCTTGCCTTCGTCCATGCGCACTTCGCCCATGCGGCTGCGCAAGCTGCTGAGCTCGCCATACCAGACCGTTGGCGCAGCATTGAACAGCGCCAGTACTGATTGTGTGCCAGGGCTAATGACGCGCGAGGCCGTATTGAGATACCAGTCGTTGTTGCCCTGTTTGATCAGGTCATAGGAGTAAGCCCCCAGATCCACCGGACCGTTCAACAGCGAAAATCGGGCATCGCCGGCAGCGATGTGAATGACCGGTATCGCGCCTGCACCGGTTGGGTCGGCGCCGCTGCTGCTCATCAGAACCCTGTGATTGCCCGTAGCAGTGCCGGTGACGTCAAGGGTGTCGACCTGGCCGGTGGAGAAGTCCGCACCCATGATGAACGTGCCGTTGCCCGACAGGTTGCCGACTGACAATTTGTAGAACTCGGTCGGGTTGCCGAACTGGATTGCGCCGCCGTTCAGGGTGAGGTTCGCGACATTGCCATCACCAACCATTACCCACTTGGCATCACTGTTGACCGCCAGGCTTTGGACGTTTTCCAGGCGTCCGGTCAGTGTCGCGGAGTTCTCCAGTGTCACGTTGGCCGTGCTGGTGCCGTCGACGACGATATCGCCAATCAAGTGACTGTTGCCAACCCTCAGGTTGCTTTCGGCGCCGTTAACGACTTCCATCAGGATGCCGTTGCTGGCGGCCAGGGTCGAGCCGTTGAGCAGCGCAGTATTGGCCGACGCTGTGCCCGCGTTGAGCGTGTCGACGATAATTGCCGAGCCGTTCAGACCTTCGACGTGGGTGTTGCTCAGCTCAAGGGTGTTGGGGCTGGCCACGGCAGGGTCGAAATTGATCCGAACACCGTTTGTGCCACCGATAATGGTGCTGTCACTGGCTTTGGCCGTGCCGTTGAACAGGCGCAGGCCTGCCGAGTTGGTTCCGGTCAGGGTACTGCGAACCAGAGTCAGTTCGCTCAGGCCGTTGACCGTCGCGCCGTTTTGCGCGCCGGTGATGGTGCTACCGCTCACTTGCGCGGTGGAGCCCTGAGTGTTCGCCGCGTTGTGGCTCAGGACCAGGCCAATTCTGTCGCTGCTGATGGCGCTGCCGGTAATGGTCGCAGTGCTGCCTTGCAGGTTGACGCCGTTGGCATTGATGCCCTGCACCTGACTGCCAGTGAGATTCAAGGTCGAACCTGTAACCTGAATGTTTCGGGTCTGGGCGCCGTTGGCATTCAAGGTGGCATTGTTGATCAATTGATAGTTATCGGGCGCTGTTGTCCCGTCAATGTCCAGCGTTGTGCCATTGAGGAACTGCGTCGCCACGCTATGTTCGCTGAACAATAGAAAAGGTGCGATGGATAACAGCTTCAAAGTCCGGGACAGCGGTTTCAACGTAAAAAAATGATTAGCAGGCATGAAAGGCTCCATGGGGTTTCGTCGGTACAATGCAAAGTTCATCCTGATCAATAGCGACGAACCGCCTTACAAAACGCGGCGCAGAATATCGAGAAGCTTCCCATCGATATGCAGGACAATCCTCACGACCTTGTAGGACTTATCCTGCGGGCAGTATTAGCGTCATTCGCAAAAGCACCGGACAACTGCGGGTATCGTGTGGCACCCGCAGCTGCGGTGTTGCTGCGATCTCCTTTGACGTCAAGGAGCGGGTGGCGTCAGGTCACAGGTGCCCGACCCGGCCGACAGCACGACTTGCGTATCGGATGGCGTAGAAAGAGCCGGCCTGCCACCAACCTGGAGGGTGTAGATGACCTCGGCCTTGCCTATTTGGTCGCCAGGCCCTCCCCACGTCGGCAGAATGTGCGTGGCATAGGGCTCGACGAACCAGATAACGCCATTTGCCTCTTCTTCGGCAGAAATCGGCCCCAGCGTTGCGGTCATCCCTGCGGCAGGGATCGGGACTGGAGCGCTGTAGGTGTTGTAGGCCTTCCACTCAACCTCTACCATCATGCCTTCTTTCAAGTAATCGCTTGGTGGGATCAAGTACTGGAAGCCAACCTTCCCATCCTCAAAATGCAACGAGCGGCAGGTCAGCCTGTTGTTGATGAGACCTTGCGGGATTGCTTGGTCCAAGGTAACCGTCAGGAAATCGATTTCGACTTCGCTGCGGTCCGACTCTTGATCATTCTTATGGGCAGGATTGCTGAGGGTGTAATGCACTGGCATCAGCGGGTTGTTGCCCTCGGCCCTGATGATGCCCCAGTCGAGATCGACTTCAACAACGTCACCGGCGGAATCGTTGGCGGTATCAATTACACGAGGCGTACCGATAGGTTTCCCGTTCCAGTAAACCTGATACGAGTCACCATTGGCCAGTGGGCTAACAAGCTCTATCTTCGCGTGGATCGGTTTGTTTTCATCGCTGGCGATCAGTACGTTTTTTACCCCTGATTCACCGTACACATCTGGCAAGAGCAGAGCGGGGTTGATCGGCTCAGGCCAATCAGGGTTCTCGGGGCCGGTCATCGAGAAATCGACCTTAATGGTGGTTTCCCCGGATTTAAACGGCACTCCCCCGCGATACACCGTGTAAAACACTAGCGTATCCACCTCTCCCGTTGCAGCGCCGTATTCGGTCCTCATGTGCTGCGCAGGCACCGCAATGCTAAAAGTCTCGGGATTGGCACCCACCGGTGTCCGAAAATCGAATGGCCTGGTTCCCCATGTGATTTCGATTTCATCGGTAGACTTGCCATTTACGATATGGGGGAACTCGACATACACACCGGCATTGGCATCGGCTCGGTTGACGCTGCCGTCCCGGGCTTCCGGAACCTGCGGTGCGTCCAAAGGCAGAGCAGGCAAAGGCCCGAGGGCAACCGGTATAAGGTCATATTCTGAGACAAAGCTGCGGTTAAGTGCCTTGTCCCAAATGGTGTATCCCCCGCAATACCTGCCATCTGGCTTGGAGGTGATTGCGCTGACCGGAATCTTCACCTTACGATCGGCCCCCAACGTGACAACGCCGATCGGCACGATCTCGTTGGGATCATCGGGCAACTCGTTTACCAACCAGGTGAATGCGACCTGGTCCCCCTCCGCGGCACCGGTCCACTCAGGAATTGTGCCTTCGATTTCAGTCAGGCCGACAAGGGTCGTATCGAAGATGGGACCCAGGCCAAAAGCAAAGGTCATCTTGCCCGGAAGCGCTGGATAGTTCGGTCCGATTTTGTCGATAACGATAGGGACATCGCTTGAATGAGCGGATGTTCCGACCCAGTTCTCATGTTCGTACCTGATCTTGAATGCCCCCTCATTTTCTCCTTTCAGCAAGAAATCAGAAGGAATCGTTATGTCAAAAGGAATAGGGGTTGTCCCTTGGATATACTCTACTTCATCGACCTGGGTGTATTCCTGACTACCCGCACGCGCAATTTGAAGTCTTATGTACTCTATTTCGCCAGGCTCTGGAAGATTGTCCCAAGTCTGGACTTTCAACGTTATCCCACTGTCGAGCGATGCCCGAGGAAGCAGGCCGGCTGGCAGTCCAGGTAATATCACGCTACTGATGTCCGGGGCCGGAAACGCCTTCGTAGCATTACGCCCGGGCACCCGTAGACTCCACACCGGCATTGGCTGTTCTTTTCTACCGTCACCTGCCATGTTATCGCTCTCCCATCAGCACCGTTTCAGCCATTGAGATGTCAATGGCCATCAAGTTTGTCTGGCAGAGCGATAACACCGGGCACTACGCAACGCTTCCCATCGTTCTGCGCGGCCGCTGAGGCCTGAGCGCATTAAGCACAGGATTTTAATAACGCGATACTGTCAGAGTTGACAGGTGGCTGCCTGTACAGTGGTGAGTAAAAACACGCGGTACAGCACCTCAAACAGCTCTCGGGGACAGCCTGCGACTGCCCCGAGATTGCATTCACGCCTTGCCCGCTATTCGCCACACCCGCGCAATATCCCCTGCCCGCTCGCGCAGTAATTGCGCTGCATTGGCGCACGCCTGCGCAAGGCTCATCGGGCCCGAGGGCAAGGCAAACGCGGCATCGACGCCGTGTTCATACATCTGCTCATAACCCTCACCCAGGGTGCCGGCGATCACGATCACCGGAACCCCTTGCTGGCGCGCAATCCGCGCGACACCAAAGGGGGTTTTGCCGCGCAAGGTCTGGGCATCAAAACGGCCCTCGCCGGTGATCACCAGGTCGGCGCCGCGTACGGCTTCTGCCAGCCCGACCAGTTCAGCCACCACTTCCACACCGGGGCGGAATTGCGCATGCAGAAATGCCTTGGCGGCGAACCCCAGGCCACCCGCAGCACCGCTGCCGGGTTCGTCACGCACGTCCCTGGCCAGCACTTGGGCGCAGTGATCGGCGAAGTGCCCGAGGGCCTGGTCCAGTTGCTGCACCTGTTCAGGCGAGGCGCCTTTCTGCGGGCCGAATATCGCGGAGGCGCCGTGGGCACCACAGAGTGGATTGTTGACGTCCGCGGCGATTTCGAAACGGACCTGGGCCAGACGCGGGTCCATTGCGTCCAGTTCGATCCGGCTCAGCGCTTTGAGTGCCAGACCGCCCCGGCTCAATGCTTGTCCCTGACTGTCGAGCAAGCGCACGCCTAACGCCTGCATCGCACCGGCGCCGCCGTCGTTGGTGGCACTGCCGCCGATGGCCAGAATGATCCGTTGCGCGCCGGCATCGAGCGCCGCGCCAATCAACTGGCCGGTGCCATAAGTGCTGCTGGAACAGGCATCACGCTGGCCGATCGCAACCAGCTGCAAACCGCTGGCCTCGGCCATTTCGATGATTGCGGTGCGGCTCTGCGGCAACCAGCCCCAACGGGCCTGCACCGGCAGACCTGACGGACCTTGCACTTGAGTGCTGCGCAACTCGCCATCGCACGCGGCGAGAATCGCTTCGACCGTGCCCTCACCTCCGTCCGCCATCGGGCACTTGAGCAGTTGCGCGTCCGGCCAGACCTCCGCCAGCCCGAGGGCGATGGCATCGGCCACACCGATGGCACTCAGGCTGTCCTTGAACGAATCGGGGGCGATGATGATTTTCATGTGAGTTCTCCAGTTCCAATGGAGCCATGCTGCCAGTTGGAATCAGGAATAACGCCGGTCCGCTGCACAAGTTGAGATCGGGTTTGTTGTTCATTGTCACAAAGCCGTGCTCCTACGGGATTTGCGTTGACCATCGTCAAGGGTGAGCGTCGGTTTGAGGCAGCAGTTGCACCCCCAGATACAGCGCCAGCATCCCGTCGAGCCGCAACGGATCGACACCGCTCAGTTCGGCGATGCGCTCCATCCGGTAACGCAAACTGTTGCGGTGAATTCCCAGGGCCTCGGCACAGGCCTGGCTCTGACCGTCGTGTTCACACCAGCTGCGCAGGGTCGCCAGCAACTGGCCGTTACTGTCCTTGGCGATGACCTTGCGCAACGGATTGAGCAGTTCATCGAGGGCATCATCGTTGCGATGGCGCCAGAGCATCACCGGCAGACGATAGCGGTTCAGTGTCAGCAAGCGGCTCTGTGGCAGCACATCGCGCCCGTAGGCCAGCAGGTCACCAACTCGCCGGTAACAGCGGCGCAACCCTTGCAGACCATCGGCCTGACCACCGACGGCGATACGCAGTATGTTCCAGCCCTGGCCGTCGAGTTTTTCCAGCAGCCGTTCATTTTCAATCGACAGCGTCGCCGCGCGACACCACAGCAACGATGACTTGGCCGAACTCACACACCAGCTGTCGGGATATCGCGAAGCCAGCCAGGCACTCAATGCTTCAACGGTCTGCCCGGGGCCATGTTCCAGCCCCAGTTCGAATAGATAAGGAATGCGCGGCAGCTGCGGTTTGAGCCCCAGCTGTTGGGCCTCGTCAATCAAGCGTGGTGAATCTCCGGCCTCGCTGAGTAACAAGGCCAGCAGATCATCGCAACGCTGGCGCCGCCATTGTTGTTCGTCCTGCTGGTTGCGTTGGCCCACGAGCATTTCGGCGGTCATGCGCACCAGCTGCGCGTAGGTTCGCAACTGGTCCGGATCACCAGTGATGCCCAACACGCCGATCAGTCGCTGGTCGAGGAACAACGGCAGATTGATCCCCGGTTGCACGCCTTTGAGGTGTTTGGCGGTCTGCTCATCGATTTCCACGACACGACCATTGGCCAGTACCAACTGCGCACCTTCGTGGCGGGTGTTGACCCGCTCCGGCTCGCCACTGCCCAGAATCAGGCCCTGGCTGTCCATGACGTTGACGTTATAGGGCAGGATGGCCATCGCCCGGTCGACGATATCCTGCGCCAGGTCATGATCCAGTTCGAACATAGCAGCGTGATCCTTGAAGGTCGTTTCTTGTAGTGATTGTTCAGCGGCACAGGGCAAGCGTCCAAACCCTGTGCGCAGGCACAAAGACAGGAACCCTGGGGTGACCGAGACTCTTGGTGCGATCAACGTTACCCTCGCATCGCAAAAAATCATAATAAAGAGAGACCCGCCATGTCCCAGAGCGCCGCGGCCACACTGGTCACAGCTGACCACAAAAATGCCGTCTACAAGCGCATTACCCTGCGCCTGATCCCCTTCATATTCATCTGCTACCTGTTCAACTACCTCGACCGGGTCAACGTTGGATTTGCCAAGCTGCAGATGCTCGACGCGCTGAAGTTCAGCGATACCGTGTACGGCCTCGGTGCCGGGATCTTCTTTATCGGCTATGTGCTGTGTGGCGTACCGAGCAATCTGGCGTTAACGAAGTTCGGCCCACGGCGCTGGATCGCGCTGATGATGATCACCTGGGGCATGCTCTCGACCTGCCTGTTGTTCGTCACCACCCCGACCGAGTTCTACACTCTGCGACTGTTCACCGGTGCGGCTGAAGCCGGGTTCTTCCCCGGCGTGGTGCTCTACCTCTCGCAGTGGTTCCCGACCTTCCGCCGTGGCCGCATCATGGCGTTGTTCATGTCGGCGATCCCGGTTTCCGGCCTGCTCGGCAGCCCGTTCTCCGGCTGGATCCTCAACCACTTCGCGGCGGGTCAAGGCGGTTTGGCCGGTTGGCAGTGGATGTTCCTGCTGCAAGGCATTCCGACGACGATGCTCGGCGCGCTGGCGTTCTTCCTGCTCAGCGACAACTTCGCCAATGCCAAATGGCTGACCCCGCAAGAGCGCGCGGTACTCGAAGCGGATCAGGCTGAAGATCGGGCAAACAAGCCAAAAACCACCACCGACTCACTGCTGGCGGTGTTCAAGAATCCGGCCATCTGGGCCTTCGGCCTGATTTATTTCTGCATCCAGAGTGGCGTTTACGCGATCAACTTCTGGCTGCCATCGATCATCAAAAGCCTGGGGTTCAGCGACAATCTGGTGATCGGCTGGATCAGTGCGATTCCCTATCTGCTGGCTGCGGTGTTCATGCTGATGGTCGGTCGCTCCGCCGATCTGCACAAAGAGCGTCGCTGGCACTTGGTGGTGCCAATGCTGATGGGTGCAGTCGGTTTGCTGATCGCTGTCAACTTCTCCGCGCATCCGGCCATCGCCATTCTCGGCCTGAGCATCGCCACCATGGGCGCCCTCACCGGCTTGCCGATGTTCTGGCCGGTGCCTACTGCGATGCTCAGCGCCGGTGCGGCGGCGGGTGGCCTGGCGCTGATCAACTCCATGGGGCAGATGGCCGGTTTCCTCAGCCCGTACCTGGTCGGCTGGGTCAAGGACAGCACCGGTTCGACCGACGCTGCGCTGTATCTGCTGGCCGGGGTGATCGTTGCCGGTAGCCTGCTGGCGCTGCGCATGACCCGTACGTTGCGCGCGTAGCCGAAGATCAAAAGGTCGCAGCCTTCGGCAGCCCCTACGCCGACCGTGTTTGGCAAAGATCTGTCGGATACACCCCCCGTTAGATCGTTCCCACGCTCCCGCGTGGGAATGCATCCCGTGACGCTCCGCGTCACATCCAGAGCGGACGCAGAGCGTCCAGGGCGGCATTCCCACGCAGAGCGTGGGGACGATCAATAGTCGAGATACAAGGAGCTGCCGCAGGCTGCGATCTTTTCCCACCGGCAACGCGGATCGCAAGCCAGGAGCATTGAGAGGGAACACAGAACGGTGTAATAAAGAACCTCGTTTTTGTGTATGCCCACACTCAACCCGAAAGAGGATTTCGAACATGAGCTACCGCACCCTCGGCCAATCCGGTCTGCAAGTGTCCGCCCTGACCCTGGGCACGATGATGTTCGGCGAACAGACCAGCACCGAGGACTCCCTGAGGATCATCGACAAGGCCTGGGACCAGGGCATCAACTTTATCGACACAGCGGATGTCTACACTGGCGGGCGCTCCGAGGAGATCGTCGGCGAAGCGATTGCCAGTCGCCGTCAGGAGTGGGTCGTCGCGTCCAAGGTCGGTTACGGCCCGGTGGACGGCGTACCGAATCGCACGGGTTTGAGCCGCAAGCATCTCTTCAACGCTATCGAGGCCAGCCTGACCCGGCTGGGCACCGATTACCTGGACATCTACTACCTGCACCGCGAAGACCACAACACGCCGCTGGAGGTCACCGTTTCCGCCATTGGCGACTTGCTGCGCCAGGGCAAGATCCGCTACTGGGGACTGTCCAATTACCGCGGCTGGCGCATTGCTGAAGTGATTCGCGTGGCGGATAAACTCGGGGTCGACCGGCCGGTGATCAGTCAGCCGCTGTACAACATCGTCAACCGTCAGGCCGAGACAGAGCAGATCACCGCCGCCAGTGCCTACGGTCTCGGGGTGGTGCCCTACAGCCCGCTGGCCCGTGGCGTGCTCAGCGGCAAATACGCGCCCGATGTCACGCCGGACGTCAACAGCCGCGCCGGGCGGCAGGACAAACGCATACTGGAAACCGAATGGCGGGTCGAATCCCTGCGCATTGCCCAACAGATCCAGCAGTACACCCAGGGCCGTGGCGTCGGCATCGTCGAATTTGCCATCGCCTGGGTGCTGAACAATGCAGCAGTCAGCTCGGCCATCGTCGGACCGCGTACCGAAGAACAGTGGGACGCCTACACCAAGGCGTTGGTGGTGAAAATCACTGCCGAAGACGAAGCCTTTATCGACTCGCTGGTGACCCCGGGCCACTCCTCTACTCCGGGCTACAACGATGTCAGTCACTTCGTTTCCGGACGGGTACCGCGTTCGCTCTAAGCGCACTGGGTAGTTGCTGAAAGTCCGAATCTTCAATAATGGAGATTCGGATTTTTTATTCCGCATTCACCTCACCTGGCTGAGCTGATGTGCAGAGCCAGAGCTGTTCCAGTTGATTGAGCTCAGCTCAAGGGCACACTCAAGCTCACCTTGACCCGGTCCATCACCACGATGCTGCGGAACCACTTGATATTGCGATTCTCGTAAAACAGCTCACGGGCCAGGGTTTCGTAAGCCTTCATCGTCTCCACCACGATCACCAGCATGAAATCGGCATCACCGGTGACGTAGTAGCACTGCTGAACCTGTGGGATCGACATCTGTGCCTTCAGTACATCGAGGTCTTCGATGTGCGTTCGTTCGGCGTGAACCTCGACGATGATAGTGATGGGTTTACCGACAGATTCAGGATCGATCACGGCGGTGTTGGCAGTGATCACCCCGCTTTGCTCCATGCGTTTGATTCGCCGCTGCACGGCGGCGGTGGACAAACTGACCTGCTCACCAATCACCCGCAGCGCCATGGAGTTATCGCGCTGCAATCGCTGCAGAATGGCCAGATCAAAGGAATCGAGATCGGGATGCTTGTTCAAGGACATGAGCCGGGCCTGGGCGTGAGAAATTTCCCCATAATAGGCCATGAATCAGAGTAAACGTCTCTCGACAAAAGCAATATATTCTCACCGCAATACACCCCCCTTTCAAAAACGCTTAAACCCCAGGGTCTCGCGAGGACAGTGTGTCAAAAGGTATTGCTTTATCGGTTCTGGCATCGGTGCTGTTCGCCGTCATGTATTTCTACACATCGCTGCTCTCACCCCTCAGCGGCGTAGAAATTTTTGGCTGGCGCATGCTCTTGACCGCGCCGTGCATGACCGTCTTCATGTTCGCCTCGGGCGAATGGAAACACGCCGTCGCACTGATCAAACGCCTGCTCGACAAACCTGCTTTGGCGCTGGGCCTGCTGCTTTCTTCGGCATTGCTCGGCGTGCAGCTGTGGTTGTTCATGTGGGCGCCACTGAACGGGCATAGCCTGGATGTATCCCTTGGCTATTTTCTACTGCCACTGACCATGGTTCTGACCGGACGACTCGTTTACGGCGAGCGTCTTTCTCACCTGCAAAAGATCGCGGCATTCTTCGCGAGCCTCAGCGTGGTCAATGAGCTGTATCAGGTCGGCAGCTTCTCCTGGACGACCTTGCTGGTGGCCATCGGTTATCCGACCTATTTCGTGCTGCGCCGACGCCTGGCCGCGGACAACCTGGGTGGATTGTGGCTCGACATGACCTTGCTATTGCCGGTGGCGTTATGGTTCGTGCAAAGCGGTGAGCAAGGTTTCGCCGTGGTCGGGCAGCACCCGTGGCTGTACCTGCTGATCCCGCTGCTTGGGCTGATCAGCGCATCGGCGCTGGTGAGCTACATCATCGCCAGCCGGCTGTTAGCCTTCAGCCTGTTCGGGCTGCTCAGTTATGTCGAGCCGGTGCTGCTGCTCGGCGTCGCCCTGCTGCTGGGAGAAAGCATCGGTGCGGGGGAATGGCTGACCTATATCCCGATCTGGCTGGCGGTGCTGGTGTTGGTCTTCGAAGGGTTTAAACACCTGGCACGCCATCGCAAATCCTGACTCACACGGCCCGTTTGAGTCAGGGTTTGATTTGTTTCAGCTCGTTGAGGAGTGCCAGCAGTGCCTGCATCTTTTCTTCGCCAAATTGCTGCTGGATCTTCTGGTAGTTGATCTCCATGTCACCGCTCATGGAGACGAAACAGGCTTCGCCCTTCTCGGTCAGTTTGATGAACAAACGTCGCTGATCTTCAGAGGATTTGCGGCGGCTGACGTACTCATCGCGCTCAAGACGGGTTAACACCCCGGTCATGCTTGGCGGCAGGATGCAGGCCATTTTTGCCAACTGGTGACTTTCCAGTTCGCCGTTCTGGCGCAGGATGCGGATGACCCGCCACTGCTGCTCGGTCAGGTCATGCTGATTGAGCGAAGGTCGGAAAAACGCCATGGCCGCTTCACGGGCCTGAAGCAGGGTCAATGTCAAAGAAGGTCTTGGATGGGTCATAAGAGGATCGGTCAAAAGGCTGGAAAGCAAAACATTAACATATTCACTATCGCCAGCCGACACGCAAAAGAAAACCCGGCTGCAGAATGCTGCAGCCGGGCTCTTTTACTTCAGCAACTGATTACTCGGTTGCAAGCACACCGCGGCGAACCTGGTCACGTTCGATGGATTCGAACAGCGCCTTGAAGTTGCCCTCGCCGAAGCCATCATCGCCCTTGCGCTGGATGAATTCGAAGAACACCGGCCCCATCAGGGTTTCCGAGAAGATTTGCAACAGCAGGCGTTTGTCGCCCGGCTCGGACGAACCGTCCAGCAGAATCCCGCGCGATTGCAGTTCTTCGACCGGCTCACCGTGGTTCGGCAAACGACCTTCGAGCATCTCGTAGTAGGTTTCCGGTGGAGCGGTCATGAAGCGCATGCCGATTTTCTTCAGGTGATCCCAGGTCTTGAGCAGATCGTCGGTCAGGAAGGCAACGTGCTGAATGCCCTCGCCGTTGAACTGCATCAGGAACTCTTCGATTTGCCCTGCGCCCTTGGACGATTCTTCGTTCAGCGGAATGCGGATCATGCCGTCCGGGGCGGTCATCGCCTTGGAGGTCAGGCCGGTGTATTCGCCCTTGATGTCGAAGTAACGGATTTCACGGAAGTTGAACAGCTTCTCGTAGAAATTCGCCCAATACGCCATGCGACCGCGATACACGTTGTGGGTCAGGTGATCGATGATTTTCAGGCCAGCCCCGACCGGGTTGCGGTCAACACCTTCGATGAACACGAAATCGATGTCGTAGATCGAGCTACCTTCGCCGAAACGGTCGATCAGGTACAGCGGCGCGCCGCCGATGCCTTTGATCGCCGGCAGGTTCAGCTCCATCGGGCCGGTCTCGATGTGAATCGGCTGGGCACCAAGTTCGAGGGCACGGGCAAACGCCTGCTGGGCATTCTTGACACGAAACGCCATGCCGCAAACCGACGGGCCGTGCTCGGCCGCGAAGTACGAGGCGACACTGTGGGGTTCGTTGTTGAGGATCAGGTTGATGTGGCCCTGGCGATACAGGTGCACGTCTTTGGAGCGATGGGTTGCGACTTTGCTGAACCCCATGATCTCGAAGATCGGTTCGAGCGTGTTTGGGGTCGGCGATGCGAATTCGATGAACTCAAAGCCCATCAGGCCCATTGGGTTTTCGTATAAATCTGCCATGGTTGGCGCCTCATCATGCTTTTAGAATTAACAGCTGGAATTAACGGATCGTTAGTTGCTATCAATGCTGAAGCCGACGGGCGGCGCACAGGAGATCCCCCGCACGCTGCGGGCGAGGAAATCACCGAAAATCAATTGGAACCCTAGTAGCTTCATGTCGACCCATTCTCGTACGGGCGAGGCTTCTGCTGCCAGAAGACTTATTCTTGTATGCGTAAACCGATTCTACACAGCGTAAAACAGTTTGTCCGCATTCTGTATCAAATCCCCTTTTTTGACGCCAGCGCAAGGGGTTTGTTGCACAGGTAGATGCCCCCCAGAATCAACCCGCCGCCCAGGTACATCGGCAGGGTCAGTTGCTCACCCAGCAGCAGTGCTCCGAGAATAACCGCGGTCAGCGGGTTGAGGGCGATGAACGCGCCGGAACGGGTTGCGCCGATTTTTCGGATACCGTCGTAGTACCAGATATAGGCCAGCGCCGAACCCAGCACGCCCAAATAAAGCAGGCTGAAAAACTGCCCGGAGTTGAGGCTTGCCAGCACCTCGATACTCAGTTCACCGCGCGCTGCGCTGGTAGCCCAGAGCATCACGGTACCGATCAGGATCGAATAGGTCACGGTTTGCAGTGACCCCAGAGCCTGGTTCAGGCCTTTGGAATACAGCGAGTAGGTTCCCCAGCCCAGCACACAGCCGAAAATCAGCAAGTCACCGACCCAGGCATTCGCAGCGCCGTTGAACAGTTGCTGATTTCGACTGACGATCACCAGGCCCGCCCCTGCGAGGCAAACCCCGATGCCGAAAACTCTCGCCCGACTCAAGCGCTCCCTGAACAACAGCCACGACGCGAGGGCGATGACTGCCGGGTTCAACGCCACGATCAGCGAAGCGCGCGAGGCGTTGATGTAATGCAATCCATAGAAAAAACACAGGTTATAGAAAAAGATCCCGAAGAACCCCAACACGGCCAACTGCAGCCATTGCTTGAGGTTGGGGCGCGCCAAGGGGATACGTGCCAGCGCCATGAACAGCAGTAACGCCAGACTGGCCAGCAGAAAGCGCACGCTCGCCGCGAGCAACGGGTTGAGCGTGTCGGCAAGGAAACGTCCAGCGACAAAAGTCCCGCCCCAGATTACCGTGACCGCCGCCAGCTTCAGGTAAACCGGCACATCTGATTCAATCGGGACAGCGTTTACATCGGTTCTCATAACACTCTCGGGCGCGAAGGCAGGGGATGGCGTATTCTTCACCTAATACATGATCATCGTAAAATGAGTAAAAACTCATGACCCTGACCCAACTCGAGATCTTTTCGCTGGTTGCCGAGCTGCGCGGTTTTACCAGCGCCGCGACCCGCCTGGGAATTACCCAATCGGCGGTATCCCACGCCATCAAATCGCTGGAGCAAGAGCTTGGCGTCGAGCTGCTCAGAAGGCATCAGTCCCAGGTCGAACCGAGTGACATCGGCCAGCAATTGGTGTTGCGCGCCCGGGCCATGCTGGGCCTGGCCAACACCATGCAACAGGAAGCCGCCGATGCGCGCGGCATGAAACGCGGTACTTTGCGCATTGGCTCCTTTGGGCCGACGTCATCGATGAGACTTCTGCCGATGATTCTGCAGCCCTATCGTGCAGCCCATCCAGGGATTGAGGTGCACATCGACGAAGGCCCGGACCATCAGGTCGTCCAGTGGCTCGAAGAGCGGCGGATCGATATCGGATTTGTGGTATTGCCTGAAGAGCGCTTCGATACGTATGCATTGGTCGAAGACCAGATGGTCGCGCTGATCCCGGTCGAGCATGCGCTGGCTGCGAAGAACGGCGTGACTTTGAAAGACCTGTGCGACGCCCCGTTCATTCTCACGCAGGCGGGCTCATCGGAGCTGGTTTCAAGGCTGTTCACAGCATCCGGATTGACGCCCGACATTCGTTATCGAAGCTCGCAGTTGCTCAGCACACTGGAGACCGTCAGCCGCGGTGACGCCTTGACGATCGTCGCCGAGTTGTCGCTACCGAACTGCGCAGACGACCGGTATGTAAAAAGAGCGCTGTGTCCTCAGGTCAAGCGTCAGGTGGGTCTGGCAGTACTGGATCAACGGCAGGCATCGCCAGCGACACTGGCCTTCATCAAGTTGGCCTTGAGCCTCGATTACCGATGAAAAAGCGTAAAGTGCGTACACCAACTATCATGGCCGGTGCATGAACTCTTTTTGGGAGGAAAGTCATTGCCCTACCCGCATTTGAGAGCCCTACCGTTCTTTCTTCGCTATAGGTTTCGCAAATGCCATTGACTGTTAAAAGTCGTCAGCAACGGACCCGCCGTATTGCAATAACCGTTTTGACTGCAGCGATGCCCGTAGTGCTTGGGTTCGCCATCCTGTATACGCAAGCGCAGCGCACACTGGAGCAGGCCACCGCACAAACCGCCGAAGAGGCGGTGCGCCAATTTGACTTGATGCTCGATAACACCGCGATGGCGGCACGGGAGATTCTCCCCCTCGCGGGACCGTCTTGTGATGACGACAAACAGTTGGCACTTCGCGAGCAAGTCACCCGTCGCCCTTTCGTGCGCTCTACCAACCTGATCTGGAATAACACTAACTATTGCAGTTCTCTGTATGGCAACAGCGCTGTTGCAGTGCTTGACCCTGAAGATTATGTCGAAGGGAAACTGTGGCTGATGAGTGGCAACCCCGTCACGCCAAATACCGCCGTGCTTGTCTATCGATTGAGCGAGGGCAGTCAGGGAGCTCTTGCAACCATCGATGGTTACCATCTGACCAATGCACTGCGTTCGATAAGCCGCTATACAGACCTCGTGCTCCAGGTAGGATCCAACTGGTTATCCGCCGATGGCCAGGTTCACGACTCGCGCTTACCGGTCTTCCCCGTGGCCCCCAACCATCTAAAGTCATCGCGCTATGCCTATAGTGTCGAAGCAGGTATGCCCGAGGGCGAAGTCTGGCGCTATATGAAGGCCAGGTACCCGGCTCTTTTCAGCCTGCTGATCTTCTTCGGTGTAATTTCCGGAACCATCGGCCATCGGCTGCAGAAGCACTCATCCTCGCCAAGCCATGAGTTACAACGTGCATTAGAGGCGGCTGAGTTCATTCCCTACTTCCAGCCCGTGGTACGCGGCGATAACAAGCAATGGGCCGGTATGGAAGTGTTAATGCGCTGGCAACACCCAAAAGAAGGCCTGGTGCGTCCAGACCTGTTTATCCCGTTTGCCGAGCACTGCGGATTGATCGTCCCGATGACCCGCTCATTGATGCGGCAAACCGCTGCATTGCTGGCCCCACATGCCCAGTCATTCAATGATGGCTTCCATATCGGTATCAACATCACCGCCAGCCACTGCCATGACCTGGAGCTGGTTGAAGACTGCCGGGAGTTTCTCGGCGCATTCCCACCCGGCAAAGTCACGCTCGTTCTGGAGTTGACTGAGCGCGAGCTGATCGAGCCAACAGACATCACCCGGGAGCTCTTCAAACAACTCCATGAGCTGGGTGTCATGATCGCCATCGACGATTTCGGCACAGGCCACTCGAGCCTGGGCTATTTGCGCCAATTCAATGTGGACTTCTTGAAAATAGACCAGAGCTTTGTAGCGATGATCGGTGTCGACGCCCTGTCCCGTCATATACTCGACAGCATCATTGAACTGTCAGCCAAGCTCGACCTGGGTATCGTTGCAGAAGGTGTCGAAACACCCGAACAACGCGACTATCTCTCGGCACAAGGTGTGGATTTTCTGCAAGGCTATCTATTCGCTCGGCCCATGCCCGGAGATGAATTCCTCCTGACATTAAATCACCATTAAATAGAGAGGCTTACCGGACAAAAATCCCCATGTTGCAATTGAATCATGCAGCACATTGCATCGGGCGACTCTTATCCACCCGATGAACAAAAAGACATGATTTACTCTTGATGCATTAACTACTACAATTTTTGCTGCCTGTGCAAGATTGCAGGTGAGCCATTATCACCGACTCGTCCTAAGGCTCTTGGCTTATAGCTTTGTTTGCGGTTGGTATCAGCCAAATACACTATTGGAGTAAAGATATTGTCCAGACTCGCTGAATTTCGTGCCGCTGAAAAGGCCCTTCAAGAACAGCTTGCGCAGCTGGAATCGCTGAAGAATGACGCCGGGCTCAAGAAAGAAATCGAATTCGAAGAAAAGCTCCAGGGCCTGATGAAAACCTATAGCAAGAGCCTGCGCGACATCATCGCCATCCTCGATCCGAAGCTGGGTAAATCCAGCCCGCTTGTGGCTGCTCCGAAGACGCGTCGGGCCCGCGTGGTCAAGGTTTATCACAACCCGCATACCGGTGAACTGATTGAAACCAAGGGCGGTAATCACCGCGGTTTGAAGGCCTGGAAGGAACAATACGGTGCCGCCACCGTTGAGTCCTGGCTGCGAGCTTAAGCGATTGCGCCACATCAAGGCCCTGCACATGCAGGGCCTTTTCGTTCAGGGCGGCAGTCAATCTAACGATGGTTGTCGAGCCCGTTAGAAATACCCGGCCCACACCACAACTTTGTACTTGCACCCTCGACTAGCTAACAGCAAATCCCGGCGCAAAATCCGTTACGATTGAACAAACAATTAAAGTTTCAGGCTGTTTCGTGCAACGAGTATCTCATCCTGGCTCGCCGCATAAGCCTCTGCTTGCCCTGCATAGGAAAGAACATAAGCTTTATCGCCATCAATCGCAGCGACTAATGTTTGAGACAGTACGTGCCGCCCGTTTTGCGTGATGGTGCAAGTGGTTTCAAGCGCCGACAGCCGACTCAATGTGGCTGAGTGGATTTTGTTGCAAACGCTTTGATATCCCCCCGAAACGAAATCCTTTTGCACGGACTTGCGCATTTCCAGCAACACCCCCTGCAGATTGACCTGATGCCCGGCGTCAATCTGAGTCATGGTCAACTCCATGACCATGACCGGAGTTGCGCTTTGATCATTCTTGACCGCTCGCTGCCTGGACACTTTGGGCGAGGACTCAAGCGTTGAGCCTTCTTGCGGTAACACCTCCACTTCCCAGCCGTTGGGCCAGGTGATAACCGGGTCGGCAGCCTGAATGCCAGCACTGCCAAGCAACAGGCCTGTCAAAACGAATAGGGTTTTATAGGGTCGGATCATTGCAATGAGCACTCGCGGGTCGAACGATAAAGTTTGAGGCCCGCAACGTCACCAGGCAATAGGCCAGGGTCTGTTGACGTTTGGTTTGGCGCTGCCAGCAACGCTTGCGTATCATTGGTCCACCCAATCAACCGCAAGCCAGGGTACCGCTCGTGACCTGGAGCGCCGTTTGCCCCACTTATTTTCTGGAGGGCCCATGAGCCTGCACGAACTGAACACTTTCCCGGGTGTGACCGCCCAGCCCGACACTGCTACTCAGAAATTCGTCTTCAACCACACCATGCTACGGGTGAAGGACATCACCAGGTCGCTGGACTTCTACACCCGCATCCTGGGTTTCTCCCTGGTGGAAAAACGCGACTTTCCGGAAGCCGAATTCAGTCTGTACTTCCTGGCCCTGGTTGATAAAGCGCAGATCCCGGCTGACGCTGGCGCGCGTACCGAGTGGATGAAGTCGATTCCCGGCATTCTCGAACTGACCCACAACCACGGCACCGAAAACGATGCGGATTTTGCCTACCATAACGGCAATACCGACCCACGAGGCTTCGGCCATATCTGCATCTCGGTGCCGGATATCCGCGCCGCGTGCGAGCGCTTTGAAGCACTGGGCGTGGACTTCCAGAAACGCCTGAGCGACGGCCGCATGAAGAGCCTGGCCTTCATCAAGGACCCGGACGCCTACTGGGTTGAAATCATTCAGCCGACACCACTGTAAACCACCCATAAGTGATCCAGCACATGATCGTTCCCACGCTCTGCGTGGGAATGCCTCAACGGACGCTCCGCGTCCGCTTTGGATGTGACGCAGAGCGTCACGGGCTGCATTCCCACGCGGAGCGTGGGAACGATCACAAGCACTGGGTGTGGACTTCCAGAAACGCCTGAGCGACAGCCGCATGAAGAGCCTGGCCTTCATCAAGGACCCGGACGCCTACTGGGTTGAAATCATTCAGCCGACACCACTGTAAACCACCCATAAGTGATCCAGCACATGATCGTTCCCACGCTCTGCGTGGGAATGCCT
>NZ_JBWKQB010000025.1:0-95628 GCF_059418545.1 Pseudomonas sp. GW821-FHT07G10 | reverse complement strand
TTTAAAATACAAAACGCCCGATGCGGTGCATCGGGCGTTAGAGTGAAACAGGTGTAAACCTATTTCAGGACTAGACAGTGTGCCGGCACCGGCATTCAGGCGTGCATTGAGGATAACGCTTGAGGTGCTTTACTGCGCTGAACTGACATCCGGCATGGGGGTGTTTTCGAGTTGGTGTACTGCCAGGAAGCGACTGTTGGCGGGTGTCCAGGTGTTGTCGAAGGCTGCTGGCAGATCGCCCCAGAATAAAAGATGCCAGAGTCTCCAAAGTCCCATCCAGGCGTCAAAGTCTGGCCCTTGGCGTGCGCGTCGGGTTTGTCGCTGCAAAGCGCTTCCCAGGGATTGGGCATACAGCCGACAAGCTCTGCAGTCTATGTTTGGCGTGCAGCATTTGACCTCACCAGCGTCTTGCAGATCGACGTGGAAATGTCGGTAATGAGGTGTTACACGGGCAGCACAGTTGGTCGCGATGCCGGTATCGGGGTCGATGTCATAAAGACCGTCGGCGTTATGCACCCACTTATTGAAATTGCGGTCGTAGAGAATGGTCTGGGGGAAGTTTTCCATCGCTTCGCCAATTAAAACCTGTGACAGAGCCAGATCTTGAGCGTCAAGTAGCAGGTTATCGTCGCTATGGCTGAAGCGAAAATAGTCTGAACGATCAAGTTGCTCATTACCCAGTCGGGTGAGGTAGTCAGTCGTCGGGCTGTAATGGTTGAAGCTAAGGCGCAGCCCTTCATCAGCGCACATTCGCGCGATGGCCGGGATGCTTTGGAGGTTTTGACGGGTAACGGTAAAGACGAAGATGGCCCGTGGGTCATTACCGTAATTTCGCACCTGCTTGGCGAATATGTTCGCGCCCCTCAGTTTGGCGCTTTCCTCGGGCAAGCCCCAGAGCGATATCTGCAGGCGATAGTTCAGCTCGCGGGTGAGCTTGCGGGTGCCGTTGGTATAGATGACTCCCTTTGGAATATGTCGGGACATCACGACAAGTTTGCTTTCGACCAGAGACGGCTCGGCTCCGGCTACCTCGGCATAATTGATTCCACGCTTTGCTTCCGCGGCAAAGAATCGATCAATTTGATCAAGGTCGGTAACCGGAACATGCCCTTCATAGTCGGAACCGGCGAAGAAAAGGCAGCCTTCGCAGACCAGGTTACAGGTATTTGACAGATCGTACTGAGAAGGACGAATCGGAAGAACCTGCTTGCGCAGGTAGTCGAAAAATGCGCGGGAATTGTCACCCTGCTTAGTACTGTCCATGTAATGTTCCTGATCTTTAGAGTGCTACGTTTTCGAGGAAGAGGGCGCGCACGGCACATTTATGTATTAGGGGATTTAAGCTGTTTGATTGTTCGACAATCTATGGGATCTTGTACGGGAAATTTGCAGTAATGGCTATTTGCTTTTATCCCCCGGAAACGGGAAAAGACAAGTGGTATCAGTGCCGGTTTTACAGCGCCGATTTTCTGACTTCCGGGACTTGATATGTTGTTCAATAGCCTGCCTTTCATGGTACTTGCCGGTGTTGTCCTGCTGATGACTCTGAACCTTCATCGATTTGGGTTTCAGGCATCAAAGTACTTGCTGATTTTTGCCTCGCTGGGTTTCTACTGCATATGGAATCCATCGGATGTTCCTGTACTGCTATCGTCCCTGTTCGCCAACTGGTTGCTGGCCGGTTGGCTTTTCCGGGCGCAGGGTACTCAACGACGTCTTTTACTTGGGCTAGGCATAGTCGCCAATCTACTATTGCTCCTTTGGTTCAAGGTCGGTCCGGTTTGCATGGGGTTGGTCAGTACATTTTGGCCAGAGGTTCCAGTTCCTGCAGAGCGGCCCTTGCCCTTGGGTATCTCGTTTTTTACCTTCCAGCAAATCGCCTACCTGGTTTCGCTTTATCGCAACAATGCCCGGGCCAAGGGTGCCGACTACACCTTTGTCATTTGCTTCTTCCCGCATCTCGTGGCCGGCCCGCTGGTGCGCCATCGAGACATGATCCAGCAGCTCAACCAACCCAGTACTTTTGCGTTGCGTTCCGCCAACCTGTTCGCCGGAAGCAGCTTGTTCATTATCGGGCTGAGCAAGAAAGTGCTGCTCGCCGACCCCTTGGGCAGTTATTCACACCGCCTTTTCGGTATTGCCGACAGCGGACAGGCGCTGGACTTTCTTTACGCCTGGATCGCGGCGTTGGCAGGATTTCTCAATTTCTATTTCGACTTTTCCGGCTACTCCGACATGGCCTGCGGGTTGGCGTTGATCGTCGGAATTCGTTTGCCGATGAATTTCTACTCGCCCCTGAAAGCCGTGAGCATGGATGAGTTCTGGAATCGCTGGAACATTACCGTTACCCAGTTCATTCGCGATCATGTATTCCGGCCTTTGGCGGGGCGTCGGCTGGTGGTGCGTCGCCATCTGGCGGCATTGCCCCTGACCATGATCATCGCCGGATTCTGGCATGGTGCAACCTTGAACTTTCTACTATGGGGAGCCCTGCATGGTCTTATCGTGACCTGCCAGCATGCGCGTCGTCTGGTGTTGCGCACACCGGCTCCGCGCAATCTGTCCCAAGGACGGCGCTTCATAAGCTGGGGGCAGACGCAACTGATGTTGATCGGTCTGGGCTGCGTTTTCCAAACACACACCATTCAGGGGGCCTGGCTGACGTTGCGTGCTTTGGCCGGATTCGGAGGGCCTGCTCAACCGGTCATTCTGCCGTCGAATTTCCATCAAACCTGGGCGGACGGCATTGTGATGATTCTGGGAGGGACTCCGGCAAGTGCGCTGTCTGTTCTGCCGGGCACCATTGAGGCGCTCCTGCTGATTTTTTTCGCGTGGGGTATCTGCCTGTTTGCGCCGAACTCGGTGGAGATAATGGGGCGCTATCGTCCCGTACTCGACTCGACCAACTTCCTGCGCCAGGGGCTCAAACCCAAGTTGCCTGGCGTTCGAATTGCCGGCCGGCTCCTGGCTGCGCCTGGCGTGGGCTGGGGGCTGATCCTTGCCTTGCTGCTGGGGCTGACCATGCTACGCGTGCTGTCCAATGCATCCAGCCCTTTCAACTACTACAACTACTGACATGACCACACGCCCGAGTTCTTCTGTTCATGCCCGTTTACGCCGCACCATTGGCTGGACGTTGGTCGCGACCATTATGGTGGTGGTGCTGGCTAACCTGTTCACTGTTGTGTTCGCGAAGTTTTTGATCGGGCAAGGTTATTGGCAGGAAAGCAAAGTCTGGAAGGGGCTTTTGCTGGAAGCGCAGACGCCAGCGCCCGAAGTTGTACTGGTGGGCTCTTCCAGGGTGCAAAACCATTTCAACACTGACTATTTCAATACGCATGGTCACAAGACATTCAATATGGGGGCTCCAGGCCTGATGCCTTGGGAGTTCCCCTCCATGGTGCAGCAGGCCTCCGAGGTTGCGGGAAAGACGGTGGTCATCAGTATTCCCGCCGATATCCTTTTTGCTCCTCTTGGCTGTCCAAATCACTGGACGGGCACTGACCTGGTGTTCTATGCCAGGCATGCGCCTGCGTGCTTGAAATCCTTGTCGTTGGCTCAATGGCTGAAGCCCTTGCCCATCAATGCTTTTTTTAGTGAAACCTTTACCAATGTTCACTATTCCCCATGCCGTGATGAGGCTGATCAGTCACTGAAGCAGCTTGAGGTATTACATGGCCCTGATGTCTGTAATGATCCGAGAGGGTTAATGCTATTACGCTACAGTAGACGTTGGGTGGCTGTTTTCCACAATGGCGACGGCTTGATAATCCCCGATGGTTATCCAGCGAGACAGGCTGAAGTGCATTGGCTGGATAGACGACAGACAGCCTTTCAAACGCAAGTCGTGAATTTTCTACGCGAGTTGGCTGATAGTGTTCGTGTCGCAGGGAAAACCCCGGTTTTCATTATTGAAGCCGCGCCTGTCGAACACTTGCTGATTAATCACGAGTTGGAAAAACAGACAGGCACTCGGACGTTGTATATGAATGAAGCACGCTTCATGGATGATGAAATTGCAGATCATGATCACTTGGGGGCGAAGGGCAATGATCGTGTGACTAAATTGCTGTTCGAGCAACTTTTCTGTGTTCCCGACTCGCAGGCCTGCTCGTCTGAGGCAGAGGCATCACGACTCTGACCGTCATGAGCTGCGAGTTTGCGGTTTACCGGTGAGGGGTAAGACGGTATTTACAGGACCGGCCTCTATCCTTCGATTCCGCTGGGGAACGCGACCGGCGCAGGAGCTGCCGCAGGCCGCGATCTTTTGATCTTCCGGTGTTACTGCTGAGCGATGCTGTAACCGTCGAACGCCGTCTGCTGCTGAAGGGCAGTGATGATGCTTTTCCGGGTAGCGGGCTGTTTGGCACCTTCGTTATCCATGAAGGTTTCGTTTTCCAGTTCCGCTTGATCGCCTTCACCGACAAACGCAAAACCGAGGAATTCGAAGGCTTCACGGTCCATGTTCGGCTTGGAGCGAGGTGTGCGCAGGGGCAGGGTGACGCTCACGCCGTCCTTGCTGATGGAGAACACTTCGATTTCTTTCTTGGCGCGAGCCGTTTTGGTTTTGCCGCTGCTGGGGTTGCTGACCGCTTGATGGGTCTGGTTCAACACTTTCAGCGCCAGGCCATACACCAGCTCCTGGAACTCAGGATCGTCTTTGAAGCTGGACAGAATCCGGCTGATGGAAAATTTGCTGCTCAAGTCTTCCAGAGCGGCGATGTCGGCGGCCTCTGCGTCTTTAAGCTGTTTCAGCTCACCCATCAGTTCGTAGGCTTTGTCGTCGTCAAACTGGTCATGTGCCTGGCGAATCGCAATGCGTAAGTCACGAATCTGGTCGCTTTCCTTCGAGGTGTGAAACGCATCGAGCACCATTTCACTAATGGTCTTGGCCTGCGGCACATGCTGCGAAAGATTGATGGCGTTTTCGTATTCCACTTTGGACGACAAGGTGATTACGGATTCATCGGTGTTGGATTCGGGCATTGAAATTTCACTACTTCATTTAACAAGGTTTGAGACGGGAAACGCGCCGGGCATTTTCAGGGCGCGTGTGCAGCGGCGTCAAGGAACCATGCCTGAGTGACGGTTTTTAACGGCTGTGCTGCCAGGATCGCGCTTGCAGTGATAACAACGCCCGATACAAGGTGATCGCCCGCCCGCAAAACAGACCGACCGTGAACCCCGAAGCCACTCCAGTCAGTGCCAGCATTTGCGTAGTCGCCGTCAACTCAGGGTGAACGGCATCCTGATAGCCGGTGTAGTACTTCACGGCGAAGAACAGCTGGGAGATAAGCAGGATCTTCAGGGTTCCGGGGACGATCAGCCCGTTGCCATCAGCCTCCAGTACGGCACCGTTGCGAGAGAACATGCCCATCGCCACCAGGCTGCCAAGGGCCACGCCGCCCATCCAGAAAGCCGTCGACAAGGCGGTGTGATTCAGCGAAAACAGCGACCAGATAACCAGAATCAATGGGGTAATCAGCAACGATATCCTGCTTTCCCTGCTGCTCGAGCAGGCCTTGAACCCGTAATAACAGAGCAGCAGATAAACAGCGAAAACCCACAGCGGCGTGCCTTGCAGGATATCGAGCATGAGTTATCCCCAGGGCGCTGAGCGAAGGGAGATCGAGAAGGCGCTACAGGTTTTCATCGTCAGCTTCCTTGCGTGGACGTTCAGTAAGGTGGCGACTGTTCGCGTCGCCGAGTGGAGAATGCCTGAAATCTGATGTTTGGGTTCAGTAGTGATATCGGCACATCAGTATCTGGATCTCATCGTCTTCTACCCCATAGACCAATCGATGTTCGGTCGTAATCCGACGCGACCAAAACCCGCTGAGGTTATGTTTGAGGGGTTCAGGTTTGCCGAGTCCGTCGAAAGGATCACGCTGGATCGCTTTGATCAAAAGGTTGATACGCTTGAGTCCGGCCTTATCGTTCTGCTGGAACCAGAGGTAGTCATCCCAGCCTTCAGGGGTAAAGAGAATCTTCATTCTTCAATCAGTTGCCTGGCTTTGGCTTTACCGGCGCGAAGGCTGTTGATCGATTTGATCAAGCGCTCGGCGTTGGCGGGGGAGCGGAGCAGGTAAGCGGTTTCTTCGAGGGCGTTGAATTCGGCCAGAGAAATCATGACGACCGGTTCGCCTTTTTGGCGTGTCACCAGCAGCGGAACGCGATCTTCGTTTACTCGATCCATGGTTTCAGACAGGTGCGCACGGGCATTGGTGTAATTGATGGTTTGCATGACGGGGTCCTCGCTCAATGATTTAAACGTACAGAAATACGTACATGTTGGCAAGGTGCTCCCTATGAGCGGTCGTTCTGCCGGGGAAGCGGGACTGGTCTGATCTTTCATAAGGGGACTTCGTGGAATTCAAAAAGAGGCTCAAAGACGCGCTTCAAGACGATGAAACCCAGCGTAGTACGGTGTGCGAAAGATATAAGGGGCTGGCGTAGATCAGATTGTTGCGGGATATGCCGCCAGCCACAGCGGCCATGAGGTTCCTGCGTCGTTCACACTGCCTGAATATCCGCCAACCCCGCTTCCAATGTTTCACGAAGGCCACAGCCGCGGCGGGCGATGAACACCATTTGTACAGCGTGTTCCGGCGTTTGTCCGGTGGCCAGGCTGAACTGGCTGCGGGCACCGACATGTTGCAGCCAATAAGGCTGTTCGTTACCTTGCAGTTGCACCAGCCCCTTGAGGCGGAAGATATCTTTGGGAAGCCTGGCCAGCCATTCGCGCAGAGCTTTGGGCGGCAGCGGGTGCGGGCTGTTCCAGACCCAGCTTTCGAACAGCTGGTCATGGTGCTCCGGCAACGGCGTGATCTTCAGGCCGACGCGATTGCTGCGATCTGACAGTAGCAACGCGTCGGGCAGTTGCGCTTGTACGGTGTCGAACACCGGCGCGCGGCTGCCGAGGGACGCGCGGATGCTGTCCACTTCGGTCGAATCGACCAGGTCGGATTTATTCAGTAACACCAGATCGGCACAGGCCACCTGCGCTCTGGACAGTCGGGCGAATTCGCCTTCCAGTGCGCTATAGCCCGTGGCGTCGACCAGCGTGATGACGGCATCCAGATGCAAGTGCGCACGCAGTTGTGGATAACCCAGGGTCTGCACGATGCGTTGCGGATCGGACACGCCACTGCATTCGATGACGATCCGTTCCAGTCGCGGCTGCAGCTGCGAGAGGCTGACCAATTGCGCCAGCAGGTCTTCCTGCACGGTGCAGCAGATGCAGCCGTTTTGCAGGCTGTACACCGCGTCGGTGACTTCGGCAATGATCGCGGCATCGATGTTCAACTCGCCAAAATCATTGACGATCACCGCCAGGCGTCCGCTGTCGGCACGCTGGACCATGCGGTTGAGCAGGGTGGTTTTGCCGGCACCGAGGAACCCGGCGACCACGGTCACCGGAATGCTTGGGAGGTTCATCAGGCCTGTCCCTCGATCATCGGTGGCTGACCTTGCCAGACGGCTTTCAACGGTGTGTCACTGAACCTTGACTCGCGGTCGTACACCGGCCGGCCTTCAACGAAAGTCAGTTGCACCTGAGTGCGATGGATGTAGTTGCGCGGCGCTTCGGCGAACAGGTCGCGGTCGAGCACGATCAGGTCGGCGGACTTGCCGACTTCCAGACTGCCGGTCAGATGTTCCAGGCCCATGGCGTGGGCGCCGTTGAGGGTCGCGACTTGCAGCGCCTGTTCAAGGGTGATCGGTTCACCGAAACAGTCGGGTTCCTGGTTCCACGGGTTCTGCCGGGTAACCATGGTTTCCAGCGCCAACCACGGATCGATCGAGGCCACGGGCCAGTCGGTGCCCATGACCGCGATGCCGCCAGCGGCCAGCACGCCCTTGAAGTCATAGATGCGCTTGAGGCGTTCCTGACCGTAGCCGGACCGCGCGCCGCTGGCGAAGGGCGTCGGGTACCAGGCTGCCGGGGAAAACTCGGCAATCACGTTCAGTTCCTTGAAACGCTTGAGGTTGCCCGGATGCAGCAGGGTGCTGTGGGCGCACTGATGGCGAATGCCGCTGTAACCGTTGCGGCGTCGAGCTTCGGCGACCGCATCGAGGAACACGTCGGAGGCGCCGTCGCCGGTGCAGTGGGCGATCACTCGCAGGCCTCGACGGTCCATGTCCACCACCATGTCGGTGATGTGTTCCGGGGTCAGGTTGAGCTTGCCGCGCCAGCTCGAATCTTGCGACCAAGGGGTCATCAGGTAAGACGATTTAGGTTCTACGGTGCCGTCGAAGTGGAATTTCACCGCGTTGGCATTCAGTCGGGCGCTGCGATAGTAATGCCGTTCACCGCTGAGCAATTCCCAGCGGCGGCGGACCGGGAAGATGTCGTCCTGCCAACTGATCGCTGCCTCTACGCGCAGGGTCAGTTCGCCGGCGTCATCCAGTTCCTTGAGGGCTTCCAGACGCCGTTCGCAGACATGCACGTACTTGGTCGCGGTCACGCCGCGGGAGGTCTGGAAATGTACGCCATCGCGATAGGCACGGCGCAGCACGTCCACCGGAGTCGGTGGCATCGCGGCGTGAATCAAGGCGTACGCGCCATCAATCAACAGGCCATTGGGTTCGCCGCTCAGTTCGTCACGTTCCATGTAACCGTTGCGCGGGTCGGCGGTGTGTTGGTCGATGCCGGCCAGTTCCAGGGCCCTGGAGTTAACCATCATGGTGCCCCACATGCGGTCGAGCAGGGCCACCGGACGATCCGGCATCACGCTGTCGAGCCACTCGCGGCCCGGCGTCAGGCCGGCTTCGCGGAAGGTGTAACGCACCCAGTATTGGCCGTAGATCCAGCCGTCGCCGGGATGAGCATCGGCGTAGGCGTGGATCGCCGCGACCAGTTGCTCGGGCGTCGGGTCTTCGATGCCGACATCCAGTTCGTCGCTGTAACGCGGTGCCAGCGCCAGATCCGGGTGGGTGTGCATGTCGTGCAGGCCGGGCATGCAGAAGGCACCGTCCAGGTCATGTTGCCGGGTGTGCGGGCCGATCAGCGATTGCAGCGACTCGAGCCTGCCCACTGCGATGAAGCGACCGTCACGAATGGCCACGGCCTCGGCCCAGGGTTGTGCCGGGTCGAGGGTGTAGAAACGGCCGTTGTGCAGCACCAGTTCGGCGTACTGATCGACAACGGAATGGGTCGAATTGAATTGGTCTGAAGCGGTCACGGGAGTAAACCTCTTGATCATTGCCGGCTGGTGAATGGCGGGCATTACAGGTCTTCAGTGTTTATTGGTTAGCGCGCAGCGACTCGACAAAACCGGCGATGCGTTGGCAGGCGTCTTTGAGCGTGTCATCAGCCACGGTGAACGAGATCCGCACAAACCCTTTGGCGCTCGCACCGAAGGCCTCGGCATCGAGCACCGACACGCCGGTCTGGCGGAACAGCTGCCAGGCGAAGTCCATGCTCGAGAGCCCGGTACGCCGCACATCCACCAGCATGAACATGCCGGCTTGCGGTACACGGCAATCCAGTTCGGCGACTCCGCGCAAGCCCGCGACCACCAGATCGC
The DNA here is from genome assembly GCF_059418545.1 of Pseudomonas sp. GW821-FHT07G10. NCBI lineage: Bacteria > Pseudomonadati > Pseudomonadota > Gammaproteobacteria > Pseudomonadales > Pseudomonadaceae > Pseudomonas > Pseudomonas sp. GW821-FHT07G10. The sequence continues at coordinate 86,101 of NZ_JBWKQB010000025.1, read as the reverse complement.
GCCGGCGCCGATAGATTTCACACGCATGGCTGACCACTGGCTCATCCAGTTCCAGTGCCTTGAGTGCGGCTTCCTGAATGAATCCCGGCAAGCCGTAAAGCATGCACAGCAGCAGGTTATCCAGGTGGCCGATCAAGGTTGGCGGGGCGACCACCCAGCCGACGCGCCAGCCAGTCATGGCATGGCTTTTCGACAGGCTGTTGAGCACCACGGTGCGCTCGGCCATACCCGGCAGTGAAGCTATGCTCAGGTGTGGGTGGTCATAAGTGATCTGGCCGTAGACCTCATCGGAAATCACCCACAAGTCATGACGCAGGGCGACTTCGGCCACAGCTTCCAGTTCCTCACGGCTATAGACGTTGCCGGTCGGATTGCACGGTGTCGCCAGGGCGATGCCGCGAGTCTTGTCCGTGATCGCCGCTTCCAGTGCAGCCTTGGTCAAGCGAAAGCCATTGGACGCCGGTTGTTCGATGGTCGCGATGCGTGCGCCTGAAGCGTGCATGCAGGCTTCGTACGTCAGGTACATCGGCTCCGGCACCAGCACTTCGTCACCCTGGCTGAACAGGCACAACGCGGTGGCGAACAAGCCGTTCTGCGCGCCCGCCACCAGGGCGACGTTTTCGGCTTTTACCGGGATGCCTTGCAGCACGCTTTGCTTGGCGGCAATCGCTTCACGCAGCAGCGGTCGGCCGAGGACGTGGGTGTAGTGAGTGTCGCCCTGGCGCAAGGCCTGGACCGCGGTCTCGCAAATCGCGCTGTCGGTGGCAAAGTCCGGGTCACCGATGCTGAGGACAATCACATCCTCGCCGCGACCGCGGGCTTCGATGGCCGCGTAATGAATGTCCCAGGCGCTGACCGACTCGCCGCTAATGCGCTCGACAAAAGGTGAATAACGCATTGTGTTCTCCTCGCTGGTGATGACCGCCAGCGTCAACTGAAATAGGGTAGGTTCAAGCCTGGCGCTGAGGGACTTTGCCCAGGCGCGAGAAGCCATGTTCGATCACAAAAGCCAGAACGATGTAGACCACCGCGACCGCCAGCAACGGTTCGTAAACCCGCAAGGTCTGGGCTCGTACCAGGTTGGCGGCGCCCAGCAGGTCGGTGACGGCTACGGTCGAGGCCAGCGCGGTGGCCTTGAGCAGCAGCACCGATTCACCGACCAGGGTGGGTCGAACCATTTGCAAGGCGCGGGGCAACCACACGCGGCGCAAGACCAAAAAGCGCTTCATTCCATAGGCGCGGGCCGCTTCCAGTTCACCGCGAGGCACCGCACGCAGGGCGCCGCGCAACACTTCGCCAACGTAGGCGCCGACGCACAAAATCAAGGCCAGCGCCACGTACCAGAAACCTTCACGCAGGTACGGCCAGATAAAACTCCCGCGAATCGGCGGGTACGCGGCGAACAGGCTGCCGACGCCGTAATACAGGATGTAGATCTGCACCAGCAGCGGCGTACCGCGAAACACGCTGGTGTAGGCGCGCATGCTGCCGCTGATCAGCGGGTTGGGCGACAGCCGCCCCAGCGCCACCAGCACCGCGAGAATAAAACCGAAGAAACCGGAAATCCCGAGCAGCTTCAGGGTGATGCCGAGGCCATGCAGCAGCTCGCCGGCAAAACTATTGATCCAGGAAAAATCCATGACGTGCGCTCCTTACTACTGCGACTACTGCGGCATCCAGCGATTGATACGCCGCTCGAACAGCCGGAAGGCCCCGTTGGACACCAGGGTGATGATGAAATAGACCGCTGCGACCGCGAGGTAGAACACCAGGTAATGCTTGGTCGACCCGGCAGCCTGTTTGCCCACTGAGAGCAGTTCGCTGTAGCCGACGATGCTGATCAACGCACTGTCCTTGACCAGCACCAGCCAGAGGTTGGACAAACCGGCCATGGCATACGGCAACATGCTCGGTAGCAGCACCCGGCGCATCAGTAACCAGCGCTCGATGCCGAATGAACGCGCCGCTTCGATCTGGCCAAAGGGAATGGCCAGGATCGCACCACGAATAATCTCTGCCGAATAGGCGCCCTGAACGATCCCCAACACCAGCACCGCCGCCACGAAGCCGTTGACCGTGACAACGGGTCTGTCCATCGCCGCCATCGCTATGTTCAACAGGTCGGTGCCGGCGTAGTACAGCAACAGAATCAACAGCAACTCCGGCACGGCGCGGTACAGCGTGGTGTAGGCGTTAGCCAGGCGAACCAGCCAGCGCGGGCCTTTGAGCTTGATCATTGCCACCACCAGGCCAATGCTCAAACCCAGCACAAAGGCCCCCGCGGAAATCTGCAGGGTCACCACGGCACCGTGCATCAGGGCGTTGAGCCAGCCGTCGGCGACGAACAGCTGGGTTATCTCGGACAAAGAAATCATGGCGTATCCAGTCGAAAAGAAGCGCTTGAGCCGTGCGGTTTACTGGGCGGCTTATTTTGCAGAGATGTCGACACTGAAGAAGCGGCTGCGGATCTTGTCGTAAGTGCCGTCTGCTTTCAGGGAGGCCAGCGCGATGTTGATCTTGTCTTTGAGGGCCGTATCACCCTTGCGGATGCCTGCACCGATACCCGAGCCGAACAGTGGATCCTTGGGGGCCAGACCTTTGTCGGCCAGACCGGCACCTGCCGGGGTTTTGATAAACGGCTCGATCGTCAACGCGTCGGCCAGCATCACGTCGATCCGGCCGCTTTGCAGGTCGGAGGTCATGTCGTCCTGGGTGTTGTAGTAGCGCAGGGTCGAACCCTTGGCGTAGTACTCCTTGACGAAGGTCGCGTTGGAGGTCGAGCCCTGCACGCCAATCACTTTGCCTTTGAGGCCTTCAGGCGTGGTGATCAGTTCCAGGTTTTGATCGGCTACCCACATGGCCGGGGTCTGATAGTACGGCTGGGAAAAATCGATAACTTTTTCGCGCTCGGCGGTGATGCTCATGGAGTTGAGGATCACGTCGATCTGGCTCGACTGCAGGGCCGGAATCAGCCCGTCCCAGGACACTTCCTTGAGCGGACATTCAGCCTGCATGTGCTCGCACAGCGCCTTGATCAGCTCCGGTTCGAAGCCGTTCCAGTCGCCATTGCCACTCTTCATGGAAAACGGCGGGTAGGGTTCCTGGGCGATGCCGAAAACGATTTTTTCTGCAGCGACAGCATGCTGTGCGAGCACCGCGAACAAGCAGCCACCGGCGAGGGTCTTGAGGATTTTTTTCATGGCTTTACCCTTTATCGAAGTTATTGTTTTCAAGGATTGAAGCGGTCAATCAGGTGCGGTTTTCCTGCGCCATCACGAACTGGCGACAGCGTTCACTGTTGGGGTTCAGGAAGATTTGTTGCGGCGTGCCTTGTTCTTCCACCAGGCCTTGATGGAGAAACATCACCTTGCTCGACACGTCTTTGGCGAAGGCCATTTCGTGGGTGACCAGAATCATCGTCCGACCTTCTTCGGCGATGCCCTGAATCACCTTCAACACTTCGCCCACCAGTTCCGGGTCCAGGGCGGAGGTTGGTTCATCCATCAACAGCACTTGCGGGCGCATCGCCAAGGCGCGAGCGATGGCCACGCGTTGCTGCTGACCGCCGGAAAGGAATGAAGGAAAAGCGTGACGTTTGTCCGCCAGACCGACTCTCTCCAGCAGATGCTCTGCGTGGGCAATAGCGTCCTTGCGATCCTCACCCAACACGTAGACCGGCGCTTCGATGACGTTCTCCAGAACCGTGCGGTGCGGCCACAGGTTGAAGCTCTGAAAGACCATGCTCAGCCGGGTACGCAGACGCGCCACTTGCTCGGGGTCGGCAATCAGCGGATTACCGGCGCGGTCTTTCTTCAGGCGCACTTCTTCACCATTGATGCGCAGGCTGCCGCTGCACGGAATCTCCAGCAGGTTGATGCAGCGCAGCAGAGTGCTTTTGCCGGAGCCGCTGGAGCCGATCAGGGAAACCACTTCACCTTCGTTGGCACGCAGGGAAATGCCTTTGAGGACATGGTGAGCGGCGTAGCTCTTGTGCAGAGCGTCAATCGCGACCACCGGATTTACGGAGTTGGACTGCAAGTGCAAGGGTCGTCCCTCTTGTTTTTGTAGTGGTGCCGGGCATCACAGACGGGCCGTGGTGGCTGCCGAGAATAGCCAATGGCGCATGAGGGTCAATCGAGCATTTTTTGTGCAACCGTGAAATTAAATTCAACTGTTGCCCGACGAGCCGGCAGTTCTGCTGGCTATGTCTGTCGGACGATTCCCGTTATCGTGAAAGGCATCTCTACTTGTGTGATCCCAACCTATGCGTTTCCCTTCCATGACCGCTTTGCGGGCGCTGGATGCAGTGGCCCGGCTGGGCAGCGTGTCCGACGCTGCCAGCGAGCTGAACCTCACGCCCAGCGCCATCAGCCACCAGATCAAGAGTCTGGAGCAGACCCTTGGCTTCGCCTTGACCGAGCGCACCGGGCGAAATATTCGCATCACCTGGCAGGGCGAGCGCTACGCTCGGGACATCCATTTGCTGCTGGCCAATATCCTTGAAGCGGGCCAGCGCTTCGATGGTCAACAGGTCAGCGGGCGGCTGTGTATCAGCAGCCCGGCAGGGTTTGCGACGTATTGGTTGTGTACCCATATCGCGGAGTTCCAGGAGCTTTATCCACAGGTCGAACTGCACCTGGTCTCGCCGCGTACCCCGGATGACACCAGTGACAACACGGCCGATCTGTTCATCGCCTACGGCATGGGCGACTGGCCGAACCAGCACGTGCAGAAAATCGTTTCGCTGCGGTTTTTCCCGGTGTGCAGTCCGCGTCTGGTCAACACCATGGGCGGTTTGAAAGCCCCGGAAAACCTGATCGGTGCGCCACTGCTGCACATGATCGATTACTCCGACTGGCGAGTCTGGCTGGCCGCCGCTGGCGCGCCGAACGTCGACGTGCAACGGGGAATTGTGTTTGCCGACGCGCATTTCGTGCAGTCGGCTTGCATCGCAGGGCAAGGGATTGCCATGGGCGATAACCTGATCAGTGGCGAGGCGCTGGCCAAAGGGCTGTTAGTGCGTCCGTTCGAAACCGAAATCGAATCCAACCGCGGTTATTACCTGGTCGCCGATCAGCAGAAAGTCGAGCGCCCGGTGGTGCAGGCGTTCAGCGATTGGGTCAAGTCGCAGCTGGGTGGCATCGTCGGGCTGCGCTCGGAAGTGCGTCGCCCGCTGAAAACGTGAATTTTATTGTTCAATCGCTGTGAAATTTATTGATTGTTGCAAGGCGCTCCTCGGCACTACTGTCCTGCGAATGAATACCTGCCGATTCGCTCGATGACCTTCGGCGCAGAACAATAAGAGGAGTGATAAATGACCACCTGTGCCCAGTCGCTGGTTCGCTTGCTTGAAGGTTACGGGGTAGACACCGTGTTCGGGATTCCCGGGGTGCATACCGTCGAACTGTACCGGGGGCTGCATGGCAGCCGTCTGCGGCACATCAGCCCGCGTCACGAGCAGGGGGCCGGGTTCATGGCCGACGGCTATGCCCGCGCCAGCGGCAAACCAGGGGTGTGCTTCATCATCACCGGGCCCGGCATGACCAACATCCTCACGGCCATGGGCCAGGCGTATGCGGACTCGGTGCCGATGCTGGTGATCTCCACCACCAACCGCCGCGAGTACCTGCGTCTCGGTCACGGGCATCTGCACGAACTGCCGGACCAGCGGGCGATGGTCGCCGGCGTCTGTGCTTTCAGCCACACACTGCAATCGCCAGCGGAGCTGCCTGAACTGCTGGCCCGTGCCTTCGCCATTTTCAAATGCGCCCGACCGCGGCCGGTGCACATCGAAATCCCGCTGGACGTGCTGGACATGTCCGCCGATGACCTCAACCTGATGCCACGCAGCCTGCCCGGTGCTCCGGCCCCGGCGCCGGCCTCGTTGCACGCGGCACTGAAGCTACTGAACGAAGCACGACGCCCGTTGATTCTGGCCGGTGGCGGAGCGCGTGACTGTGCCGAAGTCCTGCAGCAACTGGCCGAGCGCCTGCAAGCGCCGGTGGCGTTGACGACGAATGCCCGGGGCTTGTTGCCGGTCGGCCATCCGTTGCTGCTCGACGGTGTGCAGTCGTCGGCCCATGGTCGGTCGCTGTTCGACGAGGCCGATGTGATCCTCGCCGTCGGTACTGAACTGGGTGAGACGGACTACGATTTTTTCGGCCTCGGGCCACTGAAATTCAAGGCGTCGTTGATTCGTCTGGACATCGATCCGATGCAGGTCATGGGCGTGCAGCGAGCTCACGTCGGATTGGTCGGCGATGCCCGCGAGGGCTTGCTTGCGCTATTGGCCAATGTTGCGGCGCCGGTTCAAAGTGGCCGTTGGGCGCTGGACAGTGTGCAGCGCGTCAACCAGTGCGAACGCGATAGCTGGACGGCCAAACAACAGGGGTTGCAAGGGCTGCTCGACCTGCTGCGTGACAGCCTGGTCGATCCGCTGATCGTCGGCGATTCCACGCAACCGGTGTATCAGGGCGCGGTGGGCTACCAGTCGCCGAAACCCAACAGCTGGTTCAACGCCGGCAGTGGTTATGGCACCCTTGGTTACGGCTTGCCTGCGGCGATTGGCGCCAAGCTGGCCAAGCCTGAGCGTGCAGTTGTCGCGTTAGTGGGGGATGGCGGTTTGCAGTTTTCCTGCGCTGAATTGATTGCTGCGCGAGAAGCGGGAGTGGGCATCATCATGGTGCTGTGGAACAACCAGTGCTACGCCGAAATCCGCGACTACATGCAGGCCCGCGAGATCCCGCCACTGGGTGTAGACATCATGACCCCGGACTTCGCCGCCATGGCCCGCAGTTTCCACATCGACCACCATGCGCCGCAGGGGCCGGAGGCATTGCGCACGTTGTTGCTGAAAATGGCGACCACCAAGGAGCCGGTGATGATTGAGCTGGATGCGGCGGTGTACCTGGCGTCGTAGGGCGCACATTCCCCGTAGCAGCTTAACTGACCGGTACCGGGGCAAGCCTCACTACTCACTATGTCTTGCGCGCTCTACTTCCCCGGCGAGTTCAAATTCATCGACCGAATCGCCAACTGAGCCGCTGTTTCCTCATCCACCGGCAGCGAGAAGCGGAAGGTCGCGCCCCGCCCGGGAACATCGATCAACCGGATCTCGCGACCATGCAGTTGCAGGATCCGGTGCACGATGCGCAAGCCCAGCCCGCCATCACGCCGTGCGCCACCGATGTTGAACGGGCGCAGGAACAACCCTTCACGCAATTGCGCAGCGATGCCCGGGCCGCTGTCGCTGATCGTCACGTCTACGAATGAACCTTGGGGCACAAGGCTGACTTCGACGTCTCCATTGATCGGCGTATGGCGCAACGCGTTGTCCAGCAGGTTGGTCAACACGCGTTCGATCAGGCCGAGGTCGGCACACACGGCCAACCCGCTAGGGGCGAAGTTGGCTTTCAGCGCAGTCTGTCGCGCCTCGGCAGTGAGTTCGAATTTCTGGAAGACGTCCTGCACCAGATCTGTCAGCGAAAATCGTTCCAGTACCGGCTGCACGAAGCCATGCTCCAGGCGCACCAGGTCCAGCAGCGATTGCGCCAGACCGCCAACCTTGCGGCTCTGATCCAGGGCGATGCCCAAGTAGCGGCGCCGCTCCTCCGGGGTCAGCGAGGCGTCCTTGAGTGACAGGGTTTCGAGATAACCATGCAACGACGCCAGCGGTGTACGCAGGTCGTGGGAGATATTCGCCACCAGCTCCCGACGCTCCTGATCCTGGCGCGTCAGCGAGCGCCATTGTTCGCCCAGGCGGGTTTGCATTTGCCGGAACGCCGCGTCGAGCATGGCGATTTCGTCATGGCTGGCGGTCTTTTCCGGCTTGTCTGATGCAGGCGGTGAAGGAGGGACAACGGGGGCGCCGTCGATGTCGAAATGGGCAACGGTCTCGGTCAACCGGCGCAAGGGGCGGGTGATCAGGGCAAACGCCGTGAGACCGGCAATCAGGCACAGCAGCGCAACCAGACCAATCGACCAGAGCGCGGTATTGAGGGCCACGCTGGTGGCACCGCGCTCGGCAAAGCGGTCGTGTTCCTCGCTGAGCAGCACCACATAGAGGTAGCCGGCTTGCTGACCGTTGACCCGTAACGGCGCGGCGCTGAACACCTTGCGTCCGTCGACACTGCGCGGGTCGTCGCCGAGAATCGGCAAAGCGTCGCCGTTGAGCAAACGATGCACCGGCGCCAGATCGACCTGTTCGCGGCGCATTCGTCCCTCTGGCGCGGCATTGCCGACGATGCGCCCGCTGGCATCAAGCAGATAGACCTCGACGCTGGGATTGACCAGCATCAACTGGCTGAACAGCTGGCGCACGGCGTTTGGCATCAGGCCGTTGGCGTCCATCAGTTGGGTGTCGTGGGCAATGTGCTGGGCCAGATCGCGGGACAGCCCTTGCACCACTTCAAGTTCGTGCATCTTGTTGGAGCGCACCTGCATCCACGCCGAGGTGCCGCAGCACACCAGCAACAGCAGGGCGAACACCGCCGACAGGCGCTGCGTGAGGGTCAGTCTCATGGCTGATCCTCCGGTGCCGCGAATTTATAACCTCGGCCCCACACCGTCAGGATCCGCACCGGTTGCGCCGGATCGGCCTCGATCTTGGCCCGCAAACGATTGATGTGGGTGTTGACCGTGTGCTCGTAGCCTTCGTGGCTGTAACCCCATACGGCATTGAGCAGGTCCATGCGCGAAAACACTTTGCCGGGCTGGCGGGCGAAGAAATACAGCAGGTCGAACTCGCGCGGGGTGAGATCCAGGTGCCGGCCGTCGAGTGACACATCGCGGGTCAACGGGTCGATAAACAGCCCGCCGGAGGTCAGGCTGCCGGCGTCCATTTTCAGGTTGCGCGCCATTGCGTCGACCCGTCGCAGCAGTGCCTTGACCCGCGCCACCAGCTCCAGCATCGAAAAGGGTTTGGCCAGGTAATCGTCGGCACCCAGCTCCAGGCCAAGAATGCGGTGCAGTTCGCTCGACCGCGCACTGGTGATGATGATCGGCGTGTAGCGAGCCATGGCGCGGGCGCGGCGGCAGATTTCCAGGCCATCGACACCGGGCAGCATCAGGTCGAGGATCAGCGCGTCCCAGCCGCCTTGCTCCAGCAGGCGCAAACCTTCATTGCCATCGGCACTGTGCACGACCTCGAACTGCTCATCGCGCAGATGCAGCGAGATCAGGTCGGCGATGTGCATATCGTCCTCGACCACCAGGACACGTTTGGGCTGATCCATCGAAACTTAATCCTGCGCCAGGCAATGATTGGCATTGTGCGGCTTTTCCGTGAGCCGAGTTATCACGAATTGTTTAACTCCACGTGAGGATTTAGCGACCACCTCAAGCCTAGGCTGTCTTCAATGCAAAACACTGCGATATTTTGGAGAGAGCCATGTTTTCTCGGCGACAGTTCCTGATAGCGGGTGGCGGCCTGGGCGTTGCGGCGCTGGCCATCGGCTTATTACCAAAGTTTACGGCAAGCTCGGCACTGGTCAGCGATGCCAGCGCTGGCGAAACCTTTGAAGTCACCCATACCGATGCCGAGTGGCGGGCACTGCTCAGCGCTGAGCAGTACGACATTTTGCGCAAGGAAGGCACCGAGCGTGCCTACACCAGCCCGCTGAACGATGAACACCGCGAAGGCACCTTCGCCTGCGCCGGTTGCGACTTGCCGTTGTTTTCATCGAGCACCAAGTTCGACAGCCGCACCGGTTGGCCGAGCTTCTGGGCACCGTTGAACAATGCGGTGGCGACCCGCGAGGACCGTTCATTCGGCGTCTTGCGCGAAGAAGTCCACTGTCGGCGTTGCGGCGGCCATCTGGGGCATGTCTTCGACGATGGGCCAAAACCGACCGGTCTGCGCTACTGCATGAACGGCCTTGCGATGACCTTCGAGCCATTATCGGCATAAGCCATGGGCATGCTTTTTCTCTCACCTCATTCGGGTCGACACTATGTGGCTTCTGGTCCTCTCTTTTCTCGGTGGCGTGCTGACGATTGTCAGCCCGTGCATTCTGCCGGTATTGCCCTTTGTCTTCGCTCGCACCGGGCAGCCGTTTTTGCGCAGTGGCTTGCCGCTGCTGGCGGGGATGGCCCTGACCTTCGCGCTCGTCGCCTCACTGGCGGCGGTCGGCGGCGGTTGGGTGGTGCAAGTCAATCAGTACGGTCGCTGGCTCGCGTTGCTGTTCGTTGCGCTATTCGGGCTGACGCTGTTGCTGCCGCACCTCGCCGAGCGGCTGACCCGGCCACTGGTGGCGGCCGGCGGTCGTCTGTCGCAAGCTGCGGGCGCCGATGCGCGACCACGTCCCGGCGCCTCGTTCTTGATCGGCGTCGCCACCGGCCTGCTCTGGGCACCGTGCGCGGGACCGATTCTCGGGTTGGTGCTGACCGGTGCAGCACTGCAGGGGGCCAGCATCGGCACTACCTTGCTGTTGCTGGCTTACGCCGCAGGTGCCGCGACCTCGCTCGCCGGTGCATTGCTGATTGGTGGTAAGGTTTTCGCGGCGATGAAGCGCTCAATCGGTGCCGGTGAATGGGTGCGCCGCGGTTTGGGCGCAGCGATGCTGGCGGGCGTCGTGGCCATCGCCCTGGGTCTGGACACCGGGATTCTGGCGCGGGTCTCGACGGCTTCCACCGGCGGTATCGAACAGGCGTTGGTCGGCCGTCTTGCCGGGAAAACGCCGGCCAACAGCGGTGCTATGAAGGCGCAAATCCCTCAGTCTCTGGACGCTGAGCCGGGCTCGAGCATGATGGCCGCTGGCGGCGCCATGAAGATGGCGGCGAAAGAGGCTGCGGCGTTGCCAATCGAAGGCAATCTGCCGTCGCTCGACGGTGCCGTGCAATGGCTCAACTCGCCACCACTGACCACCCAGGCCTTGAAGGGTAAAGTGGTGTTGGTGGATTTCTGGACTTACTCCTGCATCAATTGCTTGCGCACGTTGCCGTACGTCAAAGCCTGGGCCGAGAAGTATCGCGATCAAGGGTTGGTGGTGATCGGCGTGCACGCCCCGGAATTCGCCTTCGAGCGTGACGTGGGCAACGTGACCAAAGCCATGAAGGATCTGGGCATCAACTACCCGGTGGCCATCGACAACGACTACAAGATCTGGCGCGCCTTCAACAACGAATACTGGCCGGCGCATTACTTTGCCGATGCTCAGGGGCGTATTCGCTATCACCATTTTGGTGAGGGCAACTACGCCGAGTCGGAGCGGGTGATTCAGCAATTGCTGCGCGAGGCCGGTGCCGCGAAAGTTGCCGATGGCCTGATCAATGCCAGCGCCCAGGGCGTGCAGCTGGCCCCGGACATGAAAGAAGTACAATCGCCGGAGACCTACCTTGGCTACCAGCGCTCCGAACATTTTGTCCCGGCCGACAGCCTGGCGCCTGATCAGGTAACGGCTTACAGCTCGCCGTCTGCACCGTCCCTCAACGATTGGGGGCTGGAGGGCAAATGGAACGTCGGCGCCGAGCGGGCCACGCTGGCAGCCCCGGCAGGCCGGATCGTCTACCGCTTCCATGCCCGGGATTTGCACCTGGTGCTGGGCCCCGGCGCTGACGGCAAACCGGTGCGCTTCAAAGTCACCGTCGACGGCCAGATGCCTGGCGCTGCCCACGGCACCGACGTAGCCCCCGACGGCACCGGCACCGTGACCGAGCAACGGCTTTATCAGTTGGTACGCCAACCGGGCGATGTGGCGGATCGAACGTTCAGCATTGAATTCCTCGATCCGGGTGTGTCGGCGTATGCGTTTACGTTTGGTTGATCGCAAGTCCGACCACCGATTTCGTAGGAGCGAGGCTCGCCCGCGAAGGCGCCGTGACATGCAGCGAAGGGCTCTCGCCGGACCCATATATCAAGGAGTCAGCACCATGAAAACCACATTAAATCTTTCACGCCCAATCTGGCGCCGGGCTCTTTTGGGTCTTGCCGCCGCCACCTTCATCGGCCAATGCTCTGCATTTTCCTTCGGCACCACAGAGGACGCAGTGCTGATCCCGCCGCCTGCCGTGGACGAGCCGGCGACTAAATCCAGCACCGAAACCGCAGTATTCGCCGGTGGCTGCTTCTGGGGTGTACAAGGCGTGTTCCAACACGTCAAAGGCGTGAAGCGAGCCGTCTCCGGTTACGCCGGCGGCGCTGCCAACACCGCACAATACGAGCGCGTCAGTGACGGCGACACCGGCCACGCCGAATCCGTCGAGGTCACCTTCGACCCTGCCCAAGTCACCTACGGCACCTTGCTGCAGATCTACTTCTCAGTTGCCCATAACCCGACTGAACTGAATCGCCAGGGCCCTGACACCGGTACTCAATACCGCTCGGCGATCTTCCCGGAAAACAGCGAACAGCAACGCGTCGCCCAGGCCTATATCACCCAGCTCGATGCAGCGCATTCGTTCAATAAACCCATCGTTACCAAGCTCGAAACCTACAAAGGTTTCTACCCGGCCGAGGCCTACCACCAGGACTTCCTGACCGAGCATCCGACGTATCCCTACATCGTGATCAACGATCTGCCCAAGGTGGCGCAGCTGAAACAGTTATATCCAGAGCGCTATCAAGAGAAACCAGTGTTGGTGAAGGCGGGGAGGTAGCGGGCCAATCATTTAAGGACGAGCTGTCGCCTACCCTGTCAGGTTTTCAGGTTCTTGCGATATTCAGTGGTGGTCATTCCGGCATACCCCCAATTGTCGGTATCGATTTCCTCGATCACGATATGGGTCAGGTCGGGACGCTTGCCCAACACCCGCTCCAGGGTTTCGGTGATTTCGGCGATGACCTGGGCTTTTTGCTGCTGGGTAACACCGTCTCGGGTGATGCGCACACTGACGAAAGGCATGATCGTGCTCCTGTGATGTTATCGATAAGATCTGAACCAGGGAGCCGGTAGCGGCTCCCCTGGCGTTTACCACTTGCCGCTGCTCATCGCGCCATCGACGGCTAAAACGACGCCTGTGGTGAAGTTCGCGTTGGTCAGGTAAAGCACAGCATCGGCAATTTCGCCAATGCCTGGAGCCACGGCGTTGACCTTGATGTTGTAGGGGGCCAATGCCGCTCGATGCGCCGCTGATCACAACAGTTCTGGAACTTCAAAATAAGGATTCACGGGGTGTCCCGGAGTCCTTGCCTTCAAGTAGCTGCTCTGGTGAAACAACTGTATTTATTTACCTTTGTTTGATAGATACCAGTCAGAGCACTTCATTTGAACCATGGCGTAATCAATCATGAAGCGACAGTTCGACGACATTCTGCTGGGCAGCATCGAGTTGTTTTGCCTGGCGGCTGAATCAGGAAGTTTCACCACCGCGGCAGCGGTAGCCGGGGTAACACCAGCGGCGGTCAGCCGCTCGGTGTCGCGCATGGAGGCGCGCATGGGCGTGCGCCTTTTCACCCGAACCACCCGCAGCGTAAAACTGACGGAAAGTGGTCGAGCGTATTTCGAGCAATGCCGCCAGGCGTTGGCCCAGTTGGTCGAAGCCCAGCGTGAAGTGATGGGCAAGCAGCAAACACCTTCCGGGACCTTGCGTATCAGCGTGCCCACCACCTACGGCCATCACCGCATCTTGCCGTTGCTGCCGGCCTTTCGAGCGCGCTTCCCGGCGGTAAAGGTTGATGTAAACATCAGCAATCGTAACGTCGACTTCATTGAAGAAGGCTACGACATGGCGATCAGGGTCCGGGTCCTGCCCGACTCAGGATTGATCGCCCGGCACCTGGAAGACGCGCAACTGGTCACGATGGCGAGTCCCGAATACTTGCAGCGCGTGGGTAGACCGCAAACCCTGGATGACTTGCACAACCATGAGTGCATTCAATTCGAGCTGCCCAGCAGCGGTAGGCGCATTGCCTGGTTGTTCAAGGAAAACGCCAAGGACAAAGAGATACTCACTGAAGGCGGCTATAGCTGTTCGGACGATGTCCTGGGCGGCGTAACGCTGGCCAAACATGGTGCGGGCCTCTTTCAGACCTACAAATTCATCGTTGAAAAAGAGTTGGCAGAAGGCTCGTTGGTCGAAGTCCTTGAAGCGTTCAACGGACGATCCCGACCATTTACGCTGCTCTACCCTGGCGGACGGCATACGCCTTTGCGACTCAGAGCCTTTGTCGACTTCCTGATGGAATACCGGGCGCAATGGAATGCCCACGAGGGCGATCTGCAGACCTGACCGCGCACCCACCCGAGGACGACAACGTTTTCTACGCCGCCCCGCCTGCGGATTATCCCGGCCCCTGTAGGAGCGAGCTTGCTCGCGATAGCGGCGCTACAGTGCCCATCTGATCTGACGGTGTAGACATTCCTCTGCCATAACCCTTGGCATCGTCTTGCGCTCGCGCAGATCCCGTCGCACGAGCGCGTGGAAACTACTCGCCCGCCCCGGCTTTAGCCTTATCAATCGCCGCCTTGATATTCGGTACTGCGTAGTTGCTGTACCAATGATTCATACCGCGGATGGCCTGCTGCGCGGGCGCAGCATCGTGCGCGCCGATCAGCTCGCCGCAGGCCTGGGCCATGGCGACCAATATGCGGGCGGCCTCAGGCACATAGGGCAGGGCAACGCCCTTATCGTGGCGCTCCTGAATGATCATGTAGCGAATGCTTTCCGGCAGCGTCCAGGCGCTGATCAGAAACTCCTGAACCGAGTATTCCTGGCCCTTGATCTCGACAGTGGCCGAGCGATGCTGCTCGCTGTAACCCGCGTTTTCGATCTGCTCGCAGCTGTCGATAACGGTGTTCATCATTTCGCGGATCTGATTCCAGTCAGTTTTCATTTGAATCTCCATTTCACGTTGTTCGAACGAGTGCGTGGCTATTCACTCAACCCGCGCCATCTACTCTGATGCATGTCACGCCACATAACCAAACTGACGCTTGATCACTCGAAGCGGATGTTCAACCTTGGCTCTGATCTGCGCTTTCGCGTATTCAATCTTGCGCCACAGGCGACCAATCAAGCTCTTCATCGCGTGCTTTTTATAGCTGCTGGGCCGGTCGGCAATCGACCAGATCATCTTGCGATCCTGATGTTCGGGACGCTTGTCCACACCGGTGTAACCCGCATCGGGAATCCGATCCAGATGCAGACTCGAAAACTGGCGCAGGATCGTGGTTTCGTAAAGCGCTTCTTCCATCGTCGGGTCGCTGTAGCCGAACCCGTTCTGCATCAAATGAACCCGCAACATGGCCATCAACTGATACGCCGGACGATCGCCTTCACCCTTTGGATAATACGGCTCGATCAAGGCAATCAAACCCTTGCAGGGCACCACCTGATCCATCTCGATCAGGAAGTGTTCGCGGCGGGTCTGCTACCTACAATAGGCTTCATGGTCATCGGTCAATATGACCATCCGGCTTTGTGCCCCGATGCCAACATCATCTATTGCTGCGCAGCTATGACATCAAGTTCCATCGGCGGTAGTTGAAGCTTTTGATCCGACGTGAAGACCTGGATCGTATGTTTTCCGGGGGTTACCAAAACTGACTGGGGAATAACAATGTTGATCCCGTCATTCGCGACCACAGTAATGGATTTTATCCCGGATACCGTCGATTTCGACCTCATGTCCGGCCGACTGTTTAGGCTCATCCACATTACAAGAGATCCATCCGGTTGTAGCGGTCCTTTGTCACCCATTTGGTAGACTTTAGGGCCGTAAGCTGTCACTTCGAGTTTCGTGCCCCGCACAAAGTTATCGATATCCGAAAACTGGAAATACACAAGTCCAATACTAATCGACAATACGGATGCCGACACTGCCAACAATCCGACTTTAGACTGTGTCTCAGGTGAGGCTATGGTTCGAAGTTTGAGTATGGGTTGCTCGACCAGCACATACGAAGCGACGCTTACCAGGAGAGAGGCCGTCAATCCTATAATAAAGGCATACCAGAAGCCAAGTTCAAAATGATGTTGGAGTAGTATCAATATCGGAACGTGCCAGAGGTAAAAGCCATACGAAATCTGGCCGAGCTTGACGAGAGGAGGCAGGCTCAATAATTTTGCATCGATGGTTCCACTCTTCATTGTCAGTCGTAGAATAAGCATCAGGCTGAAGACTGATACCATAAAACTACTATATATACTCCACCCCAAGGAACTGCAAATCAAGCCGATCGCTACCATTGGCAGAAGTGGAATCGACGCTATAAAACGCTCTAGAAACTTCTGAGCTCCTGGTGTTCTACAGGCTACAGATCCGACGGCGCCAATCAAAATCGCTTGAAACCTTGTATCGGCTGAGAAATATATCCGGTCATAAGAGAGTGGTAATTGGCTCATGTAAATTTCATACGCGATGGCAAGGGCGAGCAATAATAAGGAAATAACGAGCGTTGTCTTTGCATCTGCACGTGTCGCAAGTATCCACACGAACGGCCATAAAAGGTAGAATTGTTCTTCTACAGAAAGAGACCAGGTATGCCCAAGGTAGTGGCTGAACCCGTCTTTGAATCCTGATGTCCACGACTGCGAGTACAAAATTGACGATAATACATCTTTATATATGTTGCTGTGACCGCCCGAAATTCCGCAGATGACAGCTACGACGATACACAAAATGGCAAGCGGAGGAAATAACCTTAAAAAACGCTTAAAATAAAAGACCCAGAGAAAGTTTTTATTCTCCCGAGAATGGCTAAGAACTTCAGTGATCAAATATCCGCTGAGTACAAAAAACACGTCGACGCCGAATTTCCCCCCTGAAAAAATATGTAAATGAGTTAGAAAAACAATGGAGACAGCAACGCCGCGCAGTCCGTCTAAAGCTGGGTTGTAGGCTAGGCTATGCGGTGTAAAGTTTCTCTCCATTATTCCTGCTCGGCATTCCATGAAATGTTTTATCGGCGCGTTTTATACATGAATATCGCCTGAGCTGCTACTAAGGAAGGTCTGAAGTTCCCCCGGTTTTTGATGCCCTCTCTGTTTGAAGTTAAAAAAACGTTTACTCGGTCGAAAACCAGACCTTTTCTGCTCTTAACTCATGGTTTTTCCTCTAATTGCGCTGTTTCAGGGCGATGAGTCCGCATTACAGGAGCACCTCTCCTGCACTCAACAACCGCTTTCGTGCCATCCACAGACTCGACAACGCGAACAATGTCGTCTGCTGAGCGATGTTTTCGCCAAACCACGAAAGCGCACTTTCGTATAGGTGGTAGTTCTTCGTTTTCCGCTCGTTGTCGCGGCGCGCTAGAACGCCAGCTCCCTCTAGCGCCTTGATCACACGGCCCAGGCCGTACCCATGCTGAGGAAACGGGGTCGATGGGTTCAACTGATCAGGTTGAGTTAGAGGGAAAACCCGGCAGTTAAAAACTGCAGGGTAAGACCTCGCCAGGCTCGTTGATCTCGATCCTCTGTACATGATCCGGGTGTTCAAAAAGAACGTCGGCGTGACGCCTGGCAGCTTCCGAAATAGCCGTTAGCATTGGATTTTGTCTGCAACGTTGAAGGCGCCCCGTTTTTCGATGCTGGCCTGCAGAGTGGTGCAGTCATCTCGGGCGATCGCACTTGCTCTTGCCTACACCTTCACCGAATGCTCGCGATCCATCATTTTTTCGACCAGCAACAACCCCAACTCCATGAGGCTATAAATCGCCAGGGCGAGGTTGCGGTGTTTGCCTTCCAGCTCTTCGGAAAGGTCCAGGGTCAGGGTGCTGGCCGAGCAGAAGGTTTCGTAGGTGTGGGCGATCAAGGCTTCGGGGTTGATGTCCGGGGCGACAGTGAAAAACTGGGGCGGACGCTCTTCGCTGGAACGCGGCTTGCCTGATAGCGGCGGGGTCAGGTAGTGATCGAGGGCCCGATGCGCGGCTTGGTGGAGATTTTTCGAATCGAGGGTTTCGTAGGGCGAAACGTTTGGGGTTTCGGGTGGGTTGGGGGTTACTTTGAACATTGACGATCTCCTGAATGGAGCTGCCACCGACTCGCTACTAAACGAAGGGGTGGCAGCTGTACGCAGGTTAGTAGACCGGGGAGATACGAAACCGGCGCGCCCGAGGGCGCCCTGCGCACAGCCACCATTGAGTACAGGGATAGGGAAACCTGACTGTCTGGAGCGCAATGCACCTTTCATACCTCCACGGGCTACTAAACCCGATCGCTGATGGGCAGCGACTGGAGAACCTTAGTGGCGTGGGGCAAGGCGCACAAGCGGGGCGATTCTGGGGGATTTGTAGGCAATGGCGCAAGGTGGTGTAGTCAGTGGATGACGCCGGAAAGTCGTTGGATCAAGTTGCTGTGGTTGGGGGGAGTTGTCGGGTGCGGCGGCGATTGGTGAAGCGCAGTGTGCGGTAAATAAACTTGAGAATCCTCTGGCCGGCCTCCCCACTTCAGGGAGGACCAGGTCATTAAGCGCGATCCTGAGGCGCGATCTTTCAGTCCACCCGCTCACCGCACAGGTCGAGGGCGAACCAGCGTTCCACTTCGGCCTGCTCCAGACCTGCGCCTAGCAGGGCGAACAGTTTGCCCAGCGCCGCCTCGCGGGTCATGCCGCCCGCGCAAACCAGGCCGCTGGCGAGGAGCAGGCTGCCGACGGCATAGATGCCGAACTCGACATGGCCGTGCGGGCACTGGCTGATGGCCGCGAGCACCACGCCGCGCTCATGGGCTGCGTGCAGGACTGCCAGCAGTTCGGCGTTGTCCGAGGGACCGGTGCCGCTGCCGTAGCACTCCAGCAGCAGCGCGCGTACGCCGCTATCGAGCAGGGCCTGCACATGGCAAGCCTGGATGCCCGGGAAGAACGGCAGCACCGCGAGGTTCACCGGCTGGCGCGGCTGGAGGTAGTCCAGGGCCGAAGGGATCGCATCGGCGCGTTCGCCATCACGTTGCCGTGGCAGCACGGTGAAGGCGTTAAAGGCATCGCTGCGCAGCTTGCTGACCCGCGCGCCGTGCATCAGCTCGCCACTGAAATACAGATGCACCCCGGGCGCGATGCCCGCTTCCAGGGCCTGCATGGCGCCACACAGGTTGGACCAGGCATCGCTGCCCTCGGCGCCGGCGGGCAGCATGGCGCCGGTCAGCACCACTGGCACCGGTAGGCCGAGCAGCAGGAAGCTCAGTGCGGCAGCGCTGTAGGCCAGGGTGTCGGTGCCGTGCAACAGCAGCACCGCGTCATGGCCGCCATTGGTCACCGCATCGACAATGACGTCACGCATGGCCAGCCAGTTGGCCTGGCTCATGTTGGCGCTATCGAGCAGCGGCAGGAGGTCGTGAAACTGCCAGTTCAGGGCCGACGCCTGGTTTCCCGGATGCGCACGCATACGCGCTTCGAAACCGCTACCAGGGGCCAGCCCTTGAGGAGTCTGCAGCATGCCGATGGTGCCGCCGGTATAGAGTACGAAAAGGTTTTTGACTGCGCTCATGCCGTAGTCCTTGGGAACTCGTGAGATGAAACAGGTGGGCCAGCATGCAGCGGATCGCTTTGGCGGATTAGGCCAGGGCCAGGGAGCACTGTTGTCTGATGCGACGATGCCACTCCCCCGCGCCAAGCGGGAAAGCGGCACCCTATGAAGCGTTGTTAAAGGGTTAGCGGCGGCTTTGCACCAGGCTCGCTACAGGTTGTCCTACGGGCGCCTCGGCGACCTGCCCGGCGGGCCAGGCGTCACGGTCGATGTCGAGGTCGGCGAACTTCGCCGAATCGAACACTGGGGTCTGGATCCCGGAGCGGCGCTGTTCGTCGTAGTCGCGCATCAACCGCAGACCGACCTTGAACAGCAGGGCCAGTGCGATCAGGTTGACGAAGGCGAGGCAGGTCATGGTGATGTCGGCAAAAGCGAACACCGTAGACAGGTTCTGGATGGAGCCCCAGAGGATCAGCACCACCACCAGGACACGGTAGCCGATGAGTGCAATACGGCTGCGGCCGAACAGGTATTGCAAGCTGTTCTCGCCGAGGTAGTAGTTGTAGAGGATTGAGGTGAACACGAAGAGCGCCAGCGCCACGCTGACGAAGATCCGCCCCCAGTCACCGACCACTGCGGCCAGGGAGTTCTGGGTCAGGACGATGCCGTCACCCTCGAAGCCCGGGGTGTAGAAGCCCGAGAGCAGGATCAGCAGGGCGGTGCAGGTGCAGATGACAAAGGTGTCGAGGAACACGCTGAACGCCTGCACCACGCCTTGTGCCACCGGATGGCGCACGGCAGCCACGGCGGCGACGTTGGGTGCGCTACCGAGGCCCGCTTCGTTGGCGAATACACCGCGCTTCACGCCCATCACGATGGCGCTGCCGATCAGGCCACCAAAGGCCGGATCGAGGCCGAAGGCACTCTTTACGATGGTCACAAGCATGCCCGGTACATGGTCGAATTGCAGCACGATCACGTAGAGGGTCACTGCGATGTAGATCAGGGTCTTGACCGGCACCAGTAGGTCGGCCACTGCGGCAATGCGCTTGATGCCGCCAATGAACACCAGGCACAGCAGCGCGGCCAGGGCGATGCCGCTGTACTGTACGGGGAAGGCGAAGGCGTTTTCCAGCGAGTGAGTCACTGCGTGGGATTGCAGGCCGTTGAAGGCGAAGCCGAAGGTCACCAGCAGCAGGGCGGCGAAGACCATGCCCAGCCAGCGCTGGCCGAGGCCGTGCTGGATGTAGTAGGCCGGGCCGCCACGGTAAAGGCCGTTGCCATCACTGCGCTTGTAGAGTTGGGCCAGGGAACACTCGAAGAAGCTGCTGGACATGCCGACCAGTGCGGTCACCCACATCCAGAACACTGCGCCGGGGCCGCCCAGGGTCACGGCGATGCCAACGCCTGCAATATTGCCCGCACCGACACGGCCAGCGAGGCTGAGCATCAGTGCCTGAAACGAGCTCAACTGGCCGGAGCTGCTGCGCAGGGAGTCCTTGAACACGCTGAACATATGGACGAAGTGACGGAACTGGACGAAGCGGGAGCGTAGGGTGAAGTAGCTGCCCAACCCGACGATAAGCACGATGAGCAGTTTCCCGGACAGGAAATCGTTAAGCGCTTCGAGCATGGAGGATTCCTCGATTCTTATTGTTCGAATATGGACTGCACGACAACAGTGCCGTGAGAGTGTGGCGAGCATGATGGGCCAGCGCCGGCGGTCAGGCCATTTCGCAGGTTTGCTTGATCTGATGCTAGTTGATGCTATATTCGCGCAGCTCGCATCACTGGAGGCCGGCGCATGTCGAACAACCTGGGCACCAATCTCAAGCTGTTGTGCAGCCATTACCGCTCGATCGCCGAGGTTTGTCGCAAACTGGCGATCAACCGCGCGCAGTTCAACAAGTACCTCAGTGGCCAGAGCCAGCCGACTGCCTACAACCTCAGGCGCATCGGAGATTTCTTCGGGGTCGAGGACTACGAACTGGGCCTGCCGGCTGAGCAGTTCACCCGCCTCATCGGCGCGCGCAATACGGACAGCGCTTCGAGTCCGACCGATGACCCGCTCTACAGCCTGCTGCAACCACTGCGTGAGCACTCCAGTAGCCTATCGCGCTACTGCGGCTACTACTTTGAATACGCCAATTGCATGTCGGTGCCTGGCAGCATCCTGTTGTCGCTGGTGCATCTGCGCGAGGAGCGCGGCAACTTCCTGTTCGAGCGCCAGGAACGCCAAGAGCGCTCCAGCAGCACTGACGTGCAGGCGGAAGACTGGGTGCGCTGCCGCTACTTGGGCGCGGCGTTCCACCTGCAGGACCGCTTGTTCCTCATCGACTACGAGTCGCTGACCGTCAACGAGATGAGTCAGACCATTCTCATCCCCAGCTTCAAGAGCCGCATCACCCGCTTGAATGGCCTGAAGACCGGTGTCTCCAGCGGCGACCGGCGCACTCCGGCCTGCACCCGCGTGGTTTGGGAGTACCTGGGGCCGGAGATCAACCGGGTCAGCGCCTACCGCCAGGTGATGCTCTATCGTCCGGACGATGCGCGCATCGATGAGGACATCCGCCAGCGCCTGGCCGCCACGCCGGTGCGCAACGGTCTGTTCGAGATCGAGTGACAGTTCATTGGATATGGGGGGTGACGATCCTGCGCAGCAGCATCTATCACATCGTGGAAAAACGGATGGATGCCCGGGAGCGCTATGTGAAAATGGCCATGGATACTCTCTGTGGTCCACTTGAAGTCTGGAAGGTGGCATTTACAAACGAGACGTATCGGCTGGCCTTCATTGGCGCCTATGAGTCCAAGAGGCAAATGCTGGTGAGCGTGTCCCTCGTCGGGGGCCGGGTGATGTGGAACTTCATGCAGAGCGATACCAAGGCGTTGAACAAGCACCGGCACGGCGAGTTGTTGTTCAAGCGCTACACACTTTTGTGACGGGCAAGAAAAAGGGCAGCACATGAGGGCTGCCCTTAAAAGTTTTGCTTGATATTCATATACACACCCTCAAGCAGGGGTGTGGAGGTCTCACCCTGCGCTGATGTCCAGCCATCGACGGGGTTCCTACGCCAGTTATAGCCGCTGGAGGCAACTGGTTTCGCGCTCACGGTCATTCTCGAACGAAGTTGACACTTCCATCAATCATTTTAAGTGTAAAACACCATCAGTGCGGCCCAATGAATATTGGGGTTTTCAGCTACTCCGGACGGGCTAGCGGTGTTCTGTGCCACCCCGGCCACCACCCTTGTCGTCTCGGGCGGCCCCATCATTCACTGAATGTCTTTCAGGTAGTCCTTGAGCGCGATCAGCGGAATATCAAGCTGCGCCATGGTCTGAGCACCGCCGAAATCAGCTGACAACCTGTTCAGCTCGCGACCGAGAGGTGTATTAACACCGCCTAAAGCGTTCAGCGCCAACCCCAGGCATTGATCCACTTTAAGCTGGATAGCCTCGACATCACCCCGGCGCACCAGTAACTCGAATACATCCCGCTGGTAATCGCTCATGATCAGATCGTCACGCAGGATCGGACTTTGATCTTCCGTCTCGTAAGCGAGCTTGAGGGAGAAGAGGGCGACGGTTTCCAGTGGCAATTCCATGAGGGGAATCCTTTTGAAATGTCCCAGTGGTGCGGGAGGTGTGGAAGGGCAAGATCAAAAGTCGCAGGCTTCGGCAGCTCCTGCACGGGGCGGTGGTGGCTTTTCTTTGGGCGAAAAAAAAGGCCTTGCAAAGCAAGACCTTTCTTAATTTTGGTGCCGAGGGAGACTCGAGCGCTCTATATAATCCGTGGCTTGCGGCCGGATTGTACAGTTAGGGATACAGAGAGGGATACACGGTGATCTCTACTGCACCTGTTAGGCGTCTATTTTAATACCAGCCGATTCTGAATTGGCACCGCTAAAGTCCTGATCTGCATCTGAATGAGCAATGCCCTCAATTTCGGTGAACCAAATCTTGCCAAATTTTGACCACTCGAACGAGTAAGAGTGCTTCAACGTCAGGCAGACCTCTTTCCCTCCAATAGGAACGCTAATAGTCCCGCCTGGGAAGGTAAAGCCATGTGAAATGTCATACGCCCAGTACTTTCCGTTTTTCACCTTTGGCTCAGTGATAGACGGCATGTCATTCATCACAAGCGCTACGCCCCGGTGTGCGACACCGGCGTCGATGTAATGCTCAAGAATTTGCAGATCCTCATACACGTCCTTCTGAAAAATATCTTGAGCCCCACGAGGGCCTCCAGAGGAACTGATGTTGCGATAGCATTTCATCTCAATAGCGATTTTGATGCTGCCTTTCGCTGAGACTCCAGTGACTAATATGTCGATGTTGCTGGAGCCACCAGGTAGTCGGACTCCGGTTTCCAGCTCAATGTCTGCTGTCTCATCCGGGTTGTGCAGGATCAGTGGGAGCAGTTGCTTCAATAAATACGCATATTGAAGCTGCATCGAGGCTTCTTTGTTGATAGGAATGAGCTCGCCACCCACCTTCCTGGCAAAGACCTTCCAAGCGACCGATATTGCATGGCGCAGACGTACCTCAAACGAATCTTCGACTATGAACGAAGGCAATCGGACTCTCTCCATTAGGTGGCGGTCGGCCATTATAGTCGAGCTGCCGCCAGTCAATCAGCATTACTGGATCCTCGAGCTATTGAAGGTCGAGCAGGCCATTTCGGTTTCCAAGGTTGCAGCCAGAAAGGCGCTGGGGACCCTGACGATATTCACACGACACGGGGTCGGAAACCCGCGGGATCTTGGTAGTGGAAGGTGCTCCAGCTTACTGAAATTCAAACGTTGAAATTGAAAGGTTCTTGAAGAGAAGAGGGCATCGTTACCGGAACGGTAACGGTAGTCTCTGATCGGTCATTTCGTAGGGCAAATGCACAGGTGAACAGGCAGTTCACCGGGTTCACCTGTTCACTAAGCTGGGAGTTCTCCTGCTACCAAGATCCCGCGGGTTTCCGACCCCGTACCCATCGAAGATCCCCTGGGTCCCAAGCAAGGTCAGTGCCCGGTCGATGCATCTCCCTATTCTTTGTTGGCAGACGGCACCTCACTGGCGTGCTGGAATTCGGCGCCCCAGCGCTCGAAACAAAGCCAGTATTGCTTTCGCTGGCGGCGCTCTCTCCTATGGGGTGTGGGGCTCGAAAAGACGTGTTACAGGTGTTACAGGTGTTGCGATAGATATTAACTAATTGAATTTATTGGGTTTTATTGGCGTTACACACCGTTAATCTTTCACGTGCATTGGGTGTTACATGCCAAATAGGTGTTACAGCGGCGTTTACAAATTTGGGTAAACCTTAGGTCGCAATCGGTCATTTTCAGCCGGTCGCCAAGGGAACGATGCAGGCCCTTGTCGTTGCTCATCGGGGGTTACAGATTCGACGGTAGGTACTAAACGCACAGAGGGAAAGCGTGAGAACAGGCTACAATCAGCAACACCGACTATTCGCCCCCCCGCGTCAGTGCCTGGAGCCGGGAACGTAAATTTTCTTGCGCTCTTCATCAGCGGGATCGATAAATAAAGAGGACATCTGGCGTGCGCCGGTGTCGAATTCATAGGTCAACCAGCGCAAAGGAGGTCAACGTGGCGAAGAATTTCTTGGATTTGAATACAAGTCCAGATCTGTTGCTTGCGCTCAAAGGGGCCGCGCAACATAAGCAGACGGCCGAGGAAGTATTGGAACAGCGTGTATCGTTCGTCTACGGGTCTGTGGGCTCGAAGAACGGCGTCACCCGCGAGCAGGTTCGCAAGCTGATCCTTGAGCAGGAAGGGGTCCAAGGGGCGAAACGTTGATCCTATTCGAGCTATGTGGAGGCACCGAGCAACACCCTATTTATCAAGAGCTAGAAGTCTCCAATGGCAATCGGCAGTACGACTTTCTGAAGTCCATAGTCGGCGCTGCATTGGCTACGCAGCGCCCCTTCTTGTCGACCCATATCATCAAGGCATTGAATTTTCATGCGATTACTTGCCTGCATACGAATGCCGGCGAGTACCGCCCTTGCCAAGTCTACGTAGGCAAACATACGCCCCCAGACCACTACCGTGTCGAGGCGCTCATGGATGACCTTGTGAATATGGTGAACAGAAACTGGGAGCAATCCGACCCAGTGGCACTGTCGGCATACGTGCTCTGGCGACTGAACCACATTCACCCGTTCATCAACGGCAACGGTCGAACTGCTAGGGCTGCCTGCTATTTCGTGCTGTGTGTGAAGTCCGGTAGCTGGCTACCAGGAACTACGATCCTTCCTGAGCTGATTTGTCGCGACCGGGATGAATACGTTGTTGCACTCCAGCGTGTAGACGAGTCTCTGACCCAAGGTCCGCTTGACCTAAGCCCACTGCATGAGCTGTTGTCCAAGCTCATCACCGAGCAACTCAGTACACAACAGCTCCCCGCTGAGAGCCCTCAGGATTAACCTCCATAATGCTTTGTCGTTTCGGGCCAGAATCACTCTGGAGATATCGCCATTGTCAGCTTTAGGTCGTTTTCAATCTTCAGTGGACAGGCAGAAAACGGCCGAGGCTGTGTAAAAACGTTTTTGAGCGCGACAGATACTCAAAACCGGACTGGAAATCGCGCTTCTACGCGAAATCCACATCTGCCTGACGTGCCGATAAATTTCAGATTTCACGTAGACGCGCACACTTCAATTTTGACGAAGCGTTTTTACACACTCTGGGCCAATAGCGGCCTGTTGCATCAGAGTGCCGATAAACCGATTGTTAAGTTTGCATGGGGTTCGAATTTCTCCTGCATCGCCACACTCAGAAAACACAACTCACTGATTTTAATAGAGAACGTTGGGTGTTTTGGTTTTTGGCGTCCAAAAAATGGCCATATGGGACTGATATGGGGCTGGAGAGCAATTTTCACCCTTAGATTGCTGTGCGCAATCGGCGGCTATTGATCGCTCCAAACTGGCCAGAGGGAGAGCCGCCGATAGGCAGCAATCGCGGAAGCGGACGATGGTATCTTGCCAGTAAATGGCCTTGAGCGGACTACCAAGTATTCTGGGCTAGCGGTCCTTGTGTTTCCGCTTTTTATACCTCAACATGAGGGATCATTTTCGGAAACAGGTACGGAGCGGCGATGAGCACATTTGAACTGACGGCCTCAAACGCTTTCACTCGGCGAGCGACGATTATTGATGAGCCCGCGGACGTGGATGTACGTTTGCGGGAGCTGCATTCTGACTTGGGCCCAGTCCTGCTCCGTGATGCCATTACGGGCGGTCTCCGAGGACGTAATGAGACCAATCGTGCGTCCGCGCCGACTGCGGCTGGCGTTCAGCAATGGTTGAAGACTGTTGAAGACCTACGCACTTTATTGGCGACAGCTCACTGGCATATCCATGAACAGCAGAACTGCCCTTTCATCAGCTCGCCTGATCGGAGCATTTCCATCGTGGTCATGACTGGCAACAGCGAAACCGGCAAGAATGGAATTGATGAGCCGACGAACCAAGCTGAGAAAGGAGCGGTTGCTGAGGGCTTTGTTTATAAAAATAATCGTCAGTTAGAGCTATTCAATAGTGTCTCGTTCCAGTTCGCCAAGGAACATCAGAGAGAAACCCAAGTCTGGGCGTTGCTTTATCACTATGATAAGGTGCTTAAGGAAATTCGATATGAATTGTCTTTGCCGACCGGGTTCGGCAATAAAAAAATTACTAACTGGGGTGTCCGTATACTCTTAGGAAGTGTTTCTAATAATCCCGATGATTTCACCATTCGTAAAGATGAATCAAGTTCTCAGATTTCGGTGGAAGTAGAGCCTAAAATAGGCATGTTGTGAGTAAGTAGCTATGTCCGAAATAAATCCCAAGCAAATCACATTTGCCAGGGTGAGAAGACGCTTCACTAAAGCTCAGCTGGCAAAGGAGTTAGGTATCACTAGTCGTAGTCTACAGAACTACGAAAGTGGTGCTTCTTATCCTGAGCCAGCGACCTTGGAAAAAATCGCGAAACTATTGAATTTCCCTCAGCAGTTTTTTTTCATTGATGAAGATATGCCAGAGTTGAGGGAACATTCGGTAAGTTTTCGTAAACTTTCAAAAATGACTGATGCGTTGAAAGCTTGCACATTTGCAGTAGGTGCCATCGCGTTTAGAGTCAACCATTGGATAGAGGAAAGGTTTAATCTTCCCTCGGCAGGGTTACCCGACCTGAGCGATCTAGCGCCTGAAGAGGCAGCTGCCACACTCCGCCGCGTATGGGGACTAGGTAATGCACCCATTCCCAATATGATTCACTTGCTTGAGTCGAAAGGTATTCGTGTCTTTTCGCTGGCCGAAGAAACCCGAGAGGTTGATGCTTTCTGTACGTGGTATGAGGGCAAGCCATTTGTTTTCCTTAACACCATCAAGTCCGCGGAGCGGAGCCGCTTTGACGCGGCACATGAGCTAGGCCATTTGGTGCGCGACGTTTACACCATGCAGCACGGCCAAGCCCACGGACCTGAAATGGAGCGCCAGGCTGATGCATTTGCTGCAGCCTTTCTAATGCCTAAGGAGAGTGTGGCCGCTAATCAGCCACCCACTTACTCTATTAAGTATCTGATGAAGCTCAAGCATTATTGGGGTGTGTCGCTTGCAGCTATGGCATACCGTTTTAATTCATTGGGGTTGGTCAGTGAGTGGAATTACCGCAGTCTTTGTATAGATATCGCTAAAAGTGGATATCGGGCTAATGAACCAGAGCCGATGGAGCGAGAGACATCGCAGTTACTCACTAAAGTGTTAGACGCTTTGCAAAGCCGAAAGCAAGGTCGTCGTGAAATTGCAGAAAGCTTGAGTGTAAGCATAGATGAAATTAATGCTTTAACCTTCCAGTTGACAAGGTTGTCAGTGGTTTCAGGAAATGTAACTAATAGGTCTGCAGTTAAGAAGGGCTCTCCAAACTTGAGGCTTATATAACGGAGGATCGCTTCCCTGGCCGAATTGATGAGTTGGGCCAATCAGATGCGTATAGCTTCAGAACTGTGGTTCATCTTGAACAGACTACGAACTGCTTCTGGCCAGAAGCAGCTGTTCACGGCGGGCAGCTCTCGGCCAAAAATAGACGGGCAGACCCGGGCCGATTCAAGCCAAAACCAGTGAGACCGATACGCCATATAATTGAGGGGCGATCCAAGGATGTGGTAAAAACCAATAATTACGGGCAGGGAGGCAGAATGTGGCCAGCGAAATAACCAACGAAAGCGTATTTACTTCACTTTGTGCCTGATACGTTCGGCTTAGTTTAGTCAATTGCAGAGATTCAACAATCTTTTTGAGAAACCTACCACTTCATCTCTGAATAAATCTCCAAATCAGGCCGTACTGTTAAGTGTTTTCCAAGGGCTTGGATACTCATCTCTTCTGCTCTAGATAATTTTAAGGATAAGCACCCCCCCCCCAATGAATATAAATACAATGATCGCTTGTGATACCTGTGGGGCTGAGACTCATTGCCGCATAGGCATGTCTAATAGAAGATTTCAACCTCTATCTTTTCTGTGTGAAGGATGTGGCGTAGCTATTGAAATAGATATTAAAGATATGGTTGGTAGCGCCTTGCGTAATGCCAAAGAAATACCGTTCGAAAGAGATTCTCTCGAACAAAAAAAGCGCTTTTTCATTGATCTGCATTTGGATTTTCCAATCTGGAGCCAAACCTACGTGATGGGTAAAACCCCATATTTGGTAGCATGCGGAATGGTCGACAAAGACAAAATCTGTATCAATAAAATCCCAGCTGTAGAAATATTTCGAATCAGACTCGACTTTTTGAATCATTTCGGCGAAAGATTTAACGAAGTTAAGCAGCTGCTTAAGTTGTACCCTCGAAGCAATAAAGAACTTTTCAGGAAAAAGGCAATAGAGTTTTTGGAGGGGGAACATACCAATTCTTTAGCGCCTCAGGATATTAATGCTCTGCTTTATACCGTACTTTCAAGGGTTTCACTGGCTTTTCTTGAGGAGGAAACTGTCCGCGAAGTCACCAGTCGCTACCCTGAAATAATAATTCACCTTGCACAAACTAGCCGTGAGAAGCTTGATGAGTTTTATAACTATATAAAAGAGACAGGATTCCTTAATGGTCTCCAGCGCGACTGCCTAGGCCTTTATGGACGTATTTTTGAGCTTGAACTTTATTTGCGACCAGCCATATTTCTTGATTTCTGCACAGGTCAGGAGAGCAAGAAGAGCTCTGCAAAAATCTCCAAACTAGGATTTGATAGCTGCAAAGATATGTATAAGGACCTATCGGAGATAGTTGGGAGACAATTAGCTTTGGTGGCTGGAATAAACAATCTAATTCATCGTGGCGACCATAACTCTTTCTTACCAAGCAAAGATGGTCCGGCGCTTTCCAGTCTCGACAAATTCGCAAATAAAGTTCTCTCCGAAAAACTGAAATACCTGGATGACTGTTGGTACAAGCTTGATGAGGGGCTATTGGATACAGATATTAGAAATTCAATTGCTCACTATACCTTTGAGTATGATGATTCAACGCAGATGATCACTTGCTACCCTAGCAAAGAGGGGCTGCGCCAAGAAAACAAGATAGAGATAAATTTTTTAAATTTTATGCGGATGATACTAATTCAGTTTCGCGAAATGCATTATTTACATCATCTTATTAAGGCGCTTTATTACTATGAGTACCTAATTATTAACAAGTGACGGTTTAACTGCGGTTCGGCTCGTGAGACCCAAGAGTAGCAGTCGAAGGCGTTGGCGGGAGTGAATGCTCGAGCAATAGGGTCAATCATCGGGTGTATGAATGTCAGCTTTTGGCCGATTCTGTTGAAAAAGTCGGCCATGGTTTGCGCATCAGAAAAGTACGCGTCCGAGATTGAAATCTTTACTTTTGGCAGAGTCTTCCAGACTCGGATTTCACGTAGCAGCGTGCAAAAACGACGTTTTCACCAGTCAATGATCAGGCAGTTTGGGCAGAGCGACTTTTTCAACAGAATCGGCCGAAAGCAGTCATCCACGACCAGCAGTAATCGACCCGACTCGTATCTTGCGCAGCGTAACCGCCTTGAGCCATGGTGCTGGCTAGAGCATCGAGAGTCAGGCATAAGATGTCTTCACCTGCTCAGGCCCACAGTCGCGGCCTGAGGCGCCTTGAAAAATGAGTCGGCTGTCTGCTTGCACTGGTGCCGGGTATGCCTGCGCCAAGGCTGCCGCAAGATCGGCCGGCGACCCGGCCCCTCAAAATCGGGGATTTGACGGTGCCAGCGGCCCGACCTATCAAGTGCGTAGCCGTATGTGGTGACATGATGACTCAACCCCAAACCGACACTCCTACAGTTAGCGACCAAGAAGAGTGGGTCGAGCGTGACGGGGTCCGCATGCCTGTATCTGAAGCCCTGGAGTTGGCCGATCGTATTTTTCAGGGCGGCCAGTACCAGGCATCCCTTGGAGAGGCCTTTAGCGATCAACGCTCGTTTGAGGAAGGAACTGCGGGCTATAGCGATTACAAAGCAGGCTTTGAGGCCCCCTGCAAACAGGCCGAATGGTCAGTGGAGCTGACAGGCAATCACAAGGATCTCGAGGCACTCGCTAATGCAGGGAGCAGGTCAGACTATTTCCGCATCTGGGGCGGGATCGATGACTGGCATGACTGCCCGAACGACCGTTACTACTTCAACACGCTGTATTTCGAGGGCCTGCGGGATGAGGAAGTTGTCTGGCAGTTGACGTACGAGCTCTTGGGGATATTTAACAGCGCAACCGAGTTTTTCAGCCTCGACGCGTGGAAGCAATCCGTTCGGACAATCCGATACCGGGACAGCCCGATTTCTTTCCGGCCGAAGGCTAACGTGTTGAGGCTCATCGGACGCCCCCCACGGATGTCACACCGTAAGTGGCGGAAGCATCTTGCTGATGCCTCATTGGTTTCGCCGCGCCTTGTGCTTGTGATCCTCGCGACCGAAAAGGAAGACATCTACATGATGCTCAAGTACTTCTCCGAGCCTGGGAACTGGTCGACCTACTACAAGGTCATGGAAACAATGGAGACCCTAGCCAGGCAGAAGGGCTTCAGTGTTCCCGTAGCGAAGACAGCCAAGTCGCGCTTCACAAACAATGCTAACAACTTCGACGTTGTCGGCTACGACGCTCGCCATGGGTTGATGCCGAAAGGCAAAGACAATCCCGTCGAGCCGATGACGCTCGAGGAAGGGCATGCTTTCATTACCGGCTTCTGCAAGTCGTTCCTTAACCTGGCATACCCAGAGTTCTTCAATTTCCGCTAAACCTGCCTGCATTCACAAACTGCGGTCTTCGTCGAAACTGGCCTTGAACTCCACACGATCGTGGTCCCAAGGCCAGTATTGATCACAAGTTGCTAGGATCAATTCCGATCGCACGGAGAAATTGGGAGAGTGAGGCATCGATGACCGCCTCGCCGGTGGTCAAGGCAGGTTGGTTGAGCCCCGATCTCGACTTTACCTGTGATCTTCATCACTCTCTGCCCTCAAGCGCCCAACGAAAGTACGCATGCTAAATTGTCCCCTTCGTACGTCGTGGTTGGTGGCAAAGTCCTTACCAGCGAGCGTCACCTAATGCCACGCGTTGACCTTCCGCGCTTCCCCCGCTAGCAGCTATGGGTCGAAAGCAGCTTTTCGTGAGTGGCAGCTTTTGGCCGATTCTGTTGAAAAAGTCGGTCTCTCCAAACTGCCTGATCATTGACTGGTGAAAACGCCTTTTTTGCACGCTGGTACGTGAAATCTGAGTCCGGAAGCCTCTGCCACAAGTAAAGATTTCAATCTCGGACGCGTACTTTCCTGCTGCGCAAACCATGGCCGACTTTTTTCAACAGAATCGGCCGTTTTCTGCCTGTCGCGAAGGGCTGAAAACGACCCATTGCAGTCAGTCACCACCGACCCATAGCGGCCGTTGAGCGCACGAGGCAACCACACGGCCATCGTGTGTGCTAAGTATGGACGTAGCTCAGATCCAGGACGTTTCAACGTCCTCGCTCGGTTCAGATCGTGGACGTCATACTGGATTTTGTTCATGTGGCCCATCCCTGCCTAGATGAGTTGTCACACAGCTGTTTACCGGGCATCAGTAAATTGGGTTTATAGTACCTTTTGGGATTCACTTTCTCGTCTGGCCAATGCAGTTGAGACAAGTCTCTGTAGCACAAAAGGCCAATCCCGCACCTGGTAGATTATCCACTCGCCATTTTTCGTTTCCCGATGAATTTCGATATATCCTTTCATAAGTTTTCCGTCGATCTCGATCGGTTCGTATGATTCCGGAAAGATACCTGCATTCGGTGAGCCCATCGTCACTGCGCTATGAGTGAACTTGTTACGTAAGTTGAATAAAAATTCCAGTTTTTTTCTCTCGTCAGTTATTTGACCGAGAGCTGGGTAACTAGTATTAGGCTCTCCACCCTTCCTTCCCCTAACAATCTGAATATTGTGATATAACTCAGCGCGCTCATCTTCTGTTAATACATTTTGTACAAAACTATGGAACGACGTCTTTACTCCATAGATCGACTGATACGCTGTATTTAAGTGCTGGGCAATTGCTATAGGGGTCGGGTTTGATGGAAGAGAAGTTAACGCCTCTTGACGCTCAGCAGCCTTCGTTTTGGACACAAGCCATTCTGAAAAAGGTGCCCATTCAGCCGGCTGCCCCAACATATCAAAACAGGTGAGCAAGAGGTAGTACATCAGTGCGTCAAAATAGCGCCATGGATGCGTCCAACCATTCTCGCCTACAGACTGTATAAGCTTAAGGTCGTTGAATTTATGACGTAGCTCAAAGATTAGCTCTACGTGTTCCAATCGTTCATGAGCGAGTTTGAATATTTCGTCATCTTTCATTTTTGCCACAAGGATATTCCGTCTAGAGAATTGAGTACGTTCACTATTGAGCTCATGAGAGGCTACCGGGGGAAAGGGGACAGATTTATTTGTGGGCTTTGTCAACTTTTTGAAAAGTAAATCTGAGAATCATCCTGCCTGCCTGCCTGCCTGCCTGCCTGCCGCTCGGCGCCACTGGCCCCAAACCCAAATCCCATCAACTTTGGTGCGCCCGCGCTCGACGCGGGCGCGCTTGCTCCACTTGGCTACACCTTCACCGAATGCTCGCGATCCATCATTTTTTCGACCAGCAACAACCCCAGCTCCATGAGGCTATAAATCGCCAGGGCGAGGTTGCGGTGTTTGCCCTCCAGATCTTCGGAAAGGTCCAGGGTCAGGGTGCTGGCCGAGCAGAAGGTTTCGTAGGTGTGGGCCATCAAGGCTTCGGGGTTGATGTCCGGGGTGACAGTGAAAAACTGGGGCGGACGCTCTTCGCTGGAACGCGGCTTGCCTGATAGCGGCGGGGTCAGGTAATGATCGAGGGCCCGGTGCGCGGCTTGGTGGAGATTTTTCGAATCGAGGGTTTCGTAGGGCGAAACGTTTGGGGTTTCGGGTGGGTTGGGGGTTACTTTGAACATGGTTGGTGCTCCTTGAGTGGAGCCGCAACCACTTCGCGACTAAACGAAGGGGTGGCGGCTGTACGCAGGTTAGTCGACCGGGGAGTCACCATTACCGGCGCGCCGAAGCGCCCTGCGCACAGCCACCATCAAGTGCAGGGATAGGGAATGCCTGACTGAATGATGCTTGTACACCGTAATGACAACCTCCGGGCGACTAAACCCGATCGCTGATGGGCAGCGACTGGAGAACCTTAGTAGCGTGGGGCAAGGCGCACAAGCGGGGCGATTCTGGGGGATTTGTAGGCAATGGCGCAAGGAGGTGTAGTCAGTGGATGACGCCGGAAGGTCGTTGGATCAAGTTGCTGTGGTTGGGGGGAGTTGTCGGGTGAAGCGGCGATTTGTGACGCGGAGCGTCACGGGATGCGTTACCACGCGGAGCGTGGGAACGATCAAACCCCAGCCACCACCCTTGTCGTTTCGGGCGGCCCCATCATTCACTGAATGTCTTTCAGGTAGTCCTTGAGCGCGATCAGCGGGGTATCAAGCTGCGCCATGGTCTGAGCACCGCCGAAATCAGCTGATAACCTGTTCAGCTCGCGACCTAGCGGTGTATTAACACCGCCTAAAGCGTTCAGCGCCAAACCCAGGCATTGATCCATTTTAAGCTGGATAGCCTCGACATCACCCCGGCGCACCAGTAACTCGAATACATCGCGCTGGTAATCGCTCATGATCAGATCGTCGCGCAGGATCGGACTTTGATCTTCCGTCTCGTAAGCCAGCTTGAGGGAGAAGAGGGCGACGGTTTCCAGTGGCAATTCCATGAGGGGAATCCTTTTGAAATGTCCCAGTGGTGCGGGAGGTGTGGAAGGGCAAGATCAAAAGTCGCAGCCTTCGGCAGCTCCTGCACGGGGCGGTGGTGGCTTTTCTTTGGGCGAAAAAAAAGGCCTTGCAAAGCAAGACCTTTCTTAATTTTGGTGCCCCGAGGGAGACTCGAACTCCCACTCCTTTCGAAAACGGATTTTGAATCCGCCGCGTCTACCAATTCCGCCATCAGGGCTCAATGGCGGCGAAGTATAGAGATGAGATTACCGTTGGTCAATCACGTTTCGTGGTGAATTTTTACTATTTCCGCTAAACTTTCCGGCCCTGCTAGACGAACCCCATCATGCGCGTTGCTGACTTTACCTTCGAGCTCCCTGATTCCTTGATTGCTCGCCATCCTTTGGCCGAGCGTCGTGGTAGTCGCCTGTTGACCCTGGATGGGGTCAGCGGCGCCCTCGCACACCGTCAATTCACTGATTTGCTTGAGCATTTGCGCCCGGGCGATTTGATGGTGTTCAACAATACCCGGGTGATTCCGGCGCGGCTGTTTGGCCAGAAAGCTTCCGGCGGCAAGCTGGAAATTCTGGTCGAGCGGGTGCTCGACAGTCATCGCGTGCTGGCCCATGTGCGCTCCAGCAAGTCGCCCAAGCCAGGTTCCAGGATCCTTATCGACGGTGGTGGCGAAGCCGAGATGCTGGCGCGCCATGACGCGCTGTTCGAGCTGGGGTTTGCCGAGGAAGTGCTGCCGCTGCTCGATCGCGTCGGGCACATGCCGTTGCCTCCTTATATAGACCGCCCGGATGAAGGCTCGGACCGCGAGCGTTATCAGACGGTTTACGCCGAGCGCCTGGGCGCGGTGGCAGCGCCGACGGCGGGGCTGCATTTTGATCAGCCGCTGCTGGAGGCAATTGCCGCCAAGGGCGTCGAGACCGCGTTCGTGACCCTGCACGTCGGTGCCGGGACCTTTCAGCCGGTGCGCGTGGAGCGTATCGAAGATCACCACATGCACAAAGAATGGCTGGAAGTCGGTCAGGATGTGGTGGATGCAGTCGCCGCTTGCCGCGCCCGTGGTGGGCGGGTGATTGCGGTTGGCACCACCAGCGTGCGTTCGCTGGAAAGTGCTGCCCGCGATGGTGTGCTCAAGCCGTTCAGTGGCGACACCGATATCTTTATCTACCCGGGCCGGCCGTTCCATGTGGTCGATGCCCTGGTGACCAACTTCCATTTGCCCGAATCCACATTGTTGATGCTGGTTTCGGCGTTCGCCGGTTATCCCGAAACCATGGCTGCCTATGCAACAGCCGTCGAACATGGGTACCGCTTTTTCAGCTACGGTGATGCGATGTTCATTACCCGTAACCCTGCGCCAACTGCCCCCAAGGGTTTGGCCCCTGAGGATCAAGCATGAGTCGTATGTCTTTTGAGTTGCTCGCCACTGATGGCAAGGCTCGTCGTGGTCGTCTGACCTTTCCCCGCGGTACCGTTGAAACCCCAGCGTTCATGCCGGTCGGCACTTATGGCACGGTCAAGGGCATGCTGCCGCGGGATATCTCCGCTACCGGTGCTGAAATCATCCTTGGCAACACTTTTCACCTGTGGCTGCGCCCTGGCACTGAAGTGATCAAGAAGCACGGCGACCTGCATGACTTCATGCAGTGGAAAGGCCCGATTCTGACCGACTCCGGTGGTTTCCAGGTGTTCAGCCTGGGCGCCATGCGCAAGATCAAGGAGGAGGGCGTGACCTTTGCCTCGCCGGTCGATGGCGCGAAAGTGTTCATGGGTCCGGAAGAGTCGATGCAGGTTCAGCGCGATCTGGGCTCGGACATCGTAATGATTTTCGACGAATGCACGCCGTATCCGGCCGATGAAGACGTTGCTCGGGTGTCCATGGAGCTGTCGTTGCGCTGGGCTCAGCGTTCGAAGAATGCCCATGCCGACAATACCGCTGCACTGTTCGGTATCGTTCAGGGCGGTATGCACCAGGACCTGCGCATGCGCTCCCTGGAAGGCCTGGACAAGATCGGCTTCGATGGCCTGGCCATTGGCGGTTTGTCGGTGGGCGAGCCCAAGCACGAAATGATCAAGGTGCTGGATTACCTGCCAGGCCTGATGCCCGCAGACAAACCTCGTTACCTTATGGGTGTTGGCAAACCGGAAGATCTGGTTGAGGGTGTGCGCCGCGGTGTGGACATGTTCGATTGCGTGATGCCAACCCGCAATGCCCGCAATGGGCATCTGTTCATTGATACTGGCGTGCTGAAGATCCGCAACGCGTTCCATCGTCATGATGATTCGCCGCTGGATCCGACCTGCGATTGCTATACCTGCCAGAACTTCTCCCGCGCTTACCTGCATCATCTGGACAAGTGCGGCGAAATGCTGGGTAGCATGTTGAATACGATCCACAATTTGCGCCATTACCAGGTGCTTATGGCTGGTTTGCGCGAGTCTATTCAACAGGGTACATTGGCCGCCTTTGTTGATGCCTTCTATGCCAAGCGCGGGTTACCTGTTCCGCCTCTGGACTAAGTTTTCTGACCCGAAAACCTGTTCAATATTTAGGCAGTCGAAGTTCAGACAAGGCGAAAGCCGGCGAAAAAGCGGAGTTTACGTCAGTAAATGAGCATTCTGAGCCTGCTTTCAACGCAGCATGGACGAGCGCAGCCGATATTTGACGGTTTTAAGATCAATTTTTGCAACTGGAGTGCTGTATGAGCTTTTTGATCCCTGCCGCTTTCGCGGATGCTGGTGCACCTGCCGCTGCTGGCCCGATGGGCGGCGGTTTTGAGTGGATTTTCCTGGTCGGCTTCCTGGTCATCTTCTATCTGATGATCTGGCGTCCACAAGCCAAGCGCGCCAAAGAGCAGAAGAACCTGCTCGGTAACTTGCAAAAAGGTGACGAAGTTGTGACCTCTGGCGGTATCGCCGGCAAGATCACCAAAGTAGCTGATGATTTCGTTGTTCTCGAAGTTTCCGACTCGGTAGAGTTGAAGTTCCAGAAAGGCGCTATCGCTGCCACGCTGCCAAAAGGCACGCTGAAAGCGATCTAAGTTTCATCTTTTACCAATCGACGGGGCGCGCAAGGCGCCCCGCGTCATAAGCGGGCGGCGTGATGCTGAACAAATACCCTCTGTGGAAATACATACTGATCCTGGCGGTGCTGGCGATCGGCTCTATTTATTCCGCTCCCAATTTATATCCTGACGATCCGGCCATTCAGGTCAGTGGCGCAAGTACTGCGCTGCAGGTCAATCAGGCCGATCTGGATCGCGTAAGCAAAGCGCTTGCCGATGCCGGGATCACTGTAAAGGCCTCTTCTCTGGCCGCGAACGGCAAGGGCGGCCTGTTGCGTCTGAACAGGCAGGAAGATCAGCTTCCAGCCAAAGACATCGTGCGCAAGGCGTTGGGTGATGACTATGTCGTTGCACTGAACCTGGCACAGACCACGCCAAAATGGCTGCGCAGCCTTGGCGCGCACCCGATGAAGCTGGGTCTTGACTTGTCTGGTGGTGTGCACTTCCTGCTGGAAGTGGACATGGAAAAAGCCCTCGATGCACGCCTGAAAGTCTACGAAGGCGACGTCAAGAGCCTGTTGCGTAAAGAGCGCGTGCGCTATCGCAGCCTGCCGCAACTCGGTGGTGCCATTCAGCTGGGCTTCAGTGATGATGCTTCCCGCGAAGAGGCCCGTGCACTGGTTCGCAAGAATTTCAAAGATTTCGACATTGTTCCAGCCGACCTCAATGGTCAGCCGGTGCTGCGTCTGGCGATGACCCCGGCCAAGCTGGCGGAAATCCGTGAATACTCCATCAAGCAGAACTTGACCACGGTACGTAACCGCGTCAACGAGCTGGGTGTTGCCGAGCCTATCGTTCAGCGCCAGGGGCCTAACCGTATCGTGGTTGAGCTGCCGGGCGTGCAGGATACTGCAGAAGCCAAGCGAATCCTCGGCAAGACGGCTAACCTTGAGTTCCGTCTGGCGGCTGAGCCTGGCGCTTCGAAAGCCACTTCCGAGGAGTTCGAGTTCCGTGAAGGCAAGCGTCCTCCAGCGCTGATCGAGCGTGGCCTGATCATCACGGGTGACCAGGTGACTGACGCCAAGGCGGGCTTCGGCGAGCATGGCACACCAGAAGTGAACATCCGTCTGGATGGCCACGGCGGCGAGCTGATGAGTCGTGCGACTCGCAGCAACGTCGGTCGCAGCATGGCGGTGATCTTCATCGAACAGCGTCCGGTCACCACTTACGTCAAGCAAGTGGTCAACGGCGTCGAGAAAGACGTGCCGGTTCAGAGTTTCAAGGAAGAGAAGAAGATCATCAGCCTGGCGACCATTCAGTCGCCACTGGGTGCGCAGTTCCGCATCACTGGCCTGAACGGTCAGGGCGAGTCTTCCGAGCTGGCACTGTTGCTGCGTGCCGGTGGTCTGGCGGCGCCGATGTACTTCGCTGAAGAACGCACTATCGGTCCGAGCCTGGGTGCTGACAACATCACCAAAGGTATCGATGCATCCCTGTGGGGCATGCTGTTCGTTTCGCTGTTCATCATGGCTATTTACCGCTTCTTCGGTGTCATTGCCACGGTCGCACTGGCGGTGAACATGGTGATGCTGCTGGCCTTGATGTCCTTGCTGGGTGCGACGCTGACCCTGCCAGGTATCGCCGGTATCGTTTTGACCATGGGTATGGCGGTCGACGCCAACGTACTGATCTTCTCGCGGATACGTGAAGAGATCGCTGCCGGCATGACCGTGCAACGGGCAATCAACGAAGGCTTCGGCCGGGCATTCACCGCGATTCTCGACGCCAACCTGACAACACTGTTGGTCGGCGGGATTCTCTTTGCCATGGGCACCGGCCCGGTCAAGGGTTTCGCCGTGACCATGTCCCTCGGGATCTTTACCTCGATGTTCACGGCCATCATGGTGACCCGCGCGATGGTCAACCTGATCTTCGGCGGTCGTGACTTCAAGAAGTTGTGGATTTAAGGGGCTGCCATGTTACGTACAATCAACTTCATGGGCGTTCGCAACTTTGCGTTCGGCGTCACATTGTTCCTTACCGCACTGGCAATGTTCAGTGTCTTTCATAAGGGCATGAACTGGGGTCTGGACTTCACCGGCGGTACGCTCATCGAGCTGACCTACGAGCGTCCGGCCGATGTCACCAAGGTGCGTGAGCAACTGGTTACAGCCGGTTATCACGAAGCCATCGTGCAGAACTTCGGTGCAACCACCGATCTGCTGGTGCGCATGCCTGGCGAAGACCCGCAACTGGGTCACCAGGTGGCTGAAGCGCTGCAGAAAGTCGGCGGCGAAAACCCGGCTCAGGTCAAGCGTGTCGAGTTCGTCGGCCCGCAGGTCGGTGAAGAACTGCGCGACCAGGGCGGCCTCGGCATGCTGATGGCGCTGGGCGGTATCCTGATCTACCTGGCTTTCCGCTTTCAGTGGAAGTTCGCGGTCGGTGCCATTGTCTCGCTGATCCACGACGTGATCGTGACCGTGGGTATACTCTCGTTCTTCCAGGTCACCTTCGACCTGACGGTTTTGGCGGCGGTACTGGCGATCATCGGTTACTCGCTCAACGACACCATCGTGGTATTCGACCGGGTTCGTGAGAACTTCCGTGTGCTGCGCAAGGCCAGCCTGATCGAGAACATCAACATCTCGACCACGCAAACCCTGCTGCGGACCATGGCCACGTCGATCTCCACCTTGCTGGCGATCACCGCTCTGCTGTTCTTTGGTGGCGACAACCTGTTCGGCTTCTCCATCGCCCTGTTTATCGGTGTTCTGGCGGGTACTTACTCGTCGATATACATCGCCAACGTGGTGCTGATCTGGCTGAGCCTGAGCACCGAGGATTTGATTCCTCCGGCTAATACCGAGAAGGAAATCGACGACCGCCCATAAGGGTAATTGTCTCTCTGGCTCCATCCAAAAGGCGCGAGTATTGAACTCGCGCCTTTTTTTGTGCTCCAAGGCTAGGAGAAGCGCGGGCATGTCCCGCTTGTGATGGTCAGGAGGTTCATGATGAACAAGTCGTTACTGGTTGGTGCGGTACTGGGTGCTGTCGGTGTTACTGCCGGGGGTGCTGTTGCCACCTATAAGCTGGTTAAAAGCGGCCCTGAGTATGCGCAAGTGCTGGCTGTTGAGCCGGTCAAACAACAGATCAAGACTCCACGTGAGGTTTGCAGGGATGTCGCCGTGACCCGGCAGGCGCCAGTGAAGGATCAACACCAGATCCTGGGGACGGTGATCGGTGCTGTCGGCGGTGGTTTGTTGGGCAACATGGTGGGTGGCGGTAATGGCAAGAAACTCGCCACCGTCGCAGGTGCAGTTGGCGGCGGTTATGCCGGCAACAAGGTCCAGGAAAACATGCAGAACAAGGACACCTACACCACGACTCAGACCCGCTGCAACACGGTCAATGACATCAGCGACAAGGTCGTAGGTTATGACGTGAGGTATTCGTTGAATGGCAAGGAAGGCAAGGTGCGTATGGATCGTGATCCAGGCAACCAGATCCCGGTCAACAAAGACGGTCAGCTGATTCTCGGTCAGAACCAGCCAGCCCAGTAAGCGAATGCGCTGGGGATCTAATGCTCGGGATCTAATAATGTAGGAGCGAGCTTGCTCGCGATGGACGTTACCGATAACGCGCGTTTTCTGAATAAACGCGTCGCCTTTGAGTCCATCGTCGGAACGCCGCCCGGAGCAAGCTCGCTCCTGCAGGGGTTGTGGTTTGCAAGTTTAATACCCAAATCCCGGCCATAAAAAAAGCACCCCGAAGGGTGCTTTTTTTGTGCCTGGTGCTTAGCGTTTCAGCGAAGCCGGCAGGTGCGGCTGGATGGCCGTCAGTACAGCCTTGAAGCATTTGGTGTTGCCGGCAACAACATGGCCTTTTTCAAGGAAGTCGTGACCACCGGTGAAGTCGCTCACCAGGCCGCCAGCTTCCTGGATCAGCAGGGCGCCTGCAGCCATGTCCCACTCGGACAGGCCTGACTCCCAGAACGCGTCGTAGCGACCGGCGGCAACGTAGGCCAGGTCGAGGCTGGCGGCACCGGCGCGGCGAATGCCGGCGGTCTGGCCAACCAGGCTGCGGAACATGCCCAGGTAGTTGTCGAGGTTGTCCATCTGGTCATCACGGAACGGGAAGCCCGTGCCCAGCAGGGCGCCTTCAAGGCTGGTGCGACCGCTGACACGCAGGCGACGACCGTTGAGCTGAGCGCCGCGACCACGGCTGGCGGTGAATTCTTCCTGGCGAACCGGGTCCAGAACCACTGCGTGTTCCAGGCGGCCACGGTATTTGCAGGCGATGCTGACAGCGAAGTGCGGAACACCGCGCAGGAAGTTGGTGGTGCCGTCCAGTGGGTCGATGATCCACAGGTATTCTTCACCTTCGCCGCTACCGGCGTGCATACCGGTCTCTTCGCCGAGGATGGCGTGAGTCGGGTAAGCCTTGCGCAACGCGTCGATGATCTTCTGCTCGGCAGCGCGATCCACTTCGGACACGTAGTCCTTGGCGTCTTTTTCGTCGACCTTGATGGTATCCAGGCGCTCGATGGAGCGGAAAATCAATTCACTGGCGCTGCGGGCGGCGCGCAGCGCGATATTCAGCATGGGCTGCATGGATGTGTCACCTAAGGTTGTTAAAGAAAGCCGGGCATTCTATCAGAAACTTTCTACAGATGAAGGTCGACGTTCGCTTTCATAGCTTAACGGTGTGTCCCGCCTCGCAAATACGTTCATATTTTGACGAGTGGTCAATGTTGGCAGGCAAGGCGCCACGCCGACTCACGGCTTGCTATGGGGAGAAGCGGCAACGCAGCATGCCGACATTGAGCGCCGTCAAAAGTGAACAGTTATTTTTGAGGCGGGACACTCTGATGCTCTGTAAGATTTGCTCCCCATTTCCCTGTCAGAGAGCACCTCCCTTGCTGCAGAACATTCGTGTCGTCCTGGTCAATACCAGCCATCCGGGGAACATCGGAGGGGCTGCGCGTGCCATGAAGAACATGGGGCTGTCGCGGCTGGTGCTGGTCGAGCCGCGCTTGTTCCCGCACCACGAGGCTGATGCGCGGGCCTCGGGTGCCGGGGACATCCTTGAAAATGCGCAAGTCGTCACCACCTTGGAAGAGGCCTTGGTCGGCTGCAATCTGGTGTTCGGCACCAGCGCCCGTGATCGCCGCATTCCCTGGCCGCTGCTCGATCCGCGCGAGTCTGGTGTGAAGGTGGTCGAAGAAGCGGCGCAGGGCGCCGAGATTGCTCTGGTGTTCGGTCGTGAGGATTCCGGCCTGACCAACGAAGAGCTGCAGCGATGTCATTATCACGTGCATATCCCATCGGACCCTGAGTTCAGCTCGCTGAACCTGGGGGCGGCGGTGCAGGTGCTGAGCTATGAAGTGCGCATGTCCTGGCTGGCGGCGCAAGGCCAGCCGAGCAAGGTCGCGAAGGAAGAAGTGGCGTCGACCAAAAGTGGCGAGTTGGCGACCATGGATGAGTTGGAGCGATTCTATGAGCACCTGGAGCAGACCCTGGTGGCCATTGAGTTCCTCGATCCTGAAAAACCGCGACACTTGATGGCGCGCCTGCGTCGGTTGTACGGACGAAGCTCGGTCAGTCGGGCGGAAATGAATATTTTGCGTGGCATCCTCACGGAAACCCAAAAAGCGGCCCGTGGTGAGCTTCTTAAGCGGAAGGATTAATGATGTTCGAGCGTTTGCGTGAAGATATCCAGAGCGTTTTCCACCGTGACCCGGCGGCGCGTAATGCGTTTGAGGTGCTGACCTGCTATCCCGGTATGCATGCGATCTGGATTCACCGCCTGGCATCGGCGTTGTGGGGGATGGGCTGGAAGTGGCTGGCGCGGGTAGTGTCGAATTTCGGTCGCTGGTTGACCGGGATCGAGATCCATCCGGGGGCCAGGGTCGGTCGGCGCTTCTTTATCGACCACGGCATGGGCATTGTGATCGGCGAAACCGCCGAGATCGGCAATGACGTCACGCTTTACCAGGGTGTGACCCTCGGCGGTACCAGCTGGAATAAAGGCAAGCGCCACCCGACGCTGGAAGACGGCGTAGTGGTAGGGGCGGGCGCCAAGGTTCTCGGGCCGTTCACGGTCGGTGCCGGAGCCAAGGTGGGTTCCAATGCGGTGGTGACCAAGGCGGTGCCGGCCGGTGCAACGGTGGTCGGCATACCGGGGCGGATCATCATGAAGTCCGATGACGAGCAGGAAGCCAAGCGCAAGGCGATGGCGGAAAAACTCGGCTTCGATGCTTATGGCGTCAGCGAAGACATGCCGGACCCGATTGCGCGGGCCATTGGTCAGTTGCTCGACCACCTGCAGGCCGTAGACGGTCGTCTCGAAGGCATGTGTGGTGCGCTCAAGGATCTGGGCAGTAATTACTGCGCCAAAGACTTGCCCGAACTGCGCGAAGAAGACTTCGCCTGTGTAAAAAACAAGGATGAAAGCAAGGCCAGTTGACCACATGGTTTTCTGTAGCAGCAGGCTTCGCCAGCTGCTACAGGTAAATGCCGCGTGTCGCTGGCGTGCCATTATGCTGCGGGCTTTGCTATCATTCGCGCGCTATTTTTGCGGGTAAACCCGAGTAATTCACTAGGTCTTATAGTTGACTTGAATACTCGGGAATTGCATACTCGCCTCCATTCCGAACCTCCGCGGTACCTGTCCATGAGACTGACTACAAAAGGCCGATACGCCGTAA
Source organism: Pseudomonas sp. GW821-FHT07G10 (assembly GCF_059418545.1). Taxonomy (NCBI): domain Bacteria; kingdom Pseudomonadati; phylum Pseudomonadota; class Gammaproteobacteria; order Pseudomonadales; family Pseudomonadaceae; genus Pseudomonas; species Pseudomonas sp. GW821-FHT07G10. Next base: position 41,768 of record NZ_JBWKQB010000025.1, on the reverse strand, counting down.
CCGCCATGCTTGACCTGGCGTTGCACGCGCAAAACGGGCCGGTGTCCCTGGCCGATATCTCCGAGCGCCAAGGCATCTCCCTGTCCTACCTCGAGCAACTCTTCGCCAAATTGCGCCGTAGCAATCTGGTGTCCAGTGTTCGTGGTCCCGGTGGTGGCTATCAGCTGTCCCGCGACATGCAGGGGATCCAGGTCGCTCAGGTGATCGATGCGGTGAACGAATCGGTCGATGCAACCCGTTGCCAGGGGCAGGGCGATTGCCATTCCGGCGACACCTGTCTGACCCACCACTTGTGGTGCGATCTGAGCCTGCAGATCCATGAATTTCTGAGCGGTATCAGCTTGGCTGACCTTGTGACTCGCCGTGAGGTGCAAGAAGTAGCCCAGCGTCAGGACCAGCGCCGCTGTAATGGCAAGGCGTCACGTCTGGACAAGATTGAAGCGTCCGCCGTCGAATGACAGCCAAAGAGCTAGCGGCACGCCAGCCAGCCTGATTTAGGAGATAGTCCATGAAATTGCCGATTTATCTTGATTACTCTGCGACCACCCCGGTTGATCCGCGAGTCGCACAAAAGATGAGTGAATGCCTGCTGGTCGACGGAAACTTCGGTAACCCGGCGTCCCGTTCCCACGTATTCGGCTGGAAAGCCGAGGAGTCCGTGGAAAACGCTCGTCGTCAGGTCGCGGACCTGGTCAACGCCGACCCACGTGAAATCGTCTGGACCTCCGGTGCCACCGAGTCCGACAACCTGGCAATCAAGGGTGTCGCGCATTTCTATGCCACTAAAGGCAAGCACCTGATCACCACCAAGATCGAACACAAGGCTGTCCTCGACACCATGCGCCAACTGGAGCGTGAAGGTTTCGAAGTGACCTACATCGAGCCTCGTGAAGATGGTCTGGTGACTCCGGAAATGGTTGAAGCTGCACTGCGTGAGGACACCATCCTGGTGTCGGTCATGCACGTGAACAACGAAATTGGCACCATCAACGACATCGCAGCCATCGGCGAACTGACCCGTTCCAAAGGGATCCTGTTCCACGTCGACGCTGCGCAGTCCACCGGCAAGGTCGAGATCGACCTGTCGAAGCTTAAAGTCGACCTGATGTCCTTCTCTGCCCACAAAACCTACGGCCCTAAAGGCATTGGCGCACTGTACGTGAGCCGCAAGCCGCGTGTTCGCATCGAAGCGACCATGCACGGGGGCGGTCACGAGCGTGGCATGCGTTCCGGCACTCTGGCGACTCACCAGATTGTTGGCATGGGCGAAGCGTTCCGCGTAGCCAAGGAAGACATGGCTGCCGAAAACGTACGAATCAAAGCCCTGAGCGACCGTTTCTTCAAGCAGGTCGAAGAGCTGGAAGAGCTGTACATCAATGGCAGCATGACTTCCCGTGTACCGCACAACCTGAACCTGAGCTTCAACTACGTTGAAGGCGAGTCGCTGATCATGGCACTCAAGGATCTGGCAGTTTCCTCCGGTTCGGCCTGCACCTCGGCGTCCCTCGAGCCTTCGTACGTTCTGCGCGCCCTGGGCCGCAACGACGAACTGGCGCACAGCTCGATCCGTTTCACCTTCGGCCGTTTCACCACCGAAGAAGAAATCGACTACGCCGCGAAGAAAGTTTGCGAGGCCGTTACCAAGTTGCGCGCTCTGTCGCCGCTGTGGGACATGTACAAAGATGGCGTCGACATTTCGAAAATCGAGTGGGCGGCACACTGAATATAAGTCGCCGCAAACGGGCTCTGTAAACCTGTCGAATACCGCGTTTTTACAGAGCCTCAAGAGCGACTCTCTGATGAGTGAGGATTAAGAATCATGGCTTACAGCGAAAAGGTCATCGACCACTACGAAAACCCGCGCAACGTCGGCAAGATGGACGCAGAAGATCCTGATGTCGGCACCGGCATGGTTGGCGCTCCAGCATGCGGCGACGTAATGCGCCTGCAAATCAAGGTCAACGAACAAGGCATCATCGAAGACGCCAAGTTCAAGACTTATGGTTGCGGTTCGGCCATTGCCTCAAGCTCCCTGGCGACCGAGTGGATGAAAGGCAAGACTCTGGACGAAGCAGAGACCATCAAGAACACTCAGCTGGCTGAAGAGCTGGCGTTGCCGCCGGTAAAAATTCACTGCTCCGTACTCGCTGAAGACGCCATCAAGGCTGCCGTTCGCGATTACAAGCAGAAGAAAGGCTTGATCTGAGTTTTTTCCGGGGATCAGTTTTCAAAGATCCTGGTATCAAGTAAGGAGTCCCGATGGCTATCAGCATGACAGAAGCGGCTGCTCAACACGTACGACGCTCCCTTGAAGGGCGCGGCAAGGGTGATGGGATTCGTCTGGGTGTTCGCACCACGGGCTGTTCCGGCCTTGCCTATGTGCTGGAGTTTGTCGATAAGGCGGACGCCGAAGATCAGGTATTCGAAAGTCACGGCGTTAAAGTGATCATCGACGCGAAAAGCCTGGTTTACCTGGACGGCACCGAGCTCGATTTCGTCAAGGAAGGATTGAACGAAGGCTTCAAGTTCAATAACCCCAACGTGCGCGGTGAATGTGGCTGCGGCGAAAGCTTCAACATCTGAGGCTGGTCGTGGGTACTCTTTGTCATTTCGCTTTATTTGAACTGCAGCCGAGTTTCCGTCTGGATCTCGACCAGTTGGCTGCGCGCTACCGTGAGTTGGCGCGTGGCGTTCATCCGGACCGCTTCGCTGACGCTTCCGAGCGTGAGCAACGGCTGGCGCTAGAGCAATCCGCGAGCCTCAACGAGGCTTACCAGACGCTCAAGAGTCCCCCGAAACGCGCGCGATACCTGCTCGCCATGGGTGGTCGTGAGCTACCGCTGGAGGTCACGGTGCATGATCCCGAGTTTCTTCTGCAGCAGATGCAATGGCGCGAAGAGCTCGAAGATCTGCAAGACAGTGCCGATCTGGCCGGGATTGCGGTATTCAAGCGTCGCTTGAAAGTTGCTCAGGATGAACTGAACGAAAGCTTCGCGGCTTGCTGGAATGTTGCAGTGCAGCGTGAACAGGCCGAACGCCTGATGCGGCGCATGCAATTCCTCGACAAGCTCACCTACGAAGTGCGCCAGTTAGAAGAGCGCCTCGACGATTAACCCAGTGCCGCCTCGGTCGCACGCCTGATATACAGATAAGTCCAGATAAGCATGGCCCTACTGCAGATCGCCGAACCCGGCCAAAGTCCCCAACCGCACCAGCGTCGTCTGGCTGTGGGTATCGACTTGGGCACTACCAATTCGCTGGTCGCTGCATTGCGCAGTGGTCTTTCCGAACCTCTGGCCGACGCTGACGGGCAGGTAATAATGCCGTCTGCCGTTCGCTATCACGCCGATCGCATTGAAGTGGGCATGGCGGCCAAACTGGCTGCTGCAAGTGACCCGTTCAATACCGTGTTGTCGGTCAAGCGCTTGATGGGTCGTGGTCTGTCCGACGTCAAGCTGTTGGGCGAACAATTGCCGTACCGCTTTGTCGATGGCGAATCGCATATGCCGTTCATCGACACGGTGCAAGGGCCGAAAAGCCCGGTCGAAGTCTCCGCCGATATCCTCAAGGTACTGCGTCAGCGTGCCGAATTGGCTCTGGGCGGCGAGCTGGTGGGCGCGGTGATTACCGTTCCGGCCTATTTCGACGATGCCCAGCGTCAGGCAACCAAGGATGCGGCCAAACTGGCCGGTCTGAATGTTCTGCGTCTGCTCAACGAGCCTACCGCTGCGGCGGTGGCTTATGGTCTGGATCAACACGCCGAAGGCGTCGTTGCGATCTATGACCTGGGCGGCGGTACCTTCGATATTTCGATTTTGCGTCTGACTGGCGGTGTTTTCGAAGTGCTGGCCACTGGCGGCGACAGCGCCCTGGGTGGCGATGACTTCGATCACGCGATCGCCGGCTGGATTATCGGGCAGGCCGGCTTGTCCGCCGACCTCGATCCAGGTGCTCAGCGCAACCTGTTGCAAACCGCTTGTGCCGCCAAGGAAAAGCTGACGGAATCTGATTCGGTCGAAGTCGTCTACGGCGACTGGCGTGCCGAATTGAGCCGTCAGGCGTTCGATGCGCTGATCGAGCCGATGGTTGCGCAGAGCCTGAAAGCTTGCCGACGCGCTGTTCGCGATTCGGGTATTGAGCTGGAAGATGTTCAGGCCGTAGTCATGGTTGGTGGTTCTACCCGTGTTCCGCGTATTCGTGATGCGGTGGCCGAGATGTTTGCTCGTCAGCCGTTGACCGAGATCGATCCGGATCAAGTAGTGGCCATTGGCGCCGCGATCCAGGCCGATACCCTGGCCGGCAACAAGCGTGATGGCGACGAACTGTTGCTGCTTGATGTGATTCCGCTGTCCCTGGGGCTGGAAACCATGGGCGGGTTGATGGAGAAGGTGATTCCACGCAACACCACCATCCCTGTCGCGCGGGCTCAGGACTTCACGACGTACAAAGATGGCCAGTCGGCCATGATGATTCATGTGTTGCAGGGTGAGCGCGAGCTGATCAGCGATTGCCGCTCCCTGGCGCGTTTTGAATTGCGCGGCATTCCGGCCATGGTCGCTGGCGCAGCGAAAATTCGTGTGACCTTCCAGGTCGATGCCGACGGCTTGCTCAGCGTTGCGGCCCGTGAATTGGGTTCGGGCGTTGAAGCCAGTATCCAGGTCAAGCCGTCCTACGGCCTGACCGACGGCGAAATCGCCCGGATGCTCAAGGATTCGTTCCAGTACGCCAACGACGATAAGGTCGCCCGGGTGCTGCGTGAGCAGCAAGTCGATGCCCAGCGCCTGATCGAAGCGGTGCAGGGCGCCCTCGATGTCGACGGCGAGCGCCTGCTCGATGCCGAAGAGCGCATGGTTATCGAATTGCAGATGCAAGAATTGACTGAATTGATGCAAGGCACCGATGGCTATGCCATCGAGCAGCAGACCAAGCGTCTGTCGCAAGTGACCGATGCCTTTGCTGCCCGCCGCCTGGATTCGACGGTGAAAGCCGCTCTGGCGGGGCGCAACCTGAATGAAATCGAGGAATAACTGATGCCGCAGATCATTTTTCTGCCACACGCCGAGCATTGCCCGGACGGTTTGGTTGTAGAGGCTGAGACCGGCAAGTCCATCCTCGAAGTGGCCCATGACAACCATATCGAGATCGAGAGCGCCTGCGGCGGCGTCTGTGCCTGCACCACCTGTCACTGCATCATCCGCGAAGGTTTTGACTCGCTGGAAGAGGCCGATGAGCTGGAAGAGGACTATCTTGATCGGGCCTGGGGTCTGGAAGCGCAGTCGCGTCTGACCTGCCAGGCAATCGTCGGGACTGAAGACCTGACTGTCGAAATTCCGAAATACTCGCTTAACCATGCAGCCGAAGCGCCGCACTGATTCAAGGAACCGTCATGAGTCTTAAATGGGTTGATGTACTGGAAATCGCGATCCAGCTGGCTGAGAGCAAGCCGGATGTTGATCCGCTTTCGGTCAACTTCGTCGATCTGCACCGCTGGGTTCTGGAATTGCCGGATTTCAGTGACGATCCCAAGCATGGCGGCGAGAAAGTGCTCGAGGCCATTCAGGCTGCCTGGATCGAAGAAGCAGACTGAACGTACCCTACGCAGTTAGGCAATCCCTCTAAACCCGCGTATAATTCGCGGGTTTAATTTTTCGCAAATTACCGTTTCTGGAGTTACACCATGGCTGTTCAACGTACTTTCTCCATCATCAAGCCTGACGCAGTTGCAAAAAACGTGACTGGCGAGATCATCACCCGTTTCGAAAAAGCTGGCCTGCGCGTTGTAGCTTCGAAAATGAAGCAACTGTCCAAAGCTGAAGCTGAAGGCTTCTACGCTGAGCACAGCGCTCGTGGTTTCTTCGGCGACCTGGTTGCTTTCATGATCTCCGGTCCGGTTGTCGTTCAGGTTCTGGAAGGCGAAAACGCTATCGCTCTGAACCGTGAGCTGATGGGCGCTACCAACCCTAAAGAAGCTGCTGCCGGCACCATCCGCGCCGACTTCGCTGATTCCATCGACGCCAACGCGGTGCACGGTTCGGACTCCGAAGCCGCTGCCGCTCGCGAAATCTCGTACTTTTTCGCAGCTACTGAAGTAACCACTCGCTAAGCATTGGCTTATGAGTGAAGGTGAATCCATGACTACATCGACTGCAAAAACTAACCTGCTGGGTCTGACTCAGCTGGAAATGGAAAAATTCTTCGACTCAATCGGGGAGAAGCGTTTCCGTGCCGGTCAGGTAATGAAGTGGATTCACCACCTTGGCGTCGATGATTTCGACGCCATGACGAACGTCAGCAAGGCCTTGCGCGACAAGCTCAAGGCTATTGCCGAAGTTCGCGGCCCCGAAGTGGTCAGCGAGGACATCTCCAGCGACGGCACCCGTAAGTGGGTGGTGCGCGTGGCGTCCGGCAGCTGCGTCGAGACCGTGTACATTCCCCAGGGCAAACGCGGCACTCTGTGCGTTTCGTCCCAGGCAGGCTGTGCCCTGGATTGCAGTTTCTGCTCCACCGGCAAGCAAGGTTTCAACAGCAACCTCACCGCCGCCGAAGTCATCGGCCAGGTGTGGATTGCCAATAAATCGTTCGGCAGCATCCCGGCAACCGCCGACCGTGCCATCACCAACGTGGTGATGATGGGCATGGGTGAGCCGCTGCTGAACTTCGACAACGTCGTTGCCGCCATGCACCTGATGATGGACGACCTGGGTTACGGCATCTCCAAGCGCCGTGTGACCCTGTCGACCTCGGGCGTGGTGCCGATGATCGATGAGCTGTCCAAGCACATCGACGTTTCCCTGGCGTTGTCCCTGCACGCACCGAACGATGCGCTGCGTAACCAGTTGGTACCGATCAACAAGAAGTATCCGCTGAAAATGCTCCTCGAGTCCTGCCGCCGCTACATGTCGTCCCTGGGCGAAAAGCGCGTGCTGACCATCGAGTACACCTTGCTCAAGGACATCAATGACAAGGTCGAGCATGCGGTTGAAATGATCGAGTTGCTCAAGGACACGCCTTGCAAGATCAACCTGATCCCGTTCAACCCGTTCCCCCATTCCGGTTACGAGCGGCCGAGCAACAACGCCATCCGTCGTTTCCAGGATCAACTTCATCACGCTGGCTTCAATGTCACCGTGCGCACCACCCGTGGCGAAGACATCGACGCCGCGTGTGGCCAGTTGGTAGGACAGGTGCTGGATCGCACCCGTCGTAGCGAGCGTTATATCGCTGTGCGTGAGTTGAACGCTGAGTCTGATATGCCGCAAAGCGCTACGAATCGTACTTAAGAGAGGATCTCTATGTCTCTGCGCGTCGCGCTGCTTGTGCTTTTCGCCAGTCTGTCGGCTGGTTGTGTTTCATCGGGTGATTTCAGCCCGATGAAAACGAGCAAGGGGCGGGACGAGGCGCGTGCGGCATACGTGCAGCTGGGTCTTGGGTATCTGCAGCAGGGGATGATCGAGCGAGCGAAAGCTCCGTTGAAGAAAGCCCTGGATCTGGATGGCTCGGACGCCGATGCGAACGCGGCCCTGGGGCTGGTGTTCCAGGCCGAGATGGAGCCTGAACTCGCTGACCAGCATTTTCGCAAGGCATTGTCCTCGCGTCCCGCTGATGCGCGTATCCTGAACAATTACGGCAGCTTTCTCTTTGAAGAAAAGCGTTATGAAGACGCTTACCAGCGCTTCGAACAAGCCGCTGCCGATACGCTTTATCCTGAGCGTTCGCGGGTTTTCGAGAACCTGGGTATGACTGCTTCAATGCTCGGTCAGCGTGATCTGGCCAGGCAGCAACTGGAAAAAGCCCTGCGTTTGAACCGCCAACAACCCCGCGCATTGCTGGAAATGGCTGAGTTGTCATTCGAAGACAGGCATTATGTGCCCGCGCGTGGTTACTACGATCGTTTTAGCCTGCTGGCCGAGCAAAATGCACGTAGTCTATTGCTCGGCGTTCGGCTGGCAAAAGTGTTCGAAGATCGCGACAAGGCCGCAAGTGCAGGCCTGCAATTAAAACGACTCTATCCCGGTACGCCGGAATATCAGCAATACCTGTCGGAGCAATGATGAAAGCGGCGCATCCCGAAGTTGTAGCAGCGACTCGCGTAAACCCAGGTGAGACCTTGCGTCAGGCCCGCGAAAGCAATGGTTGGTCGCTGGCGGAAGTGGCTCTGAAGCTCAACCTTACCGTAGGCTCATTGAGCAATCTGGAAACGGGTGCTTTCGACAAGTTGCCAGGGCATACCTTTGCCCGTGGCTATATTCGTGCCTACGCCAAGTTGCTGGGCATGGACCAGGCCGTATTGGTCCAGCAATTCGACCAATACTCCGGTACCGACGCCCAAGGCAGCAGCGTGCACAGCCTGGGTCGCATCGAAGAACCTGTACGGGTTTCCCACACCATTTTGCGTATCGTCAGCCTGCTGTTGCTGATTGCCGTGATCGGCGGCGGCTTTGTCTGGTGGCAGGATCAGACCTCCTTGCGCACCAAGGACCTGATTGCAATCACCCCGGAACACGTCGAAGTCGAAGGGGCCGATGGCACCACGCAGATTCACCCGCTCGACGAGCCGGAAGATCAAGCGGTAGTCGAAGCTCAAACCGAAGCTTCGACCAGTCTCGCTTTGCCTGAGGGCCAGCCGCCGGCTGAAGTCCAGGCCAATGCGGCTGCACCGGCTCCAGGCGCTCCAGTCGTCGTGGCGCCAAGCGTACCGACCGCTGCAACTCACACCGCACCTGTTCCGGTTGTTGCGACGCCAGCTCCTGCTGCACCTGTGACTAAACCGGTAGTTCCTGCAGCGCCTGCGCCTGCGCCTGCCGCGACGGCGCCAGTTGCTGGTACCGGTCAGGTTCGGCTGCAATTTACCTCCGATTGCTGGGCTCAGGTTACCGACGGCACCGGCAAAGTGCTGTTGAGCGGTCTCAAGCGCAAAGGCTCGACCGCCGAGGTCAGCGGTAAACCACCGTTTTCCGTGCGTCTGGGCTATGCCCGTGGGGCGCAGGTCAGCTACAACGGCCAGGCGGTCGATATCGCTCCGTTCACCAGTGGCGAGACTGCTCGCCTGAAGTTAGGTCAATAAGTCATGCACGGCGAATCTCCAATCAAACGTCGCGAGTCCCGCAAAATCTGGGTTGGCTCCGTACCCGTGGGCGGCGATGCGCCCATCGCGGTGCAGAGCATGACCAACAGTGACACCAATGATGTCGCAGCGACCGTAGCCCAGATCAATCGCCTGGAAGCTGCCGGCGTCGATATCGTGCGCATTTCCGTGCCGGATATGGACGCCGCCGAAGCCTTTGGCCGGATCAAGCAATTGGTCAAAGTGCCTTTGGTCGCCGATATCCACTTCGACTACAAGATTGCACTGCGCGTGGCCGAACTCGGTGTCGACTGCCTGCGAATCAACCCGGGCAACATTGGTCGTGAAGACCGTGTGCGTGCCGTGGTCGATGCCGCCCGTGATCGCGGGATCCCGATCCGTATCGGCGTCAACGCCGGCTCGCTGGAAAAAGACCTGCAAAAGAAATACGGCGAGCCGACCCCTGCTGCGCTGGTCGAGTCTGCATTGCGTCATGTCGAGCACCTTGAGCGCTTGAACTACAAGGATTTCAAAGTCAGCGTAAAAGCCTCCGATGTGTTCATGGCCGTCGAGGCTTATCGCCTGCTGGCCAAGGAAATCATTCAACCCCTGCACCTGGGTATCACCGAAGCCGGTGGTTTGCGTTCAGGCACAGTGAAATCTGCCGTGGGCCTCGGTATGCTGCTGGCCGACGGGATTGGCGATACTATTCGCATCTCGTTGGCGGCCGACCCGGTAGAGGAAGTGAAAGTCGGCTACGACATTCTCAAATCCCTGCACCTGCGGTCCCGTGGTATCAACTTCATCGCCTGCCCAAGCTGTTCGCGGCAGAACTTCGATGTGGTGAAAACCATGAATGAACTGGAAGTGCGCCTTGAAGACTTGCTGGTGCCACTGGATGTTGCGGTCATCGGTTGTGTAGTGAACGGTCCGGGCGAAGCCAAAGAGGCTCACATCGGCCTGACCGGTGGTACACCGAACCTGATCTATATCGACGGCAAGCCAGCGCAGAAATTGACGAATGACAATCTGGTGGATGAGCTGGAACGGCTGATCCGCCAGAAGGCGGCCGAAAAGGTCGAAGCCGACGCGGCGCTGATCGCCCGCGGCTGATCGAACGAATTTAAGGATTTATAGTGAGCAAGTCTCTGCAAGCCATTCGTGGCATGAACGACATCCTGCCCGAGCAGACCCCCCTGTGGCGTCATTTCGAAGGTACCGTCTCGCGTCTGCTGGATAACTACGGTTACAAGCAGATCCGCATGCCGATCGTTGAATTCACCGAGCTGTTCAAGCGCTCCATCGGTGAAGTGACCGACATCGTCGAAAAAGAGATGTACACCTTCGACGACCGCAACGGCGACTCTCTGACCCTGCGCCCTGAAGGCACAGCGGCCTGCGTGCGTGCTGTGCTTGAGCACGGCATCACCGGCGGTGGCCAGGTGCAGAAACTCTGGTACATCGGCCCGATGTTCCGCCACGAGCGTCCGCAGAAAGGCCGTTATCGCCAGTTCCACCAGATTGGTTGCGAGGTCTTCAACCTTGATGGTCCGGACATCGACGCCGAACTGATCGTGCTGACCTGGCGCCTGTGGGGCGAGCTGGGCATCCGTGACGCGGTCAAGCTCGAACTCAACAGCCTGGGCACCAGCGAATCTCGCGGTCGTTACCGCGAAGCACTGGTCGAGTACCTGACGGCACGTCTGGACCAGCTGGACGAAGACAGCCAGCGCCGTCTGAAAACCAACCCGCTGCGAGTGCTGGATACCAAGAACGCCGATACCCAGGCGGCACTGCTCGATGCACCGAAGATGGCTGACTACCTCGACGAAGAGTCCCGCACTCACTTCGCGGGCCTGAAGGCGCGTCTGGACGCTGCCGGCATTCCTTATGTGATCAACCCGAAGCTGGTACGCGGGCTGGATTACTACAGCAAAACCGTATTCGAATGGGTCACCGACAAGCTCGGTGCCCAGGGCACTGTCTGCGCGGGCGGCCGTTACGACGGTCTGGTCGAGCAGATGGGCGGCAAGCCGACCCCGGGCGTTGGTTTCGCCATGGGCATCGAGCGTCTGGTGCTGCTGCTCGAAACCCTGGAGCAGATCCCGGAAGAAATCTCCCGTCAGGTTGATGTCTACCTTTGCGCCTTCGGTGAAGCTGCTGAACTCGCAGCGCTGGCATTGAGCGAGCGGGTACGTGATCAATTGCCAAACCTGCGTCTGCAGATCAACGCCGGCGCCGGTAGCTTCAAAAGCCAGTTCAAGAAGGCCGACAAGAGCGGTGCGCTGTATGCATTGATCCTCGGTGACGACGAAATGGCCCAGCAAGTGGTCGGTTTCAAACCCTTGCGTGGCCAGGGCGAACAACAAAGCATTGCCTGGGATGCGCTTGCCGCTCACCTGGCCACCTGCGTCGTGCAGGGTTGAAGCTGTCAAACAGCCGATTTAGCGAATAAGGAGTATTGGGGTGTCGAGTACCGAAGACGAACATCTGGCGGAATTCAAAGACTGGTGGCAGCGTAACGGCAAACCTCTAGTGACCGGCGGCCTGTTGGCGCTGGTCATCGTGTTCGGCTGGCAGGCGTTTCATAAGTATCAGAGCAACCAGTCGCAAGGTGCCTCGATGCTCTACCAGCAATTGCTGGAAACCACGCTGACCCCTGATGGCAAGCCGGATGCGGCCCGTGTTGCGGATCTGGCCGGCAAGCTCAACAGCGAGTTCGCGGGCACTGCCTACGCGCAATACGGCAGCCTGTTCGTGGCGAAAGTCGCGGTCGATACCGGCAAGCTGGACGACGCGGCGAGCGAGCTCAAAGCTGTCGCCGACAAACCGGCCAACCCGGCCCTGGGCGAAATCGCGCGTCAGCGTCTGGCTCAGGTGCTGGCAGCACAGAACAAGCCTGACGAAGCGCTGAAGCTGCTCGAAGGCGATGCTGACAAGGCATTCCTGGCCACTCGTGAAGAGCTCAAGGGTGACCTGCTGGTCCAATTGGGTCGTACCGACGAAGCCCATGCTGCGTATCAAAAGGCCAAGGCTGCGCTGTCTGATGAAGCAGCGGTCGATGGCTTACAAATCAAGCTGGACGACCTGGCCAAAGGGGATGCGTGACGTGATCCGTTGGAAACATGCAGCATTGCTGGCTCTGGCCATTCTGGCCGCGGGTTGCAGCAGCAACAGCAAAAAAGAACTGCCACCGGCTGAACTGGTCAACTTCAAAGAAGAAGTTGTTCTGCAAAAGCAGTGGAGCCGTTCGATCGGTAATGGCCAGGGCGATACCTACAACATGTTGGTGCCGGCTATCGACGGCGACACCCTCTATGCTGGCGATGTAACTGGCGTGGTGATGGCGCTGGATCGAAGCAATGGCGACGTCAAATGGAAGAAAAATCTTGATCTGCGTGTTTCCGGCGCCGTTGGCGTTGGTTATGGTCTGGTCCTGATCGGTACGCTCAAAGGCCAGGTGGTAGCGCTGGATTCCAGCACCGGTGAAGAGAAATGGCGCGCTCGCGTGACCAGTGAAGTCCTCGCACCGCCTGCCACCAACGGTGATGTGGTTGTGGTCCAGACTCAGGATGACCGTCTGATCGGCCTCGACGCTGCTACCGGTAATCAACGCTGGCTCTACGACAGTACCCCGGCGGTCCTGACCCTGCGTGGCACCAGTGCGCCGATCGTCACCAATCGCCTGGCGATTGCCGGCTTGTCGACGGGTAAAGTCGTTGCTCTTGATATTCGCAACGGTGTGCCGATCTGGGAGCAACGCATCGCGATTCCGCAAGGACGTTCGGAGCTCGAACGTGTGGTCGACATCGACGGCGGCCTGCTGTTGTCCGGTGGCACCCTGTATGTGGCCAGCTATCAAGGTCGCGTTGCGGCTCTGGACCTGGAAAGCGGTCGTCCGCTCTGGCAGCGTGATGCTTCCAGCTATGCAGGCGTCGCTCAAGGCTTTGGCAGCGTTTACGTGAGCCTGTCTTCGGGTACCGTTGAAGGTGTCGACGAGCGTTCCACCACTGCATTGTGGAGCAACGACTCGCTGGCCCGCCGTCAACTGTCGGCACCGGAAGTGTTCTCCAGCTACGTTGCAGTCGGTGACATGGAAGGCTACCTGCACCTGCTGAGCCAGGTGGATGGCCGTTTCGTCGGCCGTGAACGCATCGACAGCGACGGCCTGCGTGCTCGTCCGCTGGTGGTGGGCGACACGATTTATGTGTATGGCAACAGTGGCAAGCTGGAAGCCCTGACCATCAAGTAAGAACTATGCTGGACCTATAGGTAGGAGCGAGCTCGCTCGCGAAGGACGTCAACGATAACGCGTACAGTCTGGATAAACGCGGTGTTATGACGTTCTTCGCGAACAAGTTCGCTCCTACACGAGCACCAGCCGCTGCCTAGCAGCGGCTTTTGTATTTTCTGAAATAACGAAGTGGAGAGCCGCATGGTTCCCGTAATCGCCCTGGTGGGCCGACCGAACGTCGGCAAGTCCACCTTGTTCAACCGCCTGACCAGGACCCGTGACGCCATTGTCGGCGACCTGTCCGGTCTGACCCGTGATCGCCAATACGGTGAGGCAAAGTGGCAAGGGCGCTCCTACATTCTGGTCGACACCGGTGGTATTTCCGGTGACGAGCATGGCATGGACGAAAAAATGGCCGAGCAGTCGCTGCTGGCCATTGAAGAAGCCGATGTCGTCCTGTTCCTGGTAGACGCCCGCGCAGGTTTCACTGCTGCTGACCAAATGATTGGCGAGCACCTGCGCAAGCGTAACAAGCGTTCCTACGTGGTCGCCAACAAGGTCGACAACATCGATCCTGAGCTGGCCCGCGCCGAGTTCAGCCCGTTGGGCATGGGCGACGCGATCCCGATCGCCGGTGCTCACGGCCGCGGCATCACTCAGATGCTGGAAATCTGCCTGCGCGAATTCCCCAAAGATGAGGAAGAGCCGGAAGAGGGCGAAGCTGAAATCGTCGAGGAAGGTCAGGAAGCCAAGCGCATTCCAGGTCCGAGCGAAAAAGACGGTATCAAGATCGCCATCATCGGTCGTCCGAACGTCGGCAAGTCGACGTTGGTCAACCGTATGCTCGGCGAAGACCGGGTTATCGTTTATGACGAGCCCGGCACCACGCGCGACAGTATCTACATTCCCTTCGAGCGTAACGAAGAGAAGTACACGCTGATCGACACCGCGGGTGTGCGCAAGCGCGGCAAGATCCACGAGGAAGTCGAAAAGTTCTCCGTGGTGAAAACCCTGCAGGCGATCAAAGACGCCAACGTGGTGGTTTTCGTCATGGACGCCCGCGAAGGGGTGGTCGACCACGACCTCAACCTGCTGGGCTTCGTGCTGGAAGCGGGTCGTGCGCTGGTTATCGCACTGAACAAGTGGGATGGCATGGAGCCGAGCGAACGCGAGTTCGTGAAGATCGAGCTGCAACGCCGGTTGTTCTTCGTAGACTTCGCCGACATTCACTTCATCTCGGCCTTGCACGGCACTGGCGTGGGCAACCTCTATCAGTCGGTGCAGAACTCGTTCAAGTCCGCGGTTACCCGCTGGCCGACCAACCGTCTGACTCAGATTCTTGAAGATGCGGTGGGTGAACACGCGCCACCGATGGTCAACAACCGTCGGATCAAACTGCGTTATGCCCACCTGGGCGGAGCCAACCCGCCGATCATCGTGATCCACGGTAACCAGGTCGAGCGCGTTCCGAAGTCCTACGTCCGTTATCTGGAAAACACTTACCGCCGTGTCTTGAAACTGGTCGGTACGCCGATCCGGATCGAGTTCAAAGGTGGCGAGAACCCGTACGAAGGCAACAAGAACACGCTTACCGACCGCCAGGTCAACAAGAAGCGCCGTTTGATGACTCACCACAAGAAAGCCGAGAAGAAGCGTAAAGACAAACGCTGATTGGGCTATGTGAAATGATCGTTCCCATGCTCCCGCGTGGGAATGCATCTCGTGACGCTCCGCGTCACCTGGACGCGGAGCGTCCATGGCGGCATTCCCACGCAGAGCGTGGGAACGATCAAAGAAGAGGGCGCCAATGGCGCCCTTTTTCATACCTGCCGTTTGGGCTATCCTCGGGCTCTCCCGTGCCGCCGTAGAGCCGGGTGTTCAGCAGGGAATTACCCATGATCACCAGTAAGCTGCCGAATGTCGGCACCACCATCTTTACTCGCATGTCACAGCTCGCGGTAGAAACCGGCGCGCTCAATCTGTCCCAGGGTTTTCCCGATTTCGACGGTCCGCAGGCCCTGCGTGATGCCGTAGGCCGGCATATCGCCAGTGGCCACAACCAGTATTCACCCATGACCGGCCTGCCGGCGCTGCGCCAGCAAGTCGCGGCCAAGATCGCCCGCAGCTATGGCTGCACGGTGGACGCCGACAGCGAAGTGACCATCACTCCCGGCGCGACTCAGGCGATTTTCTGTGCCATTCAAGCGGTGATCCGCAGCGGCGACGAAGTCATCGTTTTCGACCCGTGCTACGACAGTTATGAACCGTCGGTGGAACTGGCCGGCGGTCGTTGCGTGCACGTTCAGTTGGGCCTGGATGACTTCGCCATCGACTGGCAGAAGCTTGGCGAAGCGCTGAGTCCACGTACGCGGATGATCATCCTCAACTCTCCGCACAACCCAAGTGGCGCACTGATTACCCGCGCCGAGCTGGACCAGTTGGCGGCGCTGATCCGCGATCGCGATATTTATGTGATCAGCGATGAGGTCTACGAGCATCTGGTGTTCGACGGTGTGCCTCACGTCAGCGTGCTGGCCCATGAAGAGCTGTATCAGCGGGCCTTTGTAGTGAGTTCCTTCGGCAAGACTTACCACGTCACAGGCTGGAAAACCGGCTACGTGGTGGCCCCGCCCGCCTTGACCGCTGAGCTGCGCAAGGTGCACCAGTACGTCAGTTTCTGCGGCGTCACGCCGTTGCAATATGCCTTGGCCGATTACATGGCCGAACACCCTGAGCATGTCGAAGAACTGCCGGGCTTCTATCAGGCCAAGCGTGATCTGTTCTGCGACTTGCTGACACCTTCGCGGTTCAGTTTCACTCGGGTCGCCGGGACCTATTTCCAGTTGGTGGACTATTCGCGGATTCGCCCTGACCTTAATGACGTCGATATGGCGCTATGGATGACTCGTGAGCACGGTGTGGCGACGATTCCGATCTCGGTGTTCTACCAGAACCCACCGCAAGGGCAGCGTCTGGTACGTCTGTGTTTTGCCAAGCGCGAGGAGACGCTGCGCCAGGCTGCGGAAAAACTATGCGTGATCTGAGTGCACTACCAAATCTGAACATAGCGCTGATTCAGACAACGCTGGCCTGGCATGACCGTCAGGCGAACCTCGAGCATTTCGAGCAACTACTCGAACAAGCCCAAGGCGCGGACCTGATCATTCTGCCGGAAATGTTCACCACTGGCTTTTCCATGGCGTCCGAAGCCCTGGCCGAGCCGGAAAACGGTCCCACCAGCAAGTGGCTGCGTAGCCAGGCAAAAAAGCTGGATGCGGTGATCACCGGTAGCGTGATTGTCCAGGCCGCCGATGGCAGCCATCGCAATCGCTTGCTGTGGGCGCGTCCCGACGGTGAAGTCTGGCATTACGACAAGCGCCACTTGTTCCGTATGGCCGGGGAACACAACCACTTCACGCCGGGCGAGCGTCAGGTGCAGTTCGAGCTCAAAGGCTGGCGGGTGCGTCCGCTGATTTGCTATGACCTGCGCTTCCCGGTGTGGAGCCGCGATGCTCAGGACACCGATTTGCTGCTGTACACCGCCAACTGGCCTGGCGCCCGGCGTCAGCACTGGAACCGCCTGTTGCCGGCGCGCGCCATCGAAAACCTCTGCTACGTGGCAGCGGTGAATCGGATTGGCACCGATGGCAAAGGCTTCGCCTATACCGGCGACAGCCAGGTGCTGGATTTCCAGGGCGAAACCCTGCTCAGCGCCGGGGAGGCGGATGGGGTGTTTCAGGTCTGCCTGAACGCTGCAGAGCTGGTGGCTTACCGGACGCGGTTTCCGGCTAACCTGGATGCGGATACCTTTCAGCTCACATAGGCGCTTCTAGATCGTTCCCACGCTCTGCGTGGGAATGCAGCCCGTGACGCTGCGCGTCACATTCAGAGCGGACACGGAGCGTCCAGTGAGGCATTCCCACGCGGAGGGTGGGAACGATCAGCCCAACAAAAAGGCCCCGAGGTGTTAACCCCGGGGCCTTTTGTATTTCGACTGGTTACGCCGCTTCTTGGGCTGGTGTCTGGCTCAGGGAGCGGTTCAGCGCGCTGAACAGGGCCTTGAAGCTGGCGGTGGTGATGTTTTCATCGATGCCCACACCGTGTACTGCACGTTCGCCGTTCACGCGCAGTTCAATGTAGGCCGCAGCCTTGGCATTGGTGCCCGCGCCGATAGCGTGTTCGTTGTAGTCCATGATCTCCACGGCGATCGGCAGACCGGCCACCAGGGCTTCCAGGGCGCCATTACCCTTGCCGCGCCAATGTTGGGTTTCTCCGTCGCAGTGAACCTCGATCTCGACTGTGCTGTGGCCGTTCTCTTCCTGCAAACGATGGCTGACCAGCGCGTAAGGCAGGTTGGCCTGCAAGTACTCGCTGTGGAGCAAGGCATGGATCTGCTGGGCAGTCATTTCAAGGCCCAGGCGGTCGGTTTCACGCTGTACCACCTGGCTGAACTCGATCTGCATGCGACGCGGCAAGTTGATCCCGTATTCCTGTTCCAGCAAGTAAGCGATACCGCCTTTGCCCGACTGGCTGTTGACGCGGATCACCGCCTCGTAGCTGCGACCGATGTCGGCCGGGTCGATCGGCAAGTACGGCACTTCCCAGAGGGTGTCCGGTTTTTGTTGAGTGAAGCCTTTGCGGATAGCGTCCTGGTGCGAGCCGGAGAATGCGGTGTGAACCAGGTCGCCGACATACGGGTGACGCGGGTGCACGGGGATCTGGTTGCACTCTTCAACGACTTTGCGCACGCCGTCGATGTCGGAGAAGTCCAGCTCGGGATCGACGCCCTGGGTGTAGAGGTTCAACGCCACAGTCACCAGGTCGACGTTACCGGTACGCTCACCGTTGCCGAACAGGCAGCCTTCGACGCGATCGGCACCAGCCATCAGACCCAGCTCGGTGGCGGCAACGCCAGTGCCACGGTCGTTGTGGGTGTGCAGGCTGATCACCACGCTGTCACGGCGGTGGATGTGACGACCGAACCACTCGATCTGGTCGGCATAGATGTTCGGGGTCGCGCATTCGACGGTGGCTGGCAGGTTGAGGATCACCTTGTTTTCAGGCGTCGGGTTCCAGACCTCGATCACGGCGTCGCAGACTTCCTTGGAGAACTCCAGCTCGGTGGCGCTGAAGGTCTCTGGCGAGTATTCGAAGGTCCACTGGGTTTCCGGCTGCCGGGCTGCGTATTTGACGAACAGCTTGGCGGCGTTCACGGCGATTGCCTTGATCCCTTCCTTGTCCTGATTGAAGACAATCTTGCGGAAGGATGGGCTGGTGGCGTTGTACAAGTGAACGATGGCTTTTTTCGCGCCGCGCAGGGATTCGAACGTGCGCTCGATCAGGTCTTCACGGCCTTGGGTCAGCACCTGGATGGTGGTGTCGTCCGGGATGTGGTTACCTTCGATCAGGGTCCGTACGAAGTCGAAATCGGTTTGCGAAGCAGCAGGGAAGGAGGCTTCGATTTCCTTCACGCCAACGGCGACCAGGGTTTTCCAGAAGCGCAGCTTCTTGACCGCGTCCATCGGCTCGATCAACGACTGGTTGCCGTCGCGCAAGTCGGAGCTGCACCAGATCGGCGCGGAGGTGATGGTTTTCGATGGCCAGGTGCGGTCCGGCAAGTTGATGGTAGGGAACGCGCGGTATTTCGAAGACGGGTCTTTGAGCATGGTCATCAGGAAATCCTTATTGAGTTGGCCGAAAAGAGGCGGCCTGCCGTTGAATCAAATTTTCTATGGATGAAGCAGGGGACGAGGCACCGCGATTCACCCTGGCAGTCGTGCACTGACGAGGCAGAGGCTGCGGTGTTGACGACGCTGAATGAGGGTGTGAGAGGTTTTCATGCCTTCAACCCTAACCATTGGGGTGAAGGATGGCAAGCTGGTGAAAAAAATTGAGATAATTTCTGTTTTTGAGGCGTGTTTCGAGATTTTGTGGCGCTAAATTGTTCTTGTCGTTGGATTAATTGCGTTGATGTTAAAAGGTCAGCAATGATCGTTCCCACGCTCTGCGTGGGAACGATCCCTGAATCGGCGGCGATTACGGCTGGAAGGCACCGATAAAGATCGCCGGATCAACCCGGGTGTCATTCAAACTTACGTTCCAATGCATATGTGGTCCGGTCGCCCGGCCGGTGGAGCCGACTTTGCCAACCACGCTACTGCGGGCCAGTTGCTGGCCTACCTTCACGTCGATTTTAGACATATGGCAGAACATGCTGATAAAGCCCTGGCCGTGGTCAACGAACACTGTATTGCCATTGAAGAAATAGTTGCCGATCAGGATCACCTTGCCGGCGGCCGGGGTTTTGATCGGTGTGCCCGCGGGCACGGCGAAGTCCAGCCCGGCGTGGGGATTGCGCTCCTCACCGTTGAAGAAACGGCGCACACCAAACTTGCTGGAAAGCGGGCCATCGACCGGTTTGTCCAGTAACAGGTTGCTCGGTGTGTTCGGACTGAAGCTGCGGTAGGCGCGAATCTGTTCGGCCAATTCAGCGTCGATGCGTTTCAGATCTGCCGGGTCTGGATTGACCTGCCGCTGGTTTTTCAGGGTGATGCGCTGTTCCGGGTAGTGCTTGTTGCCGACGGTGAAACTCAGGCTGCGGCCGCCCGCACTGATCTGCTGGCTGCCCGGTTTGGCCGTCAAAGGCACGCCAACAATCGCCAGCCAGTTGTTCTGTTCCTTGATCACCAGCAACGGTTTGTCCTGATAGCTGGCTTTTGGCACTTGAGCCGAAGGACCGAGATCGACGACTGCGACGCCACCGGGCACCGGTTTGTTCAGCAGACGGGTGATGTAACTGTCGGCATGGGCGTTGAAAGACAAGCAAAGTAACAGCAGGGGGCCAAGAAAACGCAGCATGGATCAATCCAGTAAAGAAAGGGTGACAGGCGTCAGGTGATTGTCTTCGACGCGCACCTGCAATTCACCTTCGCCGAGCCGGGCCTTCAGGCGCTGACCGGTGTGGGTCTGTGCGGCGCTGCGTATGGCCTGGCCGCGCTCGTCCAGCAAAATGCTGTAACCACGGCTGAGGGTCGCCAGCGGGCTGACCACATGCAGTGTTTGCATCTGGCTTTGCAGTTGCAGGCGACGGGTCTTCAAACCTTCGCGCATCGCACGCGGCAAGCGTTCGGCGAGGCTTTCGAGGCGTTGGCGCAGCATGGCCAGCTGCCGACCGGGATGCTGCCCGGCGAGGCGGGTTTCCAGGCGGATCAGCCGCTCGCGACGGATATTGAGGCTGCGCTCGAAAGCGCGGCGCATGCGCATGTCCAGGTCATCCAGACGTTGCGCTTGCTGGCGCAGGCGTTCGCCGGGATGACGCAAGCGACGCGCCATGCCTTCCAGACGCAGGCGGTCGCGCATCAGCCGATCGCGGATACGCATCACCAGGCGGCGGTGCAGGCTTTCGACCCGGCGTTGTAGATCGCTGGAATCCGGTGCCAGCAATTCAGCGGCGGCGGAAGGCGTCGGCGCACGGACGTCGGCGACGAAGTCGCTGATCGACACATCGGTTTCATGGCCTACGGCGCTGACAATGGGTGTCACGCAGGCATCCACCGCACGGGCGACGGCTTCTTCGTTGAAACACCAGAGGTCTTCCAGCGAACCGCCGCCGCGCGCCAGGATCAGCGCGTCGAAGCCGCGGGCGTCGGCCAGCTGCAGGGCGCGAACGATCTGCGCCGTGGCTTCACGGCCCTGCACGGCAGTCGGGATCAGGGTCAGCCGGACTTGCGGGGCACGGCGGCGGAATACGCTGATGATGTCGCGTATCACCGCGCCGGTTGGTGAGCTGATGATACCGATGCGTTGTGGATGGGCAGGCAGCGGCACTTTTCGTTCGGCGCTGAACAGGCCTTCGGCACTGAGTTTTTCCTTCAGTGCATCGAAGGCCAGACGCAACGCGCCATCGCCGGCAGGCTCCACAGTGTCGAGAATCAGTTGATAGTCGCCACGGCCTTCGAACAACGAAACCTTGCCGCGCACCTTGACCGCCAGGCCGTCCTTCAACACCTGACGAACCCGCGCGGCATTCTGCCGGAACAGCGCGCAACGCACCTGGGCACCGCTGTCCTTGAGGGTGAAATACACGTGACCGGAGGCCGGGCGGGCGAGGTTGGAGATTTCGCCTTCGACCCAGATGTTGCTGAACACGTCTTCCAGCAACACCCGTGCACGGCCGTTGAGCTGGCTGACGGTCAGGACTTCACGGTCGAGGCCGAGTCTTGCAAAGGGATCTTTAATCATGGGGCGCAGTTTAAAGGCATTCGGCTGACAATCTCTACGAATCTAAGGCGTTGCTGAAGTGCTGTACGAATTGTTCTACCAACGGCGTCGGATTCTGTCGATAGGCGAGGGCGACGGTGCTTTGGCAATCCGGGTCGGCCAGGGGCAGGAAGTGAATATTCGCCGGTGCGATGTCTTGCATCGACTCAGGTAGCAGGGCAATGCCGAAACCGGCCTGGATCAATTGCAGCTGCGTGGTTTTGCGCGACACCACGCGGGCGGCCTTGGGAAAAAAGCCCTGGCGCATGCACAGTTCAGCGGATAAATAGCTGAGCCCGCCACGTTGCGGATGGGGGATGGAGATAAAATCCTGGTCCTTGAGTTGAGACAGATCGATGCCTTGCTCAGGTGTATTCATCGCCAAAGAATGGTCGGGTGGTACGGCGAGCAACAGGCGCTCGCTATAGAGCGATGCAATCTGCACCCCTTCTCGCTGGCGTAATACCGGCAGACGCAACAGACCGATGTCCAACCGACCCTCCGCCAGTTCTTCGAGTTGCGCGTCGGACGAGAGTTTGACGATGTCCATGGACACGCCGGGGCAATGTTCCAGATAGCTGCTGATACCTTGCAGCAGGCGGCCGCTCATCGGCACCGTGCTGGAGTGGCTCAGACGCAAGGTGCCGAGTTGACCGTTGCCTATCTGAGTCGCTATTTCACTGGCCTTGTTCAGTTCGCTTAAAAGGTTTCTGGCTCGCTGATAAAAAGCCTCACCCGCAGCCGTCAGGCGTGGTTGGCGAGCGGTACGTTCGAACAACGGGGTCTGCAGCTGGACTTCCAGTTCCTTGATTTGTCGACTCAAGGCCGATTGAGCAATGAACAAACGCTCGGCAGCGGCACTAAAGCTGCCACATTCGGCGATTTCGACGAAATAGCGCAGTTGACGGGTTGAAATCACGAGTCATGCCTTTTCGAGATGGGTTGATGGCTTTGAAGATATTAGTCGCAAGGCTCGTCACTGACTAAAGTCATTCTGAAAGGATCAAGGAAGTCATACCGATGAGTGTTGTCGCACTGTTAAATCAATGGCCGTTCGGCGCGGTGGATTGGCTGGTGATCGAGCTGGGCATAGCCCTGGCCTATATCGTGTTCGGCATCGCCGGCTTCGGCACGGCGCTAGTGGCGGGACCGATATTGATTCTGTTCATGCCGCTGTCGAAGATTGTGCCGCTGCTGGTGTTGCTGGATTTTGTCGCGGCGTTTGGCAATTTGTTGCCTTCACGACGCAATGTGGTCAAGCCTGAGTTACTGAGGCTGCTGCCGTGCATGGCCGTGGGTTGCACCTTGGGGGTGATTTTTCTGCTTAATCTCAAAGCCGAAGTGTTGTTGCTGCTCATGGGGCTGTTTATCAGTGCTTATGCGATCTACAGCCTGTCGGTGAAAATCCGTCCCGCTCAGCTTGCTGCCGGGTGGTCGATCCCGATGGGCACGGTGGGCGGGTTGTTTGGTGCGTTGTTTGGCAGTGGCGGCTTTTTATATGCGATCTATTTGAACAGCCGTTTGCCGAAGGATGCCGCGCGGGCGACCCAGAGTGCGCTGATCAGTTGCAGCACGGTGGTGCGTTTGAGTCTGTTTACGCTCGCGGGTGTGTATGCCGAACTACCCTTACTGTTGTTGGCTCTGTGTTTACTGCCAGCAATGGCGCTGGGACTGTTGATCGGTCGCCGATTGACCATGAAGCTGTCCCGAGACGCCTTTGTGCGGCTGGTGACCTGGCTGGTACTGGCCAGCGGCATTGCCTTGATCACTCGTTATCTGAGTACTTGACCTGATGGTGTCAGGGATTAAGCTGCCGGCCGCCAGATCCATTCGCGGGCAAGCCTTGCTCCTGCAGATTTATCGATTCATGCAGGAGACTTGCCGGCGAGACGGCTGACCGGACAACGCAAAAATCTCATTCAACGCTTCAGGCCCCACCATGAACTCCCAAAGCATCATCGTCCCGAAAATTTCCACACTGCCGGTGCACGAACCCCGAGCGCGGGCGATCGTGCGTTGGCTGGTGCGCAAGAACATCATCGAAGAAGAACTGACCACCTGCGGTCGTACGGGCAATCGCATGGCCCATGCGATTGCGCCGGGGGCTTGCAGCGTGGTGCTGCACCCTGAGGCGTTACCTTTCGGTGAGCCGGTGAATGGTCTGGAGATCATCACCAAGCGCTGCATCTATACACCGGCCAAAGGCTTTCTCGAAGAAGCTGGCTGCGCTGAGTGCCGAAAAGAAGTGGGTGAAGCCCTGTTCGACAGCCTGGAAGACTGGATGCCCGGACGCACGGATAACTTCACCTGCCCGGAATGTGGCCATGAAGACGACATCAACGGCTTTCTGTTTTTGCAGGAATGCGGTTTTTCCAATCTGGGCTTCATCTTTAATAACTGGGCCGAAGCGGGATTCAAACAGAGCTTTCTCGATGAGTTTGCCGAATGGCTTGATCAGCCGGTGACCTGGGTCAAGGTCGAGCTTTAACCAGGTTAGAACAAAGTCGCTCCTGTTGGAGTGAAGCTTGCTCGCGATGCAGACGCTGCGGTCTTCAAATGGCCCTCCCATCACCCCGCCGATAATAGGCGGAGTTTTACATTGAGCCGAAGGGGGTGTCTGAGTATAATGGCGCGCTTCCATTTTCCCGCTCGGGAGCCCCCGCGATGCTGCGTATCAGCCAAGAAGCTCTGACCTTCGACGACATTCTCTTAGTGCCCGGTTATTCCGAGGTTCTTCCTAACGAAGTCAGTCTCAAAACCCGTCTTACCCGTGGCATCGAGCTGAATATTCCACTGGTTTCCGCCGCTATGGACACCGTCACTGAAGCCCGTCTGGCAATTGCCATGGCTCAGGAAGGCGGCATCGGCATCATTCACAAGAACATGACCGTCGAGCAGCAAGCTGCCGAAGTGCGCAAGGTCAAGAAGTTCGAAGCCGGCGTGGTCAAGGACCCGATCACCATCGAGGCTGACGCCACGGTACGTGATCTGTTCGAACTGACCCGCATGCACAACATTTCCGGCGTTCCGGTGCTGCACGATGGCGATCTGGTCGGCATCGTCACCTCCCGTGACGTGCGTTTCGAAACCCGTCTGGAAGCTACCGTTCGTGAAGTCATGACGCCGAAAGAGCGTCTGGTCACCGTTCGCGAAGGCGCCAACAAGAACGAAGTCCGCGAGCTGCTGCACAAGCACCGCCTGGAAAAGGTCCTGATCGTCGACGACAAGTTTGCCCTCAAAGGCATGATGACCGTCAAAGACATCGAAAAAGCCAAGGCCTACCCGCTGGCCAGCAAGGACGACCAGGGTCGTCTGCGTGTCGGCGCTGCGGTCGGTACCGGTAAAGACACCGGCGATCGCGTCGCGGCACTGGTTGCTGCCGGCGTTGACGTGGTGGTGGTCGACACCGCCCACGGTCACTCCAAAGGCGTGATCGACCGCGTTCGCTGGGTCAAAGAGAACTTCCCCGAAGTCCAGGTGATCGGCGGCAACATTGCCACCGGCGCTGCTGCCAAGGCCCTGGCCGAAGCCGGCGCTGACGCGGTCAAGGTCGGTATCGGCCCTGGCTCGATCTGCACCACGCGTATCGTTGCCGGTGTTGGTGTGCCGCAAATCAGCGCCATCGCCAACGTCGCCGCTGCCCTTGAAGGCACTGGCGTCCCTCTGATCGCCGACGGCGGCATCCGTTTCTCCGGTGACCTGTCCAAGGCCATCGTTGCCGGTGCTTCCTGCGTGATGATGGGCTCGATGTTCGCCGGTACCGAAGAAGCTCCAGGCGAGATCGAACTGTTCCAGGGCCGTTCGTACAAGGCATACCGTGGCATGGGTTCGCTGGGCGCCATGTCCCAGGCTCAAGGCTCCTCCGACCGTTACTTCCAGGACTCCTCCGCGGGTGCCGAGAAGCTGGTTCCGGAAGGCATCGAAGGGCGTGTTCCGTACAA
The DNA here is from genome assembly GCF_059418545.1 of Pseudomonas sp. GW821-FHT07G10. Classification (NCBI taxonomy): domain Bacteria; kingdom Pseudomonadati; phylum Pseudomonadota; class Gammaproteobacteria; order Pseudomonadales; family Pseudomonadaceae; genus Pseudomonas; species Pseudomonas sp. GW821-FHT07G10. The sequence goes on along the minus strand of NZ_JBWKQB010000025.1, from coordinate 16,270 downwards.
GGGCACCCTGAGCGCCATCATCCACCAGCTGATGGGCGGCCTGCGTTCTTCCATGGGTTATACCGGTAGCGCCAACATCGAAGAAATGCGTACCAAGCCAGAGTTCGTGCGCATCACCGGCGCCGGCATGGCTGAATCGCATGTCCACGACGTGCAGATCACCAAAGAAGCGCCAAACTACCGCGTAGGTTGATGCTTCCAGCAAAACGTTAAGTAACCGGGGCTGTTTTCAGCCCCGAGTTGTTTCTGAATCAAGACTGTTTTTGAATTACTTAGACGAGACTGAATCATGGCCCTCGACATTCACGCTCACCGCATCCTGATCCTCGACTTCGGTTCCCAGTACACCCAGCTGATCGCCCGCCGCGTGCGTGAAATCGGCGTTTACTGCGAGCTGCATCCGTTCGACATGGACGACGAAGCGATCCGCGAATTCGCGCCGCGCGGGATCATCCTCGCCGGTGGCCCGGAGTCCGTGCACGAAGCCGACAGCCCACGCGCGCCACAAGCGGTCTGGGACCTCGGCGTACCGGTTTTCGGTATCTGCTACGGCATGCAGACCATGGCCGAGCAACTGGGCGGCCGGGTTGAAGGCTCCGAGCTGCGTGAGTTCGGTTACGCCCGTGTCGACGTGGTCGGCAAGAGCCGCGTCCTGGACGGCATCGAAGACCATGTCGATGCCGATGGCGTCTTCGGTCTCGATGTGTGGATGAGCCACGGCGACAAAGTTACCGAAATCCCGAAAGGCTTCCACATTCTGGCCAGCACCCCGAGCTGCCCGATCGCCGGCATGGCCGACGACACCCGCGGCTACTACGGCGTGCAGTTCCACCCGGAAGTGACCCACACCAAGCAGGGCGGTCGCATCCTTTCGCGTTTCATCCTCGACATCTGCGGCTGCGAAGCCCTGTGGACGCCTTCGAAAATTGCTGAGGACGCCATCGCCAACATTCGCGCCCAGGTCGGCACCGACAACGTACTGCTCGGCCTGTCCGGCGGCGTTGACTCCTCGGTAGTTGCCGCGTTGCTGCACAAAGCCATTGGCAACCAACTGACCTGCGTCTTCGTCGACAACGGCCTGCTGCGTCTGCACGAAGGCGAGCAAGTGATGGCCATGTTCGCCGAGAACATGGGCGTCAAAGTGATTCGCGCCAACGCTGAAGAGCAGTTCCTGAACAACCTGGCCGGCGAGTCGGACCCTGAGAAAAAACGCAAGATCATCGGCCGTACGTTCATTGACGTGTTCGATGCCCAGTCCAACAAGCTGGACAACATCAAGTACCTGGCCCAGGGCACCATCTACCCGGACGTGATCGAGTCGGCTGGCGCGAAAAGCGGCAAGGCTCACGTGATCAAGTCGCACCACAACGTGGGTGGCCTGCCGGACGAAATGAACCTCAAGCTGGTTGAACCCCTGCGCGAGCTGTTCAAGGACGAAGTCCGTCGTCTGGGCCTGGAACTCGGCCTGCCGTACGACATGGTCTACCGTCACCCGTTCCCGGGCCCGGGCCTGGGTGTGCGGATCCTGGGTGAAGTGAAGAAGGAATACGCAGACCTGCTGCGTCGCGCGGACCATATCTTCATCGAAGAGCTGCGCAAGGCCGACTGGTACCACAAAGTCAGCCAGGCCTTCGTAGTGTTCCAGCCGGTGAAATCGGTAGGCGTGGTCGGCGACGGCCGTCGTTACGCCTGGGTCGTGGCCCTGCGTGCAGTAGAAACCATCGACTTCATGACCGCACGTTGGGCGCACCTGCCTTACGAGCTGCTGGAAACCGTCAGCGGCCGGATCATCAATGAAATCGAAGGCATCTCCCGCGTCACTTACGACGTGTCGAGCAAGCCGCCTGCGACCATCGAGTGGGAATGATTGGGCGTCTGGCACTGACCGGCACCAAGTAGCAAGAAGCACCCTGAAGCCCGCGTAAATGCGGGCTTTCGGCTTTTTTGGTCTGGCAAATTCTGGCAGCTCTGTGCATCGCCAAGCACCGTGTTTGTGTGGCACGGTAAGGGGCATTGACTGAGCGCAATGCCATGCTCGGTGTTCGATACCATGTCGTCTCTGTAGGGGGCAGCATGGTATCAAATCTCATCATCCGCCCGGTTTCATTGGGTTTCCTTGCGGTCTTGGGGTGTTTTCCGAGCATGGTATTTTTTGAACGGAATCCGCGAGCGCCATGCTGACCGATACCAAGCTACGTAATCTCAAACCGAAAGAAAAACTCTACAAAGTTAACGACCGCGATGGACTTTACGTGGCTGTTACCCCTGCGGGTTCAATCTCATTTCGCTACAACTACTCCATCAACGGCCGTCAGGAGACCGTTACGTTCGGTCGCTATGGCGTGGGCGGCATCACACTTGCGGAAGCTAGAGAGCGCTTGGGTGAGGCTAAAAAGATGGTTTCGGCCGGTAAGTCACCAGCCAAAGAAAAGGCCCGTGCTAAGGCTCGTACCAAGGGTGCAGAAACGTTTGATGCGTGGGCCGAGAAATGGCTACGCGGGTAAGGGCGCAGTCATGATGGGCGCAGGCGACCAGCAGCAGGCCAGTCGAGGGTCGTCCGTGTTGGTCGATAACATCCGGTGGCAATCGTATCTGTCCGGCATGACGCAAGGCGAGTCTGAGGAATGGGGAGTCGAGGACAGTCAGCGTGGCTGCTTTGTCCGCTATGGTGTCAGCAAAGCCAACTACGGCACACCCTTTCAGGAGCGTTGGTTCCGTCGGCATGAGGGTGGTGTACTGAAGCCCGCCGTGCTGGAGAAACAGCCCAAGGCCAAGAGGGCGCGGCTTGTCGCAGCGACATATTAAACCAGCCTACGCCCTACTTGACCCCGCCCACGTCTTTGACGGGCTGTTCGTGCCTACCAAGGGTAAAAAACGAGGACGCTTGCTCCTCGAGCCGCGCCGCTTCGGTAAGCTAGAGATCGGATTTCAGGGTTTTGAGCAACTTGGAGCCGATGACCAGTCAATTCTGTACGCCCTAACGGCTCAGCTTGGCATTGCAAAGCTTGTGATCGAAAGCACCTCAGCCGGGCCAATCAATAAGCAGCTACGCCTTGCATTGGAATTTAATCACGATGACGGAGCACCGTTGGCGAGCAAACGCACCAGCCTGCGAAGCCTACTTATTGATGCTGGATATCAAGACCCTGAGAGTGGGCGGGCGCTGAAGGCGGCAAAAGAGAGCTTGAATCGTCTAGCCAATACACAGGTTCGGGAGATCAACCACCAAACGGGATGGGACCGGCGCTGCAACCTGATCTCGGTCAGCTTTAACCATAAAACCGGTGAAATCCATATCGCAGCAAACCCGCGTTTAACGGATGCAGTTTTTCATGGACAGTACGTCAAAGTCTCACTGTTCGAGCGCAACGAGCTGGAGACAGGAGTGGCGAAAATTCTACATGCCTGGCTTTGCTCGAATATCCGGCTAGGTCGGGCGTTGGGTAACGGAAATGGGGCACACCTCGATACCATTGCACCGCATGTTTGGGGCGGTGCGGCTTGGGCTAGATTCGCCGCCTCAGACCGTAGCAAGAAGCGCGACCAGTTACGGGCGGCATTGCACGAGATCGCGGATCAAACGCGGAGCCTGCATGACGGCTATGGCTGGTCCATCGAACAGATGAGCAGTGGGCTAGTGTTGGTCAGCCGACCAAAGAGTATGCCACTAATCGAGCAGTATTCAGGTTGTGAGACGCCCAGCGAGTATCACGACTTAACTCAAGCCCCGGCTTAGGTGGCAACATCCCCCGGCCTAAGTGGAAACTACCCCCGGCCTAGGTGGAAATAAATCACGTGCCAAATATGGGCGCAAAATCGTGCTCTGTCTGGCTTCCAGTCCTTTCGCGAAATTCCGCTCTAAGAAGTTCTAAGAAGCTTCTACTCTGCGCGCGAAGCGCCGCGCCTCGAGGCGCAGCCCATCACTTGCAACTTTATCGGCCTACGGCCTTTGGACACCAAAAGGAAAGGCCGTGGGCTGGATTGTTCGTTGTGCTTACCAGGAGACCCGAAGAGCCATCAACGGCGCTTTCAAGGGCTTGGTGCGCGGTAGGGTTCTTAGACCCCGGAAATTGCTCAAAATGGATAATTGCACAGATCTGCCCACCCATTGGCACTCGACCTGACCAATCATTTGCATCGGATTTGACCATCACGCTGCGTGGCCATGACCGGCAAAGAACGACCCATTGCGGACGATGGCAAAGGGCTGCGATAGACCCGGAGCAGTCCGCTAAGGCCGCACGGCTCGGCCTATGGGGGTTATCAGAGGCTAAAGTAATGCCGCCATGGGAATGGCGAAAAGCAGGTAAAACAAATACAGGCCACCTTCGGGTGGTCTTTTAGCATTAGCGGGTAATACTTCTCTGTATAGGCGGGCGTGTTGCTGGTGGCGCGAGCCGCTGGGAGGTGTGAGGTGAACAAGCTATCAATTGTGGGTGCCGGTATGGTGGGTGAGGCGGCGGCTCAGATCATCGCCCGGGAAGAGTTCTGTCGTGAGTTGATGTTGATTGATGTGCAGGGTGAGTTGGCACAGGGCAAGGCGCTGGACGTCTGGCAGGCGGCAGTTGAGTCAGGTTCTGATACCAGGGTTTACGGCGGGTCCAATGCCGAATTGCTGCAGGATTCTGACCTAGTGGTGATTACGGCGGGTGTGCCCCGCAAGCCTGGTCAGTCGCGTCAGGATGTATTGAGTATCAATCTGCCAATTCTCGATAGCATCATGCTGGATATTAATCGTCATGCTCCGGCGGCGACGGTGTTGGTGGTGTCGAACCCGGTCGACGTGCTGACCTATCGGGCTTGGTGTCTCAGTGGGCTGGGACGCAACAGGGTGTTCGGGCAGGCGGGGGTACTGGATACAGCGCGCATGAAGTGTTTCATTGCCGAGGAGACAGGGTTTTCTGCTCGGGATATCACGGCGCTGGTGCTGGGAGGGCATGGCGATAGCATGGTGCCGCTGATGCGATACTGTGCGGTCGGTTCGGTGCCGCTGTCTCACTTCCTGTCCAATCAGCAGATAGAGCAGATTGTGGAGCGCACACGTCAGGGTGGCGGCGAGATTTTGGGTTTGAAGAAGGTGGGGAGCGCCTGCGATGCGCCGGGCGTGGCAATTGCACAGATGGTGGATGCTATCGCCAATGGGCGAAACCGCATTTTGCCGACGGTCGCGATTCTCGAGGGCGAGTACGGGCGAACTGGTATTGCCATGGGTGTCCCCTGTGTGCTGGCGGAGGATGGGGTTGCGCGGGTGATCGAGTTGTCTCTGGATGCGCAGGAGCAGGCGATGTTCGACCGCTCTGCAGATCAGGTGGTGCGCGATATTGCTGAAATGAATGCTTTGTGAGCGGGGTTATATGAGGTGGGGCGCAACGGGGAGTGGAGCGCCGGTCCCTGGCGCTCGGGGTCATGGTGTTACCTGGTGTAATGAGGGCAAGACATCCGTCTGGCACCTGGCTGAGGTATTGAGCTGGCTGGATGCAAAGGGCGGCTACAGCCTCGAACAACCGGTGATCGACGTCGCCCGGATCGCGCAAAGCGTCAATCTCGTCAAGGAGTCACGCCGGGTTGTGGCCCTGAGCGCCGAGTGGCAGGCGCTGGTTTGACGCACTCCTCTCAGCGCCGCGCAACGTCCGAGAAGTAGAACTTGTCCAGCGTATGCCGTGATTCGGTGTACTCGAACTGGCGACCGTCCTGCAGAAAGGTCTGGTTGCTGACCACGATGACATGGCTCTGGCCCTCAAGATCCAGGTGTTGTTGGTCATCCTTGCTGCGCGGTACCGCTTCGATGGTCCGCTGGGCATAGCTGATTTGCAGTTGCAGGGTTTGCTCGATGAAGGCGTAGATCGAGTGCTCGGCGATCTCGCGATTCAGGCCTGGGATCACATCGGCGACAAAGTGGTTGATGTCGAGGATCACTCGCTTGCCGTCGATTCGGCGTACGCGCTTGATACGGGTGATCAGGCTGCCTTCTTGCGCCTGGATGTGTTCGAGCAGGGCGCCTTCGAGGGGGAACTGGCTGAACTCGACCACCTCGGTGCTGACGTCGTTGCCCAGCCGCGGGTAGGTTTCCTGGAAACTGACAATTCCGCCCAATTGGAATTCGATCGGGTTGGGCGACAGAACAAAGGTGCCTTTGCCGTGGATTTTCTGGGCGAAGCCGCGTTCCTGAAGTTGCTCTATGGCCTTGCGCACAGTGCCGCGACTGGCCTGGTAGCTGTCCATCAATTCGGTTTCAGAGGGCAGCCGCGCGCCACGTTCCAGACGTTCGGTGGTGATGCTGGCAAGCAGATCGGTGTAGATCTGGTTGTATTTACTCATGGGATGGCTCTGTGCCCGCTGCGCTCAAGGTCTGGAACCTTAAGGGCAGAGTTGGGGTTTGTCCATGTAGATGGATCGCACAGGAAAACTCACCGCTGGTCGGGTTCAGGATAAACAAATCGTAACTCGTCTGTACGAGTTGTTGCTTTAACTCGTACAGACGAGTACTTTTCACTTCGGCGTACTGCCAATAGCGCTCTCCAATAACAAGAATCCAAGTGGAAGAAAAAGCATGAGCCACGATTATCCGAATATCGCCAGCGAGATCCTTCAGAGCCTCGGTGGTGCAGACAACCTCGAACAAGCTGCGCACTGTGTCACCCGACTGCGGCTGGCGCTCAAAGACCCGAGTCGGGTCGACAGCGCGACGCTGAACCAGATCGATCTGGTCAAAGGTTCGTTTTTCACCGGCGGCCTGTTTCAGGTGGTCATCGGTCCCGGCGAGGTCGAGAAGGTCTATGCCGCGCTACGCCAAAAGACCGGCCTCGCCGCGTCGACCATCGCCGACGTGAAACAAAAGGGCGCCGACAAGACCAATGCCATGCAGCGTCTGGTGCGGGTGTTCTCCGATGTGTTCATGCCGATTCTGCCGGCACTGATCATTGCCGGCCTGCTGATGGGCGTGAACAACCTGATCGGCGCCAAAGGCATGTTCATCGCCGGCAAGACACTGCTTGAGGCGTACCCGACGCTGGACGGTGTCTGGAGCCTGATCAATTTGATGGCCAACACCTCGTTCGTGTTCCTCCCGGCGCTGGTGGGCTGGTCGGCGGCCAAGCGTTTTGGCGGCAGTGAAATCCTCGGCATCGTGCTGGGCCTGATGCTGGTGCACCCCGATCTGCTCAATGCCTGGAACTATGGCAAGGCGGTAGCGGGGCTGGACGGCCAGAGCCTGCCGTACTTCGATATATTCGGTTGGTTCAAGATCGAGAAGGTCGGCTATCAGGGCCAGATCCTGCCGATCCTGATGGCCGCCTACGTCATGAGCGTCATTGAAAAGTGGCTGCGGGCACGCGTGCCGAATGCCATTCAACTATTGGTGGTGCCGATTACCACCATCGTCGTGACCGGGGTGTTGGCGCTGGCGGTGATCGGCCCAGTGACCCGTCACCTGGGGATTTTGATCACCGAAGGCGTGGTCACCCTGTTCGACCTGGCGCCGATGGTTGGCGGGGCGATATTCGGTCTGCTCTATGCACCGCTGGTGATCACTGGCATGCACCACATGTTCCTCGCCGTGGACCTGCAGTTGATCTCGACTCAGGGCGGCACCTTCATCTGGCCGATGATCGTCATGTCCAACCTGGCCCAGGGCAGTTCGGCGCTGGCGGTGTTCTACATGAGCCGTAATGCGCGGGATCGGAGCATGGCCTCGACCTCGGCGATTTCCGCCTACTTCGGTATCACTGAGCCGGCGATGTTTGGCGTCAACCTGCGCTACAAATTTCCGTTCTACGCCGCCCTGACCGGTTCGGCGCTGGGCGGCATCTTTCTTTCCCTGAACAAGGTCCAGGCCTCGGCGATTGGCGTCGGCGGGCTGCCAGGGTTCATTTCGATCATTCCGCAATTCATTCCGATGTTTGTGATCGGCATGGTCATCGCCATGGTCGTACCGTTCGTTTTGACCTGTGGCTTGAGCATGAAGATCGTCCGGCCTGGGTATCGAGTCGCCTGATGGATCGCTATCGCGAGCAAGCTCGCTCCCACAGTTGACCGCATTCCAATGTGGGAGCGGGCCGGGCGGCGTTCCGATGCTCGCGATGAGGCCCTCAGGGCCAGTACAAAACCAATTGAAGGAATCCTCCATGCAGAACTGGCAGCGCTCGGTGATCTACCAGATCTACCCGAAGAGTTTTCACAGCCACGCAGGCAACGCTACGGGCGATTTGCTCGGTGTGGTCGCCAAGCTCGATTACCTGAAATGGTTGGGCGTCGACTGCCTGTGGATCACGCCGTTCCTGCGGTCGCCACAGCGCGACAACGGTTACGACATCAGCGATTACTACGCCATCGACCCGAGCTACGGGACCATGACTGACTGTGAGCTGTTGATTGCCGAGGCGGGCAAACGCGGTATCAAGTTGATGCTCGATATCGTGGTCAACCACACCTCCATCGAACACACGTGGTTCCAGCAGGCCCGCAGCAGTCTCGATAATCCGTACCGCGACTTTTATATCTGGCGCGATCAGCCGAACAACTGGGAGTCCAAGTTCGGCGGCTCGGCCTGGGAATACGAGGCGCAAACCGGGCAGTACTTTTTGCACCTGTTCGACCACACCCAGGCCGACCTCAACTGGGACAACCCGCAGGTCCGTGCTGAAGTCTTCAAGCTGATGCGCTTCTGGCGTGACAAAGGTGTGGGCGGGTTCCGTCTGGACGTGATCAATCTGATCTCGAAACCGGCGGACTTTCCCGAGGACAACAGTGACGGTCGACGCTTCTATACCGATGGCCCGAACGTCCACGACTATTTGCAGGAAATGCACCGCGAAGTCTTCGAAGGTAGCGACCTGATCAATGTTGGTGAGATGTCCTCCACCAGCCTTGAACACTGCATTCGTTATTCGCGTCCCGACTCGAACGAGTTGTCGATGACCTTCAACTTTCACCATTTGAAAGTCGATTACCCGAACCAGCAGAAATGGATACGCGCCGATTTCGATTTCCTCGATCTCAAACGCATCCTCTCCGATTGGCAGACCGGCATGCAGGCCGGCGGTGGCTGGAATGCACTGTTCTGGTGTAACCACGATCAACCGCGGGTGGTCTCGCGTTTTGGTGATGACGGTGAACACCGAGTGGTCTCGGCGAAGATGCTCGGCACCGCGCTGCACTTCCTTCAGGGCACGCCTTTTGTGTACCAGGGTGAAGAGCTGGGCATGACCAATCCGGGTTTTGATCACATTGAGCAGTACCGCGATGTCGAGACGCTGAACATCTATCGCCTCAAGCGTGAGGCCGGTGAATCCGAGGCTGAAAACATGGCGGCGATCATGCAGAAGTCCCGGGACAACAGCCGGACGCCGATGCAATGGAACGCTCAAGCCCACGCCGGTTTCAGCACTGCCGAGCCCTGGATCGGCGTGCCGGAAAACGCGGCGCTGATCAACGTCGAACAGCAGTTCGACGACCCGGCGTCGGTGCTGCATCACTACCGCCAACTGATCGCTTTGCGCCGCACCGAGTCGCTGATTCAGGACGGCGTGTATCGCCAGCTCCTGGCCGACCACACCCAGGTCTGGGCCTACCTGCGCGAAGGTGACGGTGAACGCTTGCTGGTGGTGAACAACTTCTATGCCGCGGCCTGCGAAGTTGATTTGCCGGAAGGGGTGATCACTGACGGGATGGGGCAGCGCCTGGTAATCAGTAACTATGGCAACTGCCCAACGCGCAGCCGACAGCTCTTCTTGCGGCCTTACGAGTCGTTCGTCCTGCACCTGACCGACCACTGACAAGCACTGTTTCAAACAACTCGCAGAGCGCCGAGCGGGGGAGTGTTGCGCGCCGCTTTTGCAGAGCAAACACAATAAAAATAATGGGGTGGCTCATGAAAATAACCATAAATCGCAGCCTTGCAGCATCGTGCGTATGCCTGGCATTGCCGTTTTCGGCCCAGGCCCTGGAGTTCGCCGGTTACTTGCGCAGCGGCGTGGGGACCTCGGTCAACAGCAGTTCGCAGTCGTGCTTTCAATTGCCCGGCGCGCAGTCGAAATACCGGCTCGGCAACGAATGCGAACAGTATGCGGAGCTGGAGTTGCGTCAGGACTTGTTTACCCTCGACGACGGTTCGGTGCTCAGCGTCGATGGCATGGCGTCGCTGTTTAACCAATACGATCGCAGCCTGACGTTCCAGGGCAACAACGGCTCGGTGCGCATGCCGCAGATGTATGCACAGTGGTCGAAGATGCCCAGCCTGAACGGCGGTTCGTTGTGGGCCGGTCGGCGTTACTACAAGCGTAATGACATCCATATTTCCGACTTCTACTACTGGAACCAGAGCGCCACGGGCGGTGGGGTCGAGGACGTACTGATCGGCGATCTGAAGTACAGCTACGCCTTCTCGCGCAAGGACAACCTGTTCCAGAAGGACTACATCAGCCGGCACGACTTCAACGTCGCCGGGTTCAAGACCAACCCCGGTGGTGAGCTGGAGTTCGGCCTGAGCTACATCGACAAACCGGGTAGTCGCGACGCTCACAGTGGCTGGGCGATTACCACCCAGCATGTACAGAAAGACTTTTTGGGCGGCAAGAACAAACTGGCATTCCAGTACGGCGAAGGTCCTGGCACCGGGTTGGGCTATACCGGCAATGTCGGCCTCGACGACAGCAACAAGAGCTACCGTGTGGTGGAATTCTTCGACTGGCAAGTGACACCGCGCTTCGGTGGCCAGGTCGAAGCGGTCTATCAGAAAGACATTCGCCCGGACGGCAACGATCAGAACTGGATTTCCCTCGGCATTCGTCCGGCCTATGCCATCACTGAACAGTTCAAACTGGTCACCGAACTCGGTCACGATCAGGTCGAGGCCCCCGGCGGCACGCGTAAACTGAGCAAGTTCACCTTCGCCCCGACCTGGTCGCCCAAGGGCCCGGATTTCTGGGCGCGCCCGGAAGTGCGCCTGTATTACACCTATGCCAGCTGGAACGAAGCAGCCAAACGCGCGGCGAACGAATTGGCGGCGGGTTCGGCGTTGTCCGATACCGGCGCTTTCGGTACGGCGTTGCATGGCTCGAATGTCGGTTTGCAGGTCGAGTACTGGTGGAAATAAGCGATGCTGTCGGGGCGCGTGCTCCATCAGCACTTAAAAGAACAAAACAGCAGGTGAAGTCATGGCCACAACCCAACATTTGCAACTGCTAGCGCCCTTGTCCGGGGTGCTGATGCCGCTCGATCAAGTGCCGGACCCGGTGTTTTCCAGCCGTCTGATCGGTGACGGCCTGTGCATCGATCCGACGTCGCAAACCCTCTGCGCGCCGCTGGCCGGGGTGGTCAGCAATGTGCAACAGAGTGGCCATGCGGTCAGCATCACCGACGACAGCGGTGTGCAGGTGTTGATGCACATTGGTCTGGACACGGTGAACCTTGCCGGCAAGGGTTTCAAAAGGTTGGTGGAAGAGGGCCAGCGGGTTGAGGCCGGGCAGGCATTGATCGAGTTCGACGCCGACAACGTTGGCTTGCATGCCCGCAGCCTGCTGACCTTGATGCTGGTGGTCAGCGGCGAGCCCTTCAGTCTGCTGACACCGGACAGCGGTCTGGTGGCATGCGCGCAGCCGGTGTTGCGCCTGAGCCTGGGCGATCCGCGTACCAGTGTGGCGCAGGAAGAGGGCGAAGCGCGGTTCTCCAAACCGCTGACCCTGCCCAACCTGAACGGTTTGCATGCACGTCCTGCGGCGGTATTTGCCCAGGCGGCGAAGGGGTTTTCGGCGAGCATTTGTCTGCATAAACAACAGGCCAGTGCCAACGCCAAATCCCTGGTGGCGATCATGGCGTTGCAGACCGCGCAGGGCGATACCTTGCAGGTCAGTGCGGTGGGCGAGGATGCCGAGCTGGCGATCAAGACCCTGGCCGAGTTGCTGGCGGCGGGTTGTGGTGAAACGGTCGTTGCGGTGGCGATGAGTGAGCCGGTTACGCTGGTTGAAGCGTCTTCGGCGAAGCTGTTGCGTGGCGTCTGTGCCTCGCCGGGCTCGGCGTTCGGGCAGGTAGTCCAAGTGGCGGAGCAGACCCTTGAAGTGGTTGAGTCAGGCTCGGATCAAGCCGAAGAGCGCAGGCATCTGGAGCGTGCATTGCTCCAGTCTGCGCAAGCATTGCAACGCTTGCGCGACAACGCGACAGGCAGTGCGCAAGCGGAGATTTTCAAGGCGCATCAGGAATTACTGGAAGACCCAGGCTTGCTGGAGCAGGCCCACGCCTTGATCGCTGAAGGGAAAAGTGCCGCGTTCGCCTGGCGCAGTTCGACCGAGACGACTTCGCAGCTGTTCAAAAGCCTGGGCAGTCCATTACTGGCCGAGCGCGCTCTGGACCTGGCGGACGTTGGCCAGCGGGTGCTCAAACTGATTCTCGGTGTGCAGGACAACGCCTGGGTCTTGCCGGAGCAGGCGATCCTGATCGCTGAACAACTGACGCCTTCGCAGACCGCAGGCCTTGATACCGGCAAGGTGCTGGGCTTTGTCACCGTGGGCGGCGGCGCCACCAGTCATGTGGCGATTCTCGCCCGGGCCATTGGCCTGCCGGCCTTGTGCGGGTTACCGGCGCAAGTGCTGCAGCTTGCCAGCGGCACTCAAGTCTTGCTCGATGCCGACAAGGGCGAGCTGCACCTGGACCCGGATCTGTCGGCTATCGAACAGTTACAGACCAAACGTCAGCAGCAACAGCTACGGCGTCAGCGCGAACTCGAACACGCTTCACTGGCAGCCTGTACCCGTGACGGTCATCACTTCGAGGTGACGGCCAACGTCGCTTCGCTGCCAGAGGTTGAGCAGGCGGTGACGCTGGGCGGTGAGGGTGTCGGTCTGCTGCGTTCGGAGTTTCTCTATCTGGAGCGCAACAGTGCACCAAGCCATGATGAACAAGCGGTCACCTACAGTGCCATCGCCCGCGCGTTGGGGACGGAGCGCAATCTGGTGGTGCGCACCCTGGACGTTGGCGGCGACAAACCGCTGGCCTACGTGCCGATGGAGAGTGAGGCCAATCCGTTCCTGGGCATGCGCGGGATTCGCCTGTGCCTGGAGCGTCCCGAGCTGTTGCGTGAGCAGTTCAGAGCGATCCTGACCTGCGCCGGGCTGGCCCGTTTGCACATCATGCTGCCGATGGTCACCCAGCTGTCCGAGCTGCGCCAGGCCCGGCAGATGCTCGAAGAGGAAGCGCTGACACTGGGGCTCAAGGCATTGCCCAAGCTCGGCATCATGATCGAAGTTCCAGCCGCGGCGTTGATGGCCGATCTGTTCGCTCCCGAAGTGGACTTCTTCTCCATCGGCACCAATGACCTGACCCAATACACCCTGGCCATGGACCGTGATCATCCGCGGCTGGCCAGCCAGGCCGACAGTCTCCATCCGGCAGTACTGCGCCTGATCGCCAACACCGTGAAAGCCGCTCACGCCCACGGCAAGTGGGTCGGGGTGTGCGGCGCACTGGCCTCCGAGACCCTGGCGGTGCCGCTGTTACTGGGGCTGGGAGTGGATGAGCTGTCGGTCAGTGTGCCGTTGATTCCGGCGATCAAAGCGACAATCCGCGAAGTGGACCTGAGGGAATGCCAGGCCATTGCTCAACGGGTCTTGAGTCTGGAAAGCGCCGAGCAGGTGCGTGAAGCCTTGCACGGGCATCAACAGACGGCAGTCGTCACCTCATTGGTTCTGGAGAACTGAATATGTTCGAGAAAATGCAGCGGGCGTTCTGGAAAGCCCTGACACCGGATCTGGTGGTGGATCAGCCCAAGGTTGTTATTGATCCGCAGAGCTCTTCATCGTTGGAGCCAGAAGTCGTGGCCGCATTGGGTGGTGCCAATAACCTCAAATCCCGGCAACGAATTGCCCTGACGCGGGTGCGGGTGGAGCTGCACGATGACACGCAAATGGACCCGGTGGCCTTGCGTGCGGCCGGTGTCCCGGCGGTGATGGTGTTGGCGGGTGGGGTTGTGCATTTGGTGGTGGGGTTAGAGGCGTAACCGCAGAACGGCTTTTGTGGCGGGGCTTGCTCCCGCCGGGCTGCGAAGCAGTCCTGAAATCTACCACCGCGGTTTGTCAGACAGAACGCATTCACCGGTTTTACGACCGCTTCGCGGCCGATCGCGGGCAAGCCACGCTCCCACATTAGATCGCAGTCTTAAAGGGGGAATGCGATCAAGTGTGGGAGCGTGGCTTGTCCGCGAAGGCGTCCTGTCAGACGACACAAACCTTTGCGCCCTTACTGTTTCTCATCTGCAGGTGTATCGTATTCGCCTTTTTGCGGGCTCAGGCCCGCTGCTGATACGTGAGGTAGTTGAATCCATGTCCTTTTCCCGTCGACAGATACTCGGTGGTCTGGCCGGTCTTGTAGTGGTTGGCGTCGGGGCTGGTGGCGCGTCGCGCTATTGGCTGGGGAAGATGGCTGACGCCGATGCAGGTCACGACTACGAGCTGATCGCCGCCCCGCTGGACGTAGAACTGGTTGCCGGGCACAAAACCGAAGCGTGGGCCTTTGGCCCCTCGGCGCCGGGTACCGAGTTGCGAGTGCGCCAGGGCGAGTGGCTGCGGGTGCGCTTCATCAACCATTTGCCGGTCGCCACCACCATTCATTGGCATGGCATTCGCCTGCCGCTGGAGATGGACGGCGTACCCTACGTCTCGCAATTGCCGGTCTTGCCCGGCGAATATTTCGATTACAAATTCCGTGCGCCGGACGCCGGCAGCTTCTGGTATCACCCGCATGTGAACAGCAGCAAGGAGCTGGGCCGCGGGCTGGTCGGGCCGTTGATCGTCGAAGAGCGTGAACCCACCGGTTTCAAGTACGAGCGGACCCTGAGCCTGAAGAGCTGGCATGTCGACGAAGAGGGCGCGTTCGTTGCCTTCAGCGTTCCCCGCGAAGCTGCACGTGGCGGGACGGCCGGCCGGCTGGCGACCATCAACGGCGTATCGCAGGCGGTGGTCGACCTCCCGGCCGGGCAGGTCACGCGGGTGCGTTTGCTCAACCTCGACAACACCCTGACCTATCGGATCAACATTCCCGGCGTCGAAGCGCAGATCTACGCGCTGGACGGCAACCCCATCGAGCCTCGACCGCTGGGCAAGGAATACTGGCTGGGACCTGGCATGCGTATCTGCCTGGCGATCAAGGCACCGCCAGCCGGCGAAGAGCTCTCCCTGCGCAACGGGCCGGTACGTATCGGCACTTTCCGTTCGGTGGCCAACACTGATGCCCCGACCCAATGGCCACCGGCGCTGCCGGCCAATCCGATCTCCGAGCCAGACATCGCCAACGCCGAAAAACTCAACTTCAACTTCGAGTGGGTTGGCTCGGTCTCGGTGAACGTGGACAATGGCAAACCGCCGAGTCTGTGGCAGATCAACGGCAAGGCCTGGGACATCACCGACAAGACCTGCGCCGACCGCCCGATTGCCACGCTCAAGAAGGGCAAAAGCTACATATTCGAATTGAAAAACATGACTCAGTATCAGCACCCGGTCCATTTGCACGGCATGAGCTTCAAGGTCATTTCCTCGAACCGCAAGACGATCATTCCGTACTTCACTGACACCTACCTGCTGGGTAAAAACGAGCGCGCCCGTGTCGCGCTGGTGGCGGATAATCCGGGTGTGTGGATGTTCCACTGCCATGTGATCGACCATATGGAAACCGGTCTGATGGCCGCCATCGAGGTCTCCTGATGCGCCAGATGCGTCAACCGAAAATCATTGATCGCAGCCGTGATCAGGACTTCATGCGCGAAGCCCTGGCCCTGGCCGCCGAAGGCGCCGCGCTCGGGGAAGTGCCAGTGGGCGCGGTGCTGGTGCAGGACGGTGAAATCATCGGTCGCGGCTTCAATTGCCCGATCAGCGGCAGCGACCCCAGCGCACATGCCGAGATGGTCGCGATCCGTGCAGCGGCGCAGGCTGCGAGCAATTACCGTCTGCCGGGCAGCACGCTGTATGTGACGCTGGAGCCGTGCAGCATGTGCGCCGGTTTGATCGTGCATTCGCGAATTGCGCGGGTGGTGTACGGGGCGCTGGAGCCCAAGGCGGGGATTGTGCAAAGCCAGGGGCAGTTCTTCAGCCAGGACTTCCTCAACCATCGGGTGTTGTTCGAAGGTGGGGTCCTGGCCGAAGAATGTGGCACGGTCCTGAGCGAGTTTTTCAAGGCGCGTCGGGCCAAGTCAGCAGACTAAACACAAATCAAATGTGGGAGCGGGGGGGGGGGGGGGGGGGGGGGGGGGGGGGGGGGGGGGGGGGGGGGGGGGGGGGGGGGGGGGGGG